>DASQAL010000068.1:0-6936 GCA_035635775.1 Candidatus Acidiferrum sp.
GCGGTCACGGCGTCGCAGCTCGCGGGCGAGCCCATCACCGCCACGCTCACCCGGGCGCCCGGCAACGACGCGCCGATCGGCGGGCTGAAGGTGGTGGCCGCGAGCGGCTGGTTCGCGGCGCGACCCTCCGGGACGGAGAACATCTACAAGATCTACGCGGAGAGTTTCCGGGACGCCGCGCACCTCGAGGCCATCGTGCGCGAGGCGCAGGAGATCGTGGCCGGCGCGCTGCGCTCCGCCGGATAGGGCCCGCCGCGCTATCCACGCGTCTTCGGCGGGTGAGCGCGGACCGCTTCTTCGTTCACCTCGGTGCCCCAGCCGGGCCCGGTGGGAAGGAGCAGCTGACCGTCCTTGATCTGCGGCGTCACGGTCGTCCTGCCACGGCACCATGTCGGGATCGGTCTCCATGATGCGCAGGTTGGGGACGACCGCGCTCCAGTGCGCGTTCATCATGGTGGCGAGGTGGCCGTAGAAGTTGTGCGGGGCCACGTTGATCTCGTAGGTGTCGGCCATGGCCGCGATCTTGAGCGACTCGCCCACCCCGTTCCACGGCGTGTCGATGATGGCCACGTCCACCGCCTGGTGCTCGAAGAACGGCCGGTAGTCGCGCCGGCCGAAGAGGCACTCGCACGAGGCCACCGGGATGGTGGTGCGGCTCCGCACGTAGGCCAGCGCCTTCGGGTCCCGCGTGTCCATCTCGACCCAGAAGAGGTCGTAGGGCTCCATGGCCCGCGCCATCTTGAGGAAGCCCTCGGTCTTGTAGTTGAAGTTGAGGTCCACCAGGATGTCCATGTCGGGCCCGGCGCCCTCCCGGAAGGCGGCGAGCTCGGCGCGCATGGCGTCGAGCACGTGCCGGTCGGCGTTCAGCTCGGGGAAGCCCGCGCTGCGGCCGAAGCCGGGGACGTGGGCCCGCGGGGTGTCGCCCAGGAGCAGCACATTGGTCTTGAGCGCGGTGTACCCCTTGGCCACCACCTCGCGGCCCACCGCCACGATGTCGGCGAGGGTGCGCACCGGCGGGATCTGCATCTCCTTGGCGCGGCTCACCCGGTAGGTGGCGCAGTGCGACCAGTAGAGCCGGATGCGGTCGCGGACCGGGCCGCCGAAGAGTGAATAGACCGGCACGCCGAGGGACCGGGCCTTGATGTCGAGGAGGGCGTTCTCGATGGCGCCGATGGCCTGCTGGATCACCCCGCCGGCGGCCTGCCGGCGGAGGGCGTAGAGCAGGGCAACGTGGGCTTCCCACGGACGCGGATCCGTGCCGATGAGCGCGGGCGCGAGCCCGGCGATGGCCGCGGAAACGCCGACGCCGCCGAAGGACTCGTTGTACTCGCTCCAGCCCACGAGGCCCTCGTCGGTGCTGATCTTGAGGAAGTCGAGGTTGCGCCACCCTCCGTCGGCATGCAGCGATTCGATCGTGGTGATCTTCATCGGCTCTCCTTGGGCCGCCCGTCGAGCGAGGCCCGGGCCGGCCGGGGTAGGCTACCGGACGGCGGCTCGCGTCGGCAAGCGCCCGGCGCGCGCGTGGGCCGGGTCCTGGTCGCCCTCATCGCGGGGCTGGCCGTCGCGGCCTGTCTCGGGCCGGTGCGCGAGCTATACCCTCCACGCCCGGGCGATGCGACCGTCACGGTCCACGTCGTCCGGCATGGCTGGCACAGCGGGCTCGTGATCCCGCGCGATCAGATCCCGTCGGCCGCGTGGCCCGAGCCGGCCCGGTTCCCGGCCGCGCGATTCCTGGAGGTGGGGTGGGGGGATCGCGCGTTCTACCAATCGCCGGACGCGGGCATCCGGCTGGCCGTCGCAGCCTCGCTCGCTTCGGAGGGCAGCGTGCTCCACGTGGTCGGGCTCGACCGTGTGCCCGCCGAGCACTACGCCCACGCCGAGATCATCCCGGTCGTGCTCTCCGCACACGGCGCGGACGCGCTGGCCCGCTTCGTCTCGCGCGCCTACGCTCGCGACGAAGCGGGCCGGCCGATCGACCTGGGCCCGGGCCTCTATCCCGGCAGCCGCTTCTACGCAGCCACCAGCCGCTACTCGCTGGTCTACACGTGCAATAGCTGGATCGCGAGCGCGCTCCGGGCGGGCGGCTGCCCCATCACCCCCGCCTGGGCCCTCACCGCCTCCAACCTCATGTTCCAGGCCCGCCGCTGCGGCCCCGACTAGACACACGACGGCGGATCAGTCCGCGTCCCGCGCGGGCTCCGCCCGCGCTCCCGTTTCTGGGGGGAGGTTCGGAAGGGGGGCGGAGCCCCCCTCCGAGCGCTGCAGAGCCCCCCTCCGGGTTAGTAGCGATAGTGGTCCGGCTTGTAGGGGCCGGTTTTCTCCACGCCGATGTAGCGGGCCTGGGCGTCGGTCAGCTCGGTCAGTCGCGCGTTCAGCTTCTTGAGCTGGAGGCGCGCGACCTTCTCGTCGAGGTGCTTGGGCAGCACGTAGACCCCGATCGGGTACTTCTCGGGGTTGGTGAAGAGCTCGATCTGGGCGATGACCTGGTTGGCGAACGACGAGCTCATCACGTAGCTCGGGTGGCCGGTGCCGCAGCCCAGGTTGACCAGCCGGCCCTCGGCGAGCAGGATGATGCGCGTGCCGTCGGGGAAGATGACGTGATCGACCTGCGGCTTGATGTTCTCCCACTGGTACTGCTTGAGCGACGCGATATCGATCTCGCTGTCGAAGTGGCCGATATTGCACACGATCGCGTTGTTCTTCATCCGCTTCATGTGCTCGTGGGTGATGACGTGGTAGTTGCCGGTGGCGGTCACGAAGATGTCCGCCAGCTCGGCGGCCTCCTCCATCGTCACCACGCGGTAGCCTTCCATCGCGGCCTGCAGCGCGCAGATCGGGTCGACCTCGGTGACCCACACTTGGGCCGACAGCGCGCGGAGCGCCTGGGCCGAGCCCTTGCCGACGTCGCCGTAGCCGCACACCACCGCGACCTTGCCCGCCACCATGACGTCGGTGGCCCGCTTGATTCCGTCCACCAGCGACTCGCGGCAGCCGTAGAGATTGTCGAACTTGCTCTTAGTCACCGAGTCGTTGACGTTGATGGCCGGGAACTTGAGCCGGCCCTCCTTGGCCATCTGGTAGAGTCGCTTGACCCCGGTGGTGGTCTCCTCGCTGACGCCGCGGATCTTGGTGAGCCGGGTGGAATACCAGGTCGGATCCTTGGCAAGCTTCGCCTTGATCGCCGCGAAGAGCGCGGTCTCTTCCTCGTTGGCGGGGTGGGAGATGACGGAGGCGTCCTTCTCCGCCACCGCGCCCAGATGCAGCAGCAGGGTGGCGTCGCCGCCGTCGTCCAGGATCATGTTGGAGTAGGCGTTCTCGGGCCACTCGAAGATGCGGTGGCTGTAGTCCCAGTACTCCTCGAGCGACTCGCCCTTGCGCGCGAACACCGCGGTGCCGGCGGCCGCGATCGCGGCGGCGGCGTGGTCCTGGGTCGAGAAGATATTGCAGGAGGCCCAGCGGACGTCGGCGCCGAGGGCCTCCAGGGTCTCGATCAGGACCGCGGTCTGGATCGTCATGTGCAGCGACCCGGTGATGCGGGCGCCCCGCAGGGGCTGCTGGCTCGCGTACTCCTCGCGGATGGCCATGAGACCGGGCATCTCGGTCTCGGCGATCTGGATCTCCTTGCGGCCCCAGTCGGCGAGGCTCAGATCGGTGACGACGTGGTCCTGGGGCCGGGTCGATTTGCTAGTGGCGCTCATCTCGCGCCCTCCTTATGGTATGGGAGTTTGCGAGCGCCGTTGCCCACAGCCGGCCCGAGGGGTCGGCCACTCCGAGCCTGGCGGGAAGGGCTCCCGTCGCAACGCTCCTCGGAGCTGTGTACCGGCCCCGATTATACATGATACAAGGAGGCTCACGATGCTGACCGCGGCGGACTTCATCCGGGCAAATCTCAAACGGCTTCACAAAGGTCTCGACAAGGCATTGGCCGAGCTCACGCCGGAGCAGCTCCACACGGTGCCGGCCGGGCACCCGAAGGCCAACACGATCGGGTGGGGGATCTGGCACTACGTGCGCACCGAGGACAACATCGTGCGCTGGGTGATCCAGGACCGGCGGCCGCCGATCTGGACCGAGAGCGGCTACGGCCAGAAGCTGGGGCTGCCGCCCGCCGCGCAGGGCACCGGGATGTCCACCGAGGAGGCCCAGGCGCTGCGCATCAAGGACATCCCGCTCTTCCAGGAGTACACGCAGAAGGTGTGGGCCGGCACCGAGGAGCTCTTCGCCGCCGCCACGCCCGAGCTCCTCGAGAAGACGGTGATGGTCAAGCCGCTCGGCGAGATGACGGTCGTCCAGTGCCTGGGGCAGGTCGGGCTCACCCACGGCATGACGCATCTGGGGGAGATCGAGCTGGCGCGGACCCTGATCGGCGCCTGATCCGATGCGCTTCGGCTGGCTGACCCTCTCGCATTCGCCGTCGGCGGCCGACGATTACACCGCCATCGAGGAGCAGCTCACCCAGGCGTGCCTGGCCGAGCAGGTCGGCTTCGACTCGGTCTGGCTCACCGAGCACAACTTCACCGGCGAGGCCGTCTACTGCGATCCGATCCCGTTCGCGAGCGCGCTCGCCGCCCGCACCACCCGCGTGCGCATCGGCTTCGCGGTGATCCAGCTCGCGCTCCGGCATCCCATCCGTTTGGCGGTGCAGCTCGCGCTGCTCGACAACCTGAGCCGCGGCCGCCTCGACGTGGGGGTGGGCCGCGGCACGCTCTACAACGAGTACGAGTACGTGGGCTACGGCCTGCGCAGCGACGACAGCCGCGAGCGCAGCGCGGAGGCCCTCGAGATCCTGACCCGCGCGTGGACCGAGGAGCCCTTCAGCTACCAGGGCAAGTTCTTCCAGGTGAGCCTGCCCGCGCTGCGCCCGCGGGTGTACCAGCGCCCGCACCCGCCGATCTGGCGCAGCGTGGTGACGCCGGGCTCGTTCGCCGAGTGCGGCCGGCAGGGCGTGCCCATCCTGACCTCACGCCTGCCGCTGGGCGTGCTCGGCGAGCGCCTCAAGCTCTACGAAGACGGGCTGGTCGCAGGAGGCCACTCCGCGCTGGTCCGCGACCGGCTTCGCCGCGATGTCGCGGTGTGGCGCCACGTCTACGTGGGCGAGAGCCACGCCGAGGCGGAGGACCGGCTCGCCGACACCCTCGCGCACACCCGCCGGCACATGCTCGACTCGCGCGCCGCGCACAATCCCGCGGACTACCGCGTGGATCCCGCGGTGCTGAACGCGTTCAACGATCCGCGGGTGCCGGAGGACGAGGCGGTGCGCCAGTCGATGGCGACCGGCGCGCTCTACGGCACCGCCCGGCAGGTCGCCGAGCGGATCGCCGAGCTACGGAGCGCCGGGGTGCAGCACATCCTCTGCCAGATGAGCTTCGGCTACCTGGGCCACGAGCGCATCGTGGAATCGATGCGCCGCTTCGGCGCCCAGGTCATGCCCGCCTTCCGCTCCGACTCTGTCTAGTCTCCGTTCGAGCGCCGGCTTTGCCGGCGCAACCCATGTTTGGGGGAGGTTCGGAGGGGGCCGTCGAGGCCCCCTCCGACGACTAGACGTACTTCGCGAACCAGTCCAGGATGATCCGGAAGCGCTCGAGGCGGTGGCGGGGCTTGCCCGAGCGCGAGAGCTCGTGGTTCTCGTCCGGGAAGCGCACGAACACCACCTCGCGGCGCAGCGTCTTGAGCGCCATGAAGAGCTGCTCACCCTCCCCGATCGGGCAACGCAGGTCGTCCTCGGAGTGGATGATCAGGAGCGGGGTCGTGATGTTCTTGGCGTAGGTCAGCGGCGAGCGCTCGAGGTACTTCGCCATGTTCTCCCACGGGAGAATGCCGCCCAGCTCCCCCACGTTGAAGAGGTGGCCGATGTCGCTCGACCCGAACATGGTGACGTGGCTGTTCACCGCGCGCTCCGAGCAGGCGGCCTTGAAGCGGGTGGACTGGCCCACGATCCAGCTCGTCAAGAACCCGCCGTAGCTGCCGCCCAGCAGGCCCAGCCGGTCGGGATCGATCCAGTCGTACCGGCGCAGCGCCTCGTCGAGGCCGGCCTGCACGTCGGCCGCGTCGTCGCCGCCCCAGTCGCCCACCACCGCGCGGGTGAACGCTTCGCCGTACCCCTGGCTACCGCGCGGATTGGTGTAGAGCACCGCGTAGCCCGCGCCCGCCTGGACCTGGAACTCGTCGAGGAACGGGTACCCGTACTGCGCGTGGGGGCCGCCGTGCACGTTGAGGAGCAGGGGATAGCGGGTGCCGGGCTTCCAGCCGAACGGCTTCATGATCCAGGCATCCACCGTCATGCCGGCCCGCTCGAAGCGGAAGCGCTCCGGGCGGCTCAGCGCGACCTCCCGCGTCCACTCCCGGTTGAAGGCGGTGAGGCGCCGCTCGCCGCCGCCGTCCGCGCCGCAGACGAAGACCTCGGCCGGGGAGTCGGGCTCGCTCGCCGCGAAGACCATGGTCGTGCCGTTGCGGGAGATGGAGAAGCCGGTGACGACCCGCTCGCCAGACGCGATTCGCTTAACCGGGCCGCCGCCGGGACGAACGTGGTAAATGCCGAGGCTGCCGTGGTCTTCCGCGGCGAACGTGATCGCATCGCCGCCCGGACTCCAGAGCGGTCGCACCCCAAGCGGCGAGCAGGAGCGATCGAAGTCGGCGGTGAGACACCGGGGCGCGCCGCCCGCCGCCGGGAGCGCGAACAGTCGGACATTGCTCCCGAAGGTGTTGATCTCCGATCGGCCCACGTAGGCGAGGGTGTCTCCGGCGGGCGAGAAGGCGGCGTGGCCGGCCGGCCCCGCGGTGGCGGTCAGGCGGCGGGGCGCGCCACCCTCGGCCGCCACGAGCCAGATGTCGGACGCGTCGTCGTGGTCGCGGTCGTCGTGGCGGACCGACGTGAAGGCGATCGAGCGCCCGTCCGGCGACCACGCGGGATCGGCGTGGTCGTAGTCGCCCTCGGTG
>DASQAL010000069.1:0-54135 GCA_035635775.1 Candidatus Acidiferrum sp.
GGAGATGGTGATGCCGGGGGACAACGTGACGATGGCGATCGAGCTGATCCAGCCGATCGGGATGGAGAAGGAGCTGCGGTTTGCGATTCGGGAGGGTGGGCGGACGGTGGGGGCGGGCGTGGTCGCGGAGATCGTGGACTAACACGCCATGGCTACCGTGAGCGCCGACCAGAAGATCCGGATCCGCCTGAAGGCGTACGACCACAGTCTTCTGGATCGTTCGATGAAGGAGATCGTGGAGACGGTGCGCCGCACCGGCGCGCGCGTGACCGGGCCGGTGCTCCTGCCCACCATCATCAACCGGTGGACGGTGCTGCGCTCGCCCCACGTGGACAAGACGTCGCGGGAGCAGTTCGAGATGCGGACGCACAAGCGGCTCATCGACATCCTCGATCCGACGCCCCAGACGGTGGACGCGCTGATGAAGCTCGATCTGCCGAGTGGTGTGGACGTCGAGATCAAGCTCTAGCCAGACCCATGAAAACGGCCCATCTGCGGGAGTGCGGCCTCGGTCGTCGCGGCGCTCAACGTCCGGAAAGTACGCCTCGCGCCGCGATCTCCCTCGCCGCCTCGCATCTGGACCGTTTTGATGGGTCTGGACAACCGCAGCTCGAGAGAGTCTGACCATGGCGATGAAAGAGGGGCTGATCGGCCGCAAGAAGGGCATGACCCAGGTCTTCGGGGAGGACGGCAACCTGATCCCCGTGACGGTGGTCGAGGCGGGCCCCTGCACGGTCGTCGGCGTCCTCACCAAGACGACCCACGGCTACGACGCGCTCCAGCTCGGCTTCGAGCCCCGCAAGAAGAACGTCACCAAGGCGATGGCCGGCCTCTACAAGAAGGCGGGCCTGCCGGGCGCGATGCGGGTGCTGCGGGAGATCCGGCTGCAGAAGACCGAGGCGGTGAGCGCCTACCAGGTCGGCCAGACCCTCACCGTGGATCTGTTCAGCCCGGGCGAGTTCGTGGACGTGGTGGGGGTGACCAAGGGCAAGGGCTTCGCGGGCGGCGTGAAGCGCTACCACTGGTCGGGCGGCGATGCGAGTCACGGCTCCATGTTCCACCGACGGCCGGGCTCGATCGGCGCCTCCTCGGATCCGTCGCGGGTGTGGCCGGGCCATCACCTGCCGGGCCGGATGGGCGGCGACCAGCGCACCGTGCTCAACCTGGTGGTGGCGCGCGTGCTCCCCGAGCAGAACCTGGTCCTGCTCCGCGGCGCGGTGCCGGGAGCCATCGGAGGGCTCGTGGTGATCCGCAAGAGCGTGAAGCAGACCAAGGCGCAGCAGCAGAAGCAGCGAGAGGCCAAGTAGCATGCCCAGCGTTCCGGTCGACGGCGGCACCGGCAAGGCCCAGACGCTCGAGCTGTCCGCCGACGTGTTCGGCGGCACCCCGCGGGTGCCCCTGCTCCACCAGGCGGTGGTGAAGGAGCTGGCCGCGCGGCGCGCGGGCACGCATTCGACCCGCGGGCGCAGCGACGTGCGGGGTGGCGGGCGCAAGCCCTGGAAGCAGAAGGGCACCGGGCGGGCCCGCCAGGGGTCCATCCGGGCCACCCAGTGGAAGGGCGGCGGCAAGCCCTTCGGGCCCCGGCCGCGCAAGTACGACAAGCGCCTGCCCACCGAGATGCGCCGGGCCGCGCTGCGGGAGGCGGTGGCCGCCAAGCTGGGGGCGGGCGAGCTCTCGGTGGTGGAGGCGCTCGGGGTGGGCGACGCGAAGACGAAGACGCTGGCGACGCGGCTGAAGGGGCTCGGCATCGCCGGGCAGCCCACCCTGCTGGTGGTCTCCGAGGTGCCGGAGGGGCTCAAGCGCGCCGCGCGCAACGTGGCGTGGCTCTCGCTGGAGACGCCCGGGCACGTGTCGGTGTACCAGCTCATCCGCAGCGAGCGGGTGGTGTTCGAGAAGGCGGCGCTGCTGGCGCTGCAGGAGGCGCTCAAGTCATGAGGGATCCGCGCTCGGTGCTCGTTCGCCCCCTGATGACCGAGAAGAGCATGCAGCAGAAGGAAGTCACGAACACGGTGACCTTCGAGGTCGCGGTGGACGCCAACAAAGTGGAGATCCGCCAGGCGGTGGAGAAGGTCTTCAACGTCAAGGTGGCCGACGTGCGCACCCAGGCCCGCGAGGGTAAGTGGAAGCGCATGGGCAAGTTCGAGGGGCGGCGCCGGAGCTGGAAGAAGGCCATGGTCACCCTGGCCCCCGGCCACAAAATCGAGCTCGTGGAGGGCGCATAGCATCATGGGAATCCGGACGGTCAAGCCCACGTCGCCGGCCCGGCGCTACATGACCTTCGTCACCAGCGAAGAGATCACGAAGAAGACGCCGGAGAAGAGCCTGCTGCGCCCCAAGCGCCACCGGACCAACGGGCGCAACGTCCACGGCCGCATCACGGTGCGGCACCGGGGCGGCGGGGCCAAGCGCATGCTCCGCGACGTGGACTTCCGGCGCGAGAAGCACGGCATCCCGGCGAAGGTCGCGGGGATCGAGTACGATCCGAACCGCTCCGCGAACATCGCCCTGCTCCACTACCGGGACGGGGAGAAGCGCTACATCATCGCGCCGCTCGGGCTCAAGCCCGGCGACATCCTGATGTCGGGGCCGCAGGCCGATATCCTGCCCGGCAACGCGCTGCCCATCCGGAACATCCCGCTGGGCACGCTCGTGCACAACGTGGAGCTGCAGCCGGGCAAGGGCGGTCAGCTCTGCCGCAGCGCGGGCACGCTCGCCCAGGTCCTGGCCAAGGAAGGCGACCACGCGAACATCAAGCTGCCCTCCGGCGAGGTCCGGCAGGTGAAGCTCGACTGCATGGCCACCATCGGCCAGGTGGGCAACCTGGATCACGAGAACGTGTCCATCGGCAAGGCCGGGCGGGTGCGGTGGAAGGGGTTCCGCCCGACCGTGCGGGGCACCGTGATGAACCCGGTGGACCACCCGATGGGCGGCGGTGAGGGCAAGGGCAAGGGCAACCATCCCATGACGCCCTGGGGCAAGCCGACCAAGGGCTACAAGACGCGGCGCGGGGCGCGGCCGTCGGATCGCTACATCGTGACCCGGCGGACGAAATAGGGAGCGGGACAGACCATGGGACGGTCGACGAAGAAGGGCCCGTACATCGAGGAGCGCCTCGAGAAGCGGGTCGAGGAGCTGAACCGCACGCGCCAGAAGAAGGTGCTGAAGACCTGGTCGCGGCGGTCCACCATCATTCCCGAGTTCGTGGGGCACACGCTCGCGGTGCACAACGGCAAGAAGTTCATTCCGGTGTACATCACCGAGAACATGGTGGGGCACCGGCTGGGCGAGTTCGCCCTGACCCGCACCTTCAAGGCGCACGGGCAGGCCGAGAAGGCCTCCGCGTCCCCGACCGGGAAGTCCTGAGCGTGCGCACGCGAGCGACCGCGCGCTACATCCGGGTGCCCGCCTCCAAGGCCCGCCTCGTCCTGGATCACATCCGGGGCAAGTCGGTGGGGGAGGCGCTCGCCACCCTGCAGTACACCCCGAAGGCGGCCGGCCGCCTGATCGAGAAGGTGCTGCGCTCCGCCATCGCCAACGCGGAGCACAACCACCAGGTGCGGAATCTCGACGACCTCCGGGTCGTCAAGGCGGTGGCCGACGGCGGGCCGTCCATGAAGCGGGTGTCCCCGCGGGCGATGGGGCGCGCCTACTTCATCAAGCACCGCACGAGCCATCTCACCATCGAGCTGAGCGACGAGACGGTCGCGGGCCGCGCGGCGACGGCGCGGGGAGACAAGAGGTAGTCATGGGTCAGAAGACGCATCCGATCGGGTTCCGGCTGGGGTCCACGCGGACGTGGAGCTCGCGCTGGTTCGCCACCAAGGGCTACGCGGACCTGCTGCACGAGGACCACAAGATCCGCCGCTACATCAAGTCGGCGCTCTACCACGCGGGGATCTCGCGGATCGACATCGAGCGCTCGGCCAACCGCGCCCGCATCACCATCTTCACGGCCCGGCCCGGCATCATCATCGGCCGCAAGGGGGCCGAGGTGGAGAAGCTGAAGAACGAGATCCAGATGCGGACGGCCAAGGAGGTCTACCTCAACATCGAAGAGGTGGTGCATCCGGAGCTGGACGCGCAGCTCGTGGCCGAGAACGTGGCCCTGCAGCTCCAGAAGCGGGTGGCTTTCCGGCGCGCCATGAAGAAGGCGGTCACCTCCGCGCTGCGCCTCGGCGCCGACGGCATCCGGATCGCCTGCTCCGGGCGCCTGGGCGGCTCGGAGATCGCGCGGCGGGAGTGGTACCGCGACGGCCGGGTGCCGCTGCACACCATCCGCGCCGACATCGACTACGGGCTCGCGGAGGCGCACACCACGTTCGGGGCCATCGGGGTGAAGGTGTGGATCTTCAAGGGTGAGGTGCTCCCCACCCAGAAAGTCGCCGCCGAGGGCTAAGCCGCCATGTTGATGCCCAAGCGCGTCAAGTATCGCAAGGCCCAGCGCGGCCGCATGAAGGGCAAGGCGCACCGCGGCTCCACCCTGGCCTTCGGCGAGTTCGGGCTCAAGGCCCTAGAGCCGGGCTGGGTCACCAACCGTCAGATCGAGGCGGCGCGGGTGTCGCTGGCCCGCAGCGTCAAGCGCGGCGGGAAGATCTTCATCCGCATCTTCCCGGACAAGCCGGTGACCAAGAAGCCCGCGGAGACCCGGATGGGCAAGGGCAAGGGCAACCCCGAGTTCTGGGTGGCGGTGGTCAAGCCCGGCCGCATCATGTACGAGATGGAGGGCGTGGACGAGGCGACGGCCAAGGAAGGGTTCCGCCTGGCCGCCCAGAAGATCGGCATCAAGACCAAGTTCGTGACCCGCGTGCGGGCGCTGTGAGGCACTGAGGCGACCATGAAGGCGGCCAAGTGGCGAGAGATGTCCGACGACGAGCTGCAGCAGAAGGCCCAGGAACTCGGTGAGGAGCTCTTCAACCTGAGGTTCCAGCTGTCCATGGGGGTGGCCAAGAATCCGGCGCGGGTGGCGATCGCCCGGCGCGATCTGGCCCGGGCCCAGACCATTCTCCGGGAGCGGGCGCTGCGCATCCCGCGGCCAGCGTAGCGCGGTGGGGAGGAGCGAATCGTGGGTGTGAAGAAGACGCGGGAAGGGGTGGTGGTCAGCGACAAGATGACGAAGACGCGCGTGGTGGTCATCGAGCGCGTGTTCCGTCATCCGCGCTACCAGCGCGTGATCACCCGGTCGAAGCGCCTGAAGGCGCACGACGAGCAGAACGCGAGCAAGGTGGGAGACCGGGTGCTGGTCGAGGAGACGCGGCCCCTGTCGAAGGAAAAGCGGTGGCGGATCCTGCAGGTGCTGGCGAGCGCGTCGTGATCCAGCCCCGCTCGATGCTCGACGTCGCGGACAACTCGGGGGCCAAGAAGGTCCAGTGCATCCGGGTGATGGGCGGCGCCAACAAGCGCTACGCCTCCCTCGGCGACGTGGTGGTGGTGGCGGTGAAGGAGGCGGTGCCGGACGGGACCGTGAAGAAGGGCGAGGTGGCGCGCGCGGTGGTGGTCCGCACCGTCAAGGAGGTGGGGCGCCGCGACGGCTCCTACATCCGCTTCGACCGCAACGCGGTGGTGCTGCTCAAGGCCGACGACAACCCGGTGGGCACGCGCATCTTCGGGCCGGTGGCGCGGGAGCTGCGGGACAAGCAGTTCACCAAGATCATCTCGCTCGCCCCAGAAGTCATCTAGAGGACGCTCAATGGCGATCGCGCACGTGCGGAAGGGTGACACCGTGATAGTGGTGGCGGGCAAGGAGCGCGGCAAGAAGGGCAAGGTGCTGCGCGTGATCCCCGAGAAGGGCCGGGTGGTGGTGGAGCGCATCAACATGATCAAGAAGCACCAGAAGCCCACCCAGAAGCTGCGGCAAGGCGGGATCATCGAGCGCGAGGGGGCGATTCACCTCTCCAACGTGATGATGGTGGATCCCGCCAGCAACAAGCCGACGCGCGTCGGGATGAAGGCCCTGTCCGACGGCAAGAAGGTCCGGGTGGCCAGACGGTCGGGCGAGATGCTCGACAAGGCGTGAGGGCGTGATGGCAGAGCCGAAGAAGGCGGACAAGGCACCGGGGGGGAAGGGGGGCGGAGCTGCGGCGGGGCGGGGTGGACAGGCCCCCGCCCGGCCCAAGGGGGGCAAGGGCGCCCCGGCGCCGGAGCCCGCGGGACCGCCGGCGAAGCGGGCCAGCGTCAGCGGGACGGTACCGCCCCGGATGCGCGAGCGCTTCCGGACCGTGGTGGTCCCGGCCATGATGAAGGAGCGCGGCTACGGCAATCCGTTCCAGGTGCCGCGGATCTCGAAGGTCGTCATCAATATGGGGGTGGGCGAAGGCAAGGAGAATCCGAAGGTGCTGGACTTCGCGACCGCGGACCTGCAGGCGATCTCGGGGCAGCGCCCGGTGATCACGCGGGCCAAGAAGTCCATCGCCAACTTCAAGCTCCGCGAGAACGTGCCGATCGGCTGCAAGGTGACGCTGCGGGGGCCGCGCATGTACGAGTTCCTGGATCGGCTCGTCAACGTGGCGCTACCGCGGGTGCGGGATTTCAAGGGCGTCCCTCCCAAGGGCTTCGACGGCCGCGGCAACTACAACATGGGACTGAAGGAGCAGATCATCTTCCCGGAGATCGTGTACGACAAGGTGGACAAGGTCCGCGGCATGGACATCACGATGGTGACGACCGCGGAAACCGACGAGGAAGCGAAGGCCCTCTTGACCCACCTGGGCGTGCCGTTCCGGGCGGAGGCCTGATCATGGCCAAGACCTCGCTCATCATAAAGCAGCGACGCCCGCCCAAGTTCAAGTCGCGCGCCTACACCCGCTGCAAGATCTGCGGCCGGCCCCGCGGCTACCTGCGGAAGTTCCAGACCTGCCGGATCTGCTTCCGCGAGCTCGCGCTCAAGGGCGAGGTGCCCGGCGTGATCAAGGCGAGCTGGTAGCGCCATGTACAGCGATCCGATCGCCGACTTCCTCACCCGCATCCGCAACGCGAGCCGCGCCGAGCACGAGAAGGTGGACATCCCGTCGTCGAAGCTCAAGCTGCGCATGGCCGAGATCCTGAAGGACGAGGGGTTCATCAAGAACTTCCGGATCATCGAGGACAACAAGCAGGGCACGCTGCGCGTCTACCTCAAGTACGTGGGCAGCGAGAAGATCATCTCCGGGATCGTGCGGGTCTCGCGTCCCGGGCGGCGTATCTACGTGACCAAGGACAAGATCCCCACCATTCTGGGCGGCATGGGGGTGGCGATTCTCTCCACCTCCGCCGGAGTGATGACGGACCGCCAGGTTCGCAAGCAGCACCTGGGCGGCGAAGTGCTGGCCTACGTCTGGTAGGAGTGACCCGAGCCATGTCGCGAATCGGTAAGAAGCCCATTCCGGTCCCCCCGGGAGTCAAGGTCGCGCTGGAAGGCGCCACCGTGAAGGCGGAGGGGCCCAAGGGCAAGCTGAGCCAGTCGATCCCGTCCGGGGTCTCGGTGACGATGGACTCCAACGTCCTCACCGTCGCGCGCGACTCCGACCACCGCAACGTCCGCGCGCTGCACGGGCTGACGCGGTCGCTACTGGCCAACATGGTCACCGGGGTCAAGGACGGCTTCGAGCGGAAGCTCGAGATCGTCGGCATCGGCTACCGCTGCCAGATCCAGGGCAAGGCCCTGCAGCTCGCCCTCGGCTACTCGCACCCCGTCATCTTCCCGCTTCCGGATGGGATCCAGGCCGAGGTGGACCGGCAGGTCTCGATCACCCTGCGGGGCGCCGACAAGGCCCTGCTCGGTCAGACCGCGGCCAAGCTGCGGGCCCTGCGGAAACCGGACCCCTACAAGGGCAAGGGCATCAAGTACGCGGACGAGCACATCCGGAGAAAAGTGGGCAAGAAGGCGGGGGCCAAGTAATGCTGACCGGACAGAAGGTCCAGGGGCGGAAGGTCCGGCACCTCCGCATTCGCGCGCGCGTGATCGGCACCCCGGAGCGGCCGCGGCTGGCCGTATTCCGGAGCCTGAATCACATCTACGCCCAGGTGGTGGACGACACCACCGGGCGGACGCTCGCCGCGGTGGACAGCCGGGCCCCCGACTTCCGTCAGAAGGCGAAGGCGGGCGGCAACGTGGCCGCGGCCAAGATCGTGGGGGAGCTGCTGGCCCAGCGGGCGAAGGCGCGCGGCATCACGCAGGTCGTGTTCGATCGCGGCGGCTATCAGTACCACGGGCGCGTGAAGGCCCTGGCCGAGGCGGCGCGCACCGCCGGCCTTGCGTTCTAGGAGAGGAGCACCGAGTGGCGGAAGCGCGGATTGATCCCAATTCACTGGACCTGACCGACCGGGTCGTCGCGATCAACCGGGTGGCCAAGGTCGTCAAGGGCGGCCGGCGATTCTCCTTCACGGCCCTGGTGGTGGTGGGCGACGGTCAGGGGCACGTGGGCGTCGGGCTCGGAAAGGCCCGCGAGGTTCCCGAGGCCATCCGCAAGTCGGTGGAGCACGCCAAGAAGGACCTGCTACTGGTGCCGCTCAAGGACACGACGATCCCCTGCGAGATCACCGGCCACTTCGGGGCCGCGCGCGTGTATCTCAAGCCGGCCGCGCAGGGCACCGGGGTCATCGCGGGCGGGGCGGTGCGCCCGGTGCTGGAGGCGGCGGGGGTGCAGGATATCCTCACCAAGACGCTCGGCACCAATAACCCGCACAACGTCCTCAAGGCGACGATGGACGCGTTCCGGCGGCTCAAGCGGCTGCAGTCCACCTACGCGGCGCGGCGGCGGTCCATGGAAGGCGACGGGCAGGAGGCGGCCGGTGGCAAAGAAGCTTAAGGTGACCCTGGTGAAGAGCATCATCGGGCTCTCCCCGAAGCAGGAGGGGACCGTGCACGCGCTCGGCCTGCGCCGGATCCGGCAGGTCGTGGAGCACGACGACACGCCCACCATCCGCGGCATGATCAGCCAGGTCGTGTTCGCGGTCGAGGTGACTGAAGGGCGAGGTGCAGCCGAAGGCGAGCCGAGCGGATCAAAGAAGAAGGCCGAGCGGAGCGAGGCGAAGTCATGAGACTCGAAGATCTGAAGCCGGCGAGGGGCTCCACCAAGAAACGCAAGCGGATCGGCCGAGGCCCGGGCTCCGGTCACGGCAAGACGTCGGGCAAGGGCCACAAGGGCCAGAAGGCGCGGGCCGGCGGCGGCGTCCGGCCGGGGTTCGAGGGCGGCCAGATGCCGCTCTACCGGCGGCTGCCCAAGCGCGGCTTCCTGCCCTACGGCGGCAAGACCGAGTTCGCCATCGTCAACGTGCGCGATCTGTCGGCCCGCTTCGCGGCGGGTAGCGTCGTCGATCCGGAGACGCTGGTGTCGAGCGGCCTGATCCGCAAGTCGGGCCGAGGCGCGGTCAAGATCCTGGGCGACGGCGACGTGGCCCACGCCCTCACGGTGCGCGTCCACAAGGTCAGCGGGGCGGCCAAGCAGAAGCTCGAGGCGGCGGGCGGCCGCGTCGAGGCGCTGCCCGCCAAGGGCGCGGGGACCCGCAAGTGATCGAAGGGCTGCAGAGCTTCCAGAACATCTTCAAGGTTCCGGAGCTCAAGCGCCGCGTCATCATGACGCTGGTGTTGCTCGCCGCCTACCGGCTGGGTGCCCACGTCCCCACGCCGGGCATCGATGCGGCGGCCCTCGCCGAGTTCTTCAACCAGGTGCAGGGCACCCTGCTCGGCATGGTGGACCTCTTCTCGGGGGGCAACCTGCGCCGCCTCACCGTGTTCGCGCTGGGGATCATGCCGTACATCTCGGCGTCGATCATCCTGCAGCTGCTCACGGTGGTCATCCCCGCGCTCGAGCGGCTCGCCAAGGAAGGCGAGGCGGGCAAGAAGAAGATCACCCAGTACACCCGCTACGGCACCATCGCGCTCTCGCTCGTGCAGTCCTTCGGCATCGCGGTGGGGCTCGAGAGCATGCGGAGCCAGGCCGGCGCCATCCTGGTCCCGGATCCGGGCTGGGGCTTCCGGCTCATGACCATGCTCACCCTGACCACCGGGACCGCGCTGATCATGTGGCTCGGCGAGCAGATCTCCGAGAAGGGGATCGGTAACGGAATCTCCCTGATCATCTTCGCGGGCATCGTGGTGCGCCTGCCCTCCGCGATCGTTTCCTCCTATACCCTGATCTCCACCGGCGAGCTCAAGCTCTTCGTGTTCCTCGGCTTGATCATCATGATGGTGGCGGTGACCGCGGCGGTGGTGGTGATGCAGGAGGGCCAGCGCAAGATCCCGGTGCAGTACGCCAAGCGGGTGGTGGGGCGGCGGATGTACGGCGGCCAGTCCACCCACATCCCGCTCCGCATCAACACCGCGGGGGTCATCCCGGTCATCTTCGCCTCGTCGCTGATCCTGTTCCCGGCGACCCTGACGCGCTTCATCCACCATCCCTGGATGCAGTACATCTCGGAGGCCCTCTCGCCCGGGCACTTCACCTACACGGTGCTCTACTGCGCCCTGATCATCTTCTTCGCCTACTTCTACACCGCCATCGTCTTCAACCCGGTGGACCTCGCCGACAACATGAAGAAGTACGGCGGGTTCATCCCGGGGGTGCGGCCGGGCAAGAAGACGGCGGAATACATCGACCGGACCCTGACCCGGATCACCTTGCCGGGGGCGATGTTCCTGGCCCTGATCTCGGTGCTGCCCGACTTCCTGATCCAGTGGTTCAATACCCCGTTCTACTTCGGCGGGACCAGCCTCCTCATCGTGGTCGGCGTGGCCCTCGATACCGTGCGTCAGATGGAGTCCCATCTGCTGATGCGGAACTACGAAGGCTTCCTCCGCAAGAAGGCGAAGGGGGCATGAGTCGCGTGATCTTCCTTGGCGCCCCGGGCGCCGGCAAGGGCACCCAGGCCCGCCGGCTCGCCGCGGGCTCGGGCGTCCCCCAGGTGGCCACCGGCGACATGCTCCGCGAGGCGGTGGCCGAGGGCACCCCGCTCGGGCGCGAGGCGAAGCGCTACATGGACCAGGGTGCGCTGGTGCCCGACGAGGTCGTGATCGGCCTGGTGGACGAGCGGCTCTCGCGGCCCGACGCCGGCGCGGGCTACGTGCTGGACGGCTTCCCACGCACGGTGGCCCAGGCCGAGGCCCTCGACGCGCTGCTGCGCCGGCTCGGCCAGGATCTCGACCGCGTGGTCTTCTTCGACGTCTCGCGCGATGAGCTGCTGCGCCGCCTGACCGGGCGCCGGATCTGCCGGCAGTGCGGCACCGCCTTCCACCTGGTCTCGGCCCCGCCGAAGGCGGAGGGCCGGTGCGACCAGTGCGGCGGCGAGCTCTACCAGCGGGACGACGACGCGGAACGCACGGTGGGGCGCCGGCTCGACGTCTACGAGACGCAGACCGCCCCCCTGCTCGACCACTACCGGAAGCGCGGCCTGCTGGTGCGCGTGGTCGGGGAGGGCCCGGTGGACCGGGTCGCCGCGGCGATCCAGAAGGCGGTCAAGGAGCCGGTGGCCTCGTGATCCTGCTCAAGTCGGCGCGCGAGCTCGGCCACATGCGGGCGGCCGGGCGCATCCTCGCCGAGATCAAGGACCGGCTGCGCGCGATGGTCCGGCCCGGGATCTCCACCAAGGAGATCGACGCGGACGTGGAGGCCTTCATCGTCTCGCGCGGCGCCGCCTCGGCCTTCAAGGGTTACCGGGGGTTCCCGGCCACCGTCTGCGTCTCGATCAACGAGGAAGTGGTGCACGGCATCCCCTCGCCCAAGCGGAAGCTTCGGGAGGGGGACATCGTGGGGCTAGACCTCGGCTGTATCGTGGAAGGGTACTATGCGGATTGCGCGATCACGCTGCCGGTGGGCACGGTGCCCCCGCGCGTGCAGGAGCTCCTGGACGTCACCCGGGAGAGCCTGGACAAGGCGATCGTGCAGTGCCGCGCCGGCAACCGGCTGGGCGACATCTCCCACGCGGTGCAGACCCACTGCGAGAGCCACGGCTTCGGGGTCGTGCGCGCCTTCGTCGGCCACGGGATCGGGCGGAACCTCCACGAGGAGCCGCAGATCCCGAACTTCGGGGACGCGGGGCGGGGCCCGGTCATCAAGACGGGCATGGTGCTGGCCATTGAGCCGATGATCACCATGGGCTCGTGGGAGGTGCGGGTGCTGGAGGATCACTGGACGGCGGTGACCGCCGACGGGAGCTGGGCCGCGCACTTCGAGGACACCATCGCCATCACGGACGCGGGCGGCCCCGAGGTGCTGACGCGACTGGATCGCGCCGCGTAGGGGAACCCAAGTCCATGGCCAAGGAAGACGCGATCGAGGTGGAGGGTACGGTGGTGGAGCCGCTGCCCAACGCGATGTTCCGGGTGGAGCTGGAGAACGGTCACCGGGTGCTGGCCCACGTGTCGGGCAAGATGCGCATGAACTTCATCCGCATCCTGCCGGGCGACAAGGTGAAGGTGGAGCTGTCACCCTACGACCTCACCCGGGGCCGAATTACGTATCGGTTCAAATAGCTTGGCGAGGCGCAGCCGAAGGCGAGCCGAGCGGATACATAAAGGGGTAAGGGAATGAAAGTACGTCCGTCGATCAAGGTTCGGTGCGAGCACTGCAAGGTCGTCCGCCGGCAGGGCCGCGTGCGGATCATCTGCAAGAACCCGCGCCACAAGCAGCGCCAGGGATAGGAGCCCACATGGCACGTATCGCCGGAGTCGACCTGCCGAGGGACAAGCGGGGCCAGATCGCGGTTCAGTACATCTACGGGATCGGGATCCCGTCCGCGAAGAAGATCTTCGCCGATGCGCGGGTGGATCCCGACAAGCGCGTCAAGAGCTGGTCGGACGACGAGACGGGCCGGGTCCGCGACATCATCGAACGCGAGTACAAGGTCGAGGGCGACCTGCGCCGAGAAGTCTCCATGAGCGTGAAGCGGCTGATGGACATCGGTTGCTACCGCGGCATCCGGCACCGCAAGGGCCTGCCGGTGCGCGGGCAGCGGACCCACACGAACGCGCGCACGCGCAAGGGCAAGAGCAAGGGCGTGATGGTGAAGAAGAAACCGGTGGCCGCCGCCGCGCCCGCCGCCCCGCCGAAAAAGTAAGGAGCCCAGCAGATGGCCGACGCCGCCGAACAGAAGCCGGACGAGAAAGCCGCCGCCGCGCCCCGCAAGGGCGGGCGCAAGCGGGAGCGCAAGGAGGTCCGCGTGGGCATCGCCCACGTGCAGGCCACCTTCAACAACACGATCGTGACCCTGACCGACAAGATGGGCAACGTGGTCTCGTGGGCCAGCGCGGGCAGCGTGGGCTTCAAGGGCTCCCGCAAGAGCACGCCCTTCGCGGCGCAGACTGCGGCCGAGAACGCGGCCCGTAAGGCGATGGAAGTGGGCCTGAAGCAGGTCGAGGTGTTCGTGCGCGGCCCGGGGGCCGGGCGCGAGGCCGCCATCCGCTCGCTGCAGGCGGTGGGGCTGGAGATCACCGCCATCCGTGACGTGACCCCGATTCCGCACAACGGCTGCCGGCCGCCCAAGCGGCGACGCGTGTAGGAGGAGACGTAAGTGGCACGATATCGAGCCGCGGTTTGCCGGCAGTGCCGGCGTGAGGGCATCAAGCTGTTCCTGAAGGGCTCGCGCTGCTTCACCGAGAAGTGCGCGATCGAGCGGAGGAACTATCCGCCGGGTCAGCACGGCCTGGGCCGCACGAAGCCGACCCAGTACGGCATCCAGCTCCGGGAGAAACAGAAGGCCAAGCGCATCTACGGGGTGCTGGAGGCGCAGTTCCGCCGCTACTTCGAGTGGGCCGAGGCCGAGAAGGGCATCACCGGCGAGAACCTGCTCAAGTTCCTCGAGCGGCGCCTCGACAACGTGGTGTTCCGGCTCGGCATGGGCGCCTCCCGCCGGGAGGCCCGGCAGATGATCGGCCACGGGCACATCCAGGTGAACGGGCGGAAGGTGTCGATCCCGTCCTTCATCGTGAAGGTGGGCGAGGTGGTGCAGCTGCGGGCGACCTCCAAGATGCAGGAGCGGGTGGCCGACAACCTGACCGCGGGCCGCTCCCCGGTGCCGCCGTGGCTGGACCTGGACGTCAACGACAAAAAAGGCACGGTGCGCGGGCTCCCGCTGCGGGAAGATATCCAGATCCCGGTGCAGGAGCAGCTCATCGTCGAGCTGTTCTCGAAGTAGGCGGCCGACCCGCCGCCAGAAGGGGCATATGGCCAGGACTCCGTTTCAGAAGCCGAAGTCGATCCAGTGGGAGATTCTCTCCGATCGCTACGGGCGGCTGGTCGCCGAGCCGTTCGAGAAGGGCTACGCCCTCACCGTCGGGCACTCCCTGCGCCGCACCCTCCTGGCCATCGTGCCGGGCTCGGCGGTGACGTGGGCCCGGATCCCGGGCGTGAAGGACCTGGGGAGCCAAATCCCCGGGGTGCAGGAAGACACCACGGATGTGCTGCTGAACGTGAAGAAGCTGGCGGTGAGCGTGCCGTCCGGCGAGCCCACCCTGACCCGGCTGGAAGCGACCGGCCCCCGGCAGGTCACCGGCGCCGACGTGTCGGAGGCGAGCGGCGTCGAGGTGCTGAACCCGGAGATCCACATCGCGACCCTGGCGGCGGGCGCCACCCTGGTGATCGACCTCGGGATCGGGGCGGGACGCGGGTACGTGGCGGCCGATCGGCATCCCGCGGGAGCCATTCCCGCCGGGGCAATCGCGGTGGACTCGGCCTACTCTCCGATCCAGCGCGTCTCCTACGGCGTGGAGAACGCGCGGCTCGGCAAGGTCACCGACTACGAGAAGCTGATCCTCGAGATCTGGACCAACGGAGCGGTGTCGCCCGACGACGCCCTCTCGCGGGCGGCCCGGCACCTGCAGTCCCACTTCTCCCACCTGGCGCCGGAAGGGCGCGAGGAGGAAGAGGAGGAGGTGGAGGCGACCGGCGAGGGCTTCCTGCAGGAGAGCCTGGCCAAGCCGCTGGAGGAGCTGCCGCTCCCCGCGCGGGCCATCAACGCGTTGAAGAACCACGAGATCCTCATGGTCGCGGACCTGGTCCAGAAGACCGACGAGGATCTCGAGTCGGTCAAGAACCTCGGCTCCAAGTCCATCGAGGAGATCAAGACCGCGCTGGCCGCGCTCGGGCTGTCGCTCGGCATGCGCATCGATCCGAATCTGCTGGGCGCGCTCGGCCGCGGAGGGACGAAATGAGGCACGGCAAGGCGGGCTTCAAGCTCGGGCGTGTCACCGCGCACCGCTGGGCGCTGTTCCGGAACCTGCTCGTCGCCCTCTTCCGGCACGAGCGCATCATGACCACCGAGGCCAAGGCCAAGGCGGTCCGCGGCCTCGCCGACCACATGGTCACGCTCGCCAAGCGCGACGATCTGCACGCCCGCCGGCAGGTGCTGAGCATGGTGCCGGACGCGGTGGTGGTGAAGAAGCTCTTCGACACCATCGCGGCCCGCTTCAGCGAGCGGCACGGCGGCTACACGCGCATCATGAAGGCGGGCCTGCGGCCCGGCGACCGCGCGCCGATGGTGATACTGGAGCTGGTGGACCGACCGGAAGCGCCCAAGGAGAAGGGGAAGAAGGACGCCAAGGCTGAGAAGGCGCCAAAGGAAGACAAGAAGGCCGGCAAGGGCGAGGCCTCCGCGGGCGCGGCCAAGGGCCGGCGCAAGAAGGCGGCGGCCGCCGCGGGGTAGCGCCTAGCGGGTTGTCCGCGGTTGGGGGAGTGCGGGGGCCATTTCTGGGCCCCCGCATTGAATAGAGCCTGAAGAAGTAGACGGTGTCTGCGGCACCCCCTGAGCCTGGCCGAGCGGAGCTACTTCAAGTTCTTCTTGAACAGGTCCAGGGTCCGGCGCCAGGCGTCCTCGGCGGCGGGCTTGTTGTGGACGTCGGCGCGCTCGTCGTTGAAGAAGCCGTGGTCCACCCCCGGGTAGATGTGGATCTCGACCGGCTTGCCTGCCTTCTTGATGGCGGCCTCCACCTCCCGGGCGGTCTGCGGCGTCACGAAGCCGTCCTTCTCGGCGAAGAGCCCCAGCACCGGGCCGTTCAGCCGGCTGTAGTCCGGCTTGACGTTCGGATGGATGCCATAGAAGTCCACCACCGCCCCCACGTTCGCGTTGGTGCATCCGGCGAAGAGGGCGAGCTGGCCGCCCATGCAGAAGCCCACCGCGCCCAGCTTGGATGTCGAGGAATGGTCGGCCAGGTACTTGGCGGCTCCGGCGAGATCCTTCTCGGCCCGCTCGATATTGAGCGCCATGAAGAGCTTGCCCGCCGCGTCCGGCTCGCTCGCGGTCTGGCCGTGGTAGAGATCGGGGGCCAGCGCCGAGAAGCCGGCGGCCGCGAAGCGGTCGCACACGTTCTTGATGTGGCCCACCAGCCCCCACCACTCCTGGATCACGAGGACGCCCGGTCCCTTGCCGGAGGCGGGGGTGGCCAGATAGCCCTTCGCGGTGTGCCCGTTGCTGGGAAACTCGACCATCTTGCCGGCCATCTTGGGGTCTCCTGTTTGTAGGGTTGAATGTGGATGACTTCGGTTAGGCGGTTGGGGTCTTCTCAAGTTGCTTGAACGTGAAAGATCCTGGTTTGGCGGTTAGGCTCCTTCGCGCAAGCGCTCATCCGAACTGCTTCGCGTTGCGAGTAGCGGCGCGGCTCGCCCTCGACGCCGTGTCTTGCGTCGGCGGCGTCTAGTCTAGCGATTCTGGTTCCGCGTGCAAGCGTCTCATCCGGCGGCTATGGGTCTGTTTTGTCGGGGGTGGGCTTCTTGGTGGGGGTGGGGGTGACGCGGAGGGTGAGGACGCGGCGCTTGTCGGCCTCGAGCACCGTGAAGGCGTAGCGCCCGACCCGGAAGACCTCGCCGACCAGGGGGATGCGGTGCAGGGTGGCGAGCACGAGGCCGGCCACCGTCTCGAAGTCGCCCTTCGGCAGGTCCCAGTCGAGCGCCTCGTTGACCTCGTCGATGCCCGCGCGGCCCGCCACCCGGTAGCTGCCGTCGGGCAGGCGCTCCACCGTGTCGGGGGTGCGGTCGTGCTCGTCGCGGATCTCGCCCACGATCTCCTCGACGATATCCTCCACCGTTACGATGCCGACGGCGCCGCCGTACTCGTCCACCACCACCGCGAGCTGCACGCGATTCTTCTGCATCTCGCGGAGCAGCTCGTCGATGCGCTTGGTCTCCGGGACGTAGGTGGCGGGGCGCATCAGCGAGCGCAGGTCGGGCGCCTGGACCCCTTGGTTGAGGAGATCCATGGTGGTGACCACACCCACGATGTTGAACACGCGGTCGGTGAAGACGGGAATGCGGGAGAAGCCCCGCTCCTGGATGAGACCGACCGCGTCGGCGGGCGAGGCCGTCTCGGGCAGCGCGGCCACGTCCACCAGCGGCACCATGACTTCGCGCACCGCGGTCTCCCCCAGGTCGAAGATCTTGTCGATCATCTCGGCCTCGGTGACGGTGACGTCGGCCTCCTCCGGCTCCATCTGCAGCAGCAGCTTCAGCTCCTCGCGCGAGACGAACTGGCGGGCTCCGGTGGGCTGGCGCCCCACCAGGGCCAGCGCGCGCCCCACCAGGGCATTGGCGCCCCAGGTCAGCGGGGCCAGGAGCTTGCCCAGCGTCTCCACCACCGGGAACAGGATCAGGATCAGCCCGGTCGCGCGCTCCCGGGCCACCGCCTTCGGGATCACCTCGCCAAAGACGAGCATGAGCGGGGTGAGGGCGACGGTGACCAGGAGCGCCGCGCCGCCGCCCACCACCGGGATGAGCGCCCAGGTCGCCACGCTGGAGGCGGTGATGTGCGCGATGGTGACGCCCATCATGGCGGTGGACAGGAGCCGCTCCGGGCTCCGGAACGCCTCCAGGTAGCGGATGGCCGTCCGGTGCCCACCCTCCGCCATGTGCCGCAGGCGGACGCGATTGGCCGCGATGAACGACATCTCGGCGGCCGAGAAGAGCGCGGTCACCAGCAGGGAGAGCCCGATGATCCAGACGTAGATCACGTGGTCTCCCGCGGCTCGGCGACCTCGGGCAGGGCGACCATCACCTCCAGCACGCGCGTCCGCTCCACCTTCTCCACCGACACGCGGACCCCGTCTTCGGTCTCCTTCTTCTCGCCCCGGTGGGGCACGCGGCCGAAGAGATCGAGCACCCAGCCGCCTACCGTGTCGAAGGACTCGTCGGGGATCACGAGCCCGGTCGCGGCGTTCAGCTCGTGGATGGGAAGGCGCCCGGAGACCCGGAAGGTGCGCGGGCCGACGCGCTGGATCAGCCGCTCGTCCTCGTCGTACTCGTCGCGGATCTCTCCGACCAGCTCCTCGAGCAGGTCCTCGAGGGTGACGAGGCCCGCGGTGCCGCCGTATTCGTCCACCACGATGGCCAGGTGGAGCTTCTTGGCCTGGAACTCGCGCAGCAACGCGTCGGCCCGCTTCGACTCCGGCACGAAGTAGGGCGGGTGGAGATGCCCGCGGAGCTCGAAGGTGGGCGGCAGGCCGCCGAGGTGCGGCAGCAGGTCCTTGGTGTAGAGTACCCCGACGATCTGGTCGATGCTCTCCTCGAACGCGGGGACGCGGGAGTGCAGCTGCTCGCGCAGCAGCGGCAGGATCTCCTGGGGCGGCGTGGCCACGTCGAGGCAGAACATGTCCGGGCGCGGCACCATCACCTCGCGCACCAGGGTGTCCTCCAGCTCGAACACCTTGTGGATCATCTCGCGCTCGGTGCGGTCCACCACGCCCTCGCGCGCCCCCACGTCCACCAGCGCGCGGAGCTCTTCCTCGGAGACCTCGGGCTGGCCGACCTGCCGCTCGGACCCGACCAGGCGAAGGGTGACCGCGGTGAACGCGCCGAGCCCCACCCGGATCGGCTTCAGCAGGACGGAGAGCCACGCCACCGGCCGGTTCACCCAGGCCGCGAACCGCAGCGGATGCTCCACCGCCAGGGTCATGGGCAGCACCTCGCCGAACACGGTGAGCAGGAACACCATGCCGCCGATGGCGATGGCGAGGCCCTTCCCGCCGAAGACCTGCGCGGCGATGGCCGCGGCGAGGGCGGAGGCCCCGATGTTCACCACCGTGATGCCGACGAGGAGGGTGACCAGCAGCTCGTGGGGCTGCGCGAGCAGCGGCGCGAGCGGCCCGGGCGTCTTGCCATGCTGCTCGGCCAGCTCCTTCAGCCGCGTCCGGCCCAGCGAGAAGTACGCGGCCTCCGCGCCGGAGAGCAGCGCGGAGGCCAGGAGCAGGACCCCGAGGAGGATCAGCTCGGGGAGGACGCGGTTATCCATGGAAATGCTCGAAGCCGCCGCGCACCGCCACCGGCGCGCCGGCTGCGTTCACGAAGACGGTCTCGCCCGCGGCCCCCTCGATCCGTCCGATCACGGTGAGCGGGGTGCCGGTGGCCTCGGCGAGGCCCGCGCTGAGGTGGTCGGCTTCGGCGGGGTCGCACGTCAGCAGGAGCTCGTAGTCCTCCCCGCCGCTCACCGCCCACTCCCGCGCGTCGGCCCCGAGCGCGCGGGCCGCCTCCCGCGCCGCCGCCCCGACCGGGACGCGCTCGAGCCGCACGCGGGCGCCCACCCCGCTCTCCCGGCAGATGTGCCCGAGATCCGTGGCGAGGCCGTCGGAGCAATCCATCATGGCGTGGACGCCGGGCGCTTGACCCAGCCAGCGCCCCTCCGCGACGCGCGCGCGGGGCCGGAGGTGGACCCGCGTGATCTCGCCGAGCCGCGCGGCGGCCAGGCCCGCGTCACGGGCGCGGTCGAGCCCGATCTCGAGCGCGTGGAGGCCGGCCGCGGATACGCCCAGGCTACCCGTCACCGCCACCGCGTCGCCGGCGCGGGCGTGCGAGCGAAGCCGCGGCTCGCCCGGATGGATCCCGAGCAGCGTGACGTTTACCGTCCAGCCGCCGGGAGAGGCCGACGTGTCGCCGCCGACGACGGTCACGCCGTGAGGCTCGGCGGCCTCCGCCATGCCCGCGTAGAAGGCGTCCACCGCCTCGACGTCCGTATCCGCCGGGACGGCCAGCGCCACGAGCGCCCAACGCGGGATGCCGCCCATGGCCGCGATGTCGGAGAGGTTGACCGCGAGCGCCTTCCAGCCGATATCGGCGGGGGCGGCGGAGGTCCGGCGGAAGTGGACGTCCTCGATCAGCAGATCGGTGGTGGCGAGCAGCTTGTGGCCGGGTGGCACCGCGAGGACCGCGGTGTCGTCGCCGATGCCGACCTCCACCCCGGGCGAGGCGGAGCTCGCGGCGGCGCTCCTCCGGATGCGACGGATCAGCTCGCGCTCGCCCAGCCCGCCCAGGCTCACCCGTTCGGGTGGCTCCGCGTTCATGCCGGCGCGGGCACCGGCGTCAGCGCGAGGAAGTTGGCCAGCAGCGCCTTGCCCTGGCTCGTCAGGATGGACTCGGGATGGAACTGCACGCCCTCGACCGGGTAGCGGCGATGCCGCAGGCCCATGATCTCCCCGTCGTCCGCCCGGGCCGAGATCTCGAGGTCGGCGGGTAGGCCCGACTCGAGCACGACCAGCGAGTGGTAGCGCGTCGCCTCGAACCCCGGCGGGAGGCCGCGGAACACGCCGCGCCCGTCGTGCGTGATCGGGGAGGTCTTGCCGTGCATCTGCCGGCGTGCCCGCGCCACCGTGCCCCCGAAGGCCTGGCCGATCGCCTGGTGGCCGAGGCAGACGCCGAGGATCGGCACCCGGGCATGGAAGCGGCGGATCAGCTCGAGCGAGATGCCGGCACCGTCCGGATTGCCCGGGCCCGGGGAGATGACGATGCCCTCGGGCGCGAGGGCCAGGACGTCGTCCGCGGTGAGCGCGTCGTTGCGGACCACCCGCATGGTGGCTCCGAGCTCGCCCAGGTACTGGACGAGGTTGTAGGTGAACGAGTCGTAGTTGTCGAGCACCAGGATCATCCCGGCTGCTCCTGCGCCGCGATGCGGAGCGCCAGGATCATGCCCCGCGCCTTCGAGGCCGTCTCGAGCCACTCCGTCTTGGGGTCGGAGTCGGCCACGATACCCGCGCCCACCTGGATGGACGCGCGGCGCCCGTGGCACACCACGGTGCGGATCGTGATGCAGGAGTCGAGGTTGCCCGAGTAGGAGATGTAGCCGACCGCGCCCCCGTAGGGGCCCCGGCGGGTGGGCTCCAGCTCCTCGATGATCTCCATGGCCCGGATCTTGGGGGCCCCGGTGAGGGTCCCGGCGGGGAAGCAGGCGGTCAGCACGTCGAAGGCATCCTTGCCCGGCGCGAGGCGGCCCCGCACGTGACTCACCAGGTGCATGACGTGCGAGTAGCGCTCCACCACCATGAACTCCGAGACCTCGACACTGCCGAGACGGCTCACCCGGCCCACGTCGTTGCGCCCGAGGTCGACCAGCATCACGTGCTCCGCCCGTTCCTTCGGGTCCGCCCGCATCTCGTCCGCCAACCGGGCGTCCTCCTCCTCGGTCCGACCCCGCGGATGCGTCCCCGCGATCGGCCGCTCTTCCACCCGCTCGTCCTCGAGCCGCACCAGCACCTCCGGGGACGACCCCACGATGCTGGTCTTGCCCAGGCGCAGGAAGAAGAGATAGGGCGACGGGTTGACGGTGCGGAGCGCGCGATAGACCGTGAACGGGTCGGCCCGCAGCTCGGTGTCGAGGCGTCGCGACAGCACCACCTGGTAGGCATCGCCGGCGGCGATGAATTCCTTCGCCCGACGCACGCCGTCCATGAAGGCGGCCTCGTCCATCGTCGAGGTGAAGCCCTCGTCCCCCAGGGCCACGAGCGGCTCCACCGGCGGCAGGGTGAGCGGGGCGGGGGAGCGGGCCGGCCGGCGGAGGTTGCCGATCAGCATGCCGATCTTGACCGCGGCCGCGTCGTACGCGCGGTCGAGCGAGGCCGGATCCGTCTTGGTGACGTGCGCGTTCGCGATCACCAGCAGCCCGTGGCGCAGGTTGTCGAACACCAGCAGGCTGTCGGTGAACATGAACACCGCGTCGGGGAGCTTCTGGTCGTCGGTGGTCAGGATGGGGAGCCGCTCGACGTGGCGGATCATGTCGTAGGAAAGAAAGCCCACCGCCCCGCCCTGGAAGCGCGGCAGCCCTGGGACCGGTACCGGCTTGAACCGGGAGAGCAGCTCCCGGAGTGCCGCGAAGGGGTCCGACCCCGGCAGGAGCTCGATGGTGCCGTCGGCGCGGCGGACGCTGATACGCTTGCCCTTGGCGGTGAAAACCATCAGAGGGTCTGTGCCGAGGAAGGAGTAGCGGGCCCACTTCTCTCCGCCCTCGACCGACTCCAGCAGGAAGGCGTAGGGGCCGGGGCGGAGCCGCAAGAAGGCGGACAGCGGGGTGTCGAGGTCGGCGGCCAACTCGGCGAAGACCGGGATCAGGTTGCCCTGGCCGGCCAGGGCGCGGAACTCCTCGCGCGTCGGAGAGAGCGGGGGGAGACCGGGCCCCACCGTGGACATGGATGAGTCGCTCAGGCGTTCGCGTCCAGCTTCTTCTTGAGCTGCGCCTTCGGAACCGCGCCGATCACTTGGTCCATCACCTTGCCGCCCTTGACGAACAGGATGGTCGGGATGGAGCGGATCCCGTAACGGGCGGCCAGCGCCGGCTGCTCGTCCACGTTCACCTTCGCGAGGGTCACCGAGCCGTTGCCCTCGCGCACCAGCTCTTCAAGCGTGGGCGCGAGGGCGCGGCAGGGGGCACACCACTCGGCCCAGAAGTCCACCATGAGCAGCTCGGCGTGCTTGCCCAGTTCCGTGTCGAAGCTGGCCTCGGTGAGATGGAGCGTGCTATCGGCCATTGATCCTGGGTCTCCTTATGGTCGGGCAGGATTGGTGCGGGACAGCGGGTGAAAGTTCCATGAAAAACGCAGTGCCACGCTAGCATACGCCCCCCACCATCGCAAGAAGTTGGCCCTCGGGCGGCGGCGCCCTGCACCGCGGGCAGGGCAGGAGGGCCGACGCTTCGGGGCACTCCTTCTGACAGTGGGCGTCACCTCCCGGACGTCCGCCCGCTGTCACCCTGGCTCGGTAGGACCCCAAACGACCTCGGAGAGCCGGAAAGCCTTGAATCCACGGCGTTGACCCGCATACGCCGGGAACGGCCTCCAAGACAGCAGAAAACCTCGGTTGGTAGGGGGTTTGCAGTAGATGAACCCCCCGAAAAGCCTTATCGGGTCGGGTCCGTTCGGGTAATCACGTGCACTCGCAGCCGAGGAGGGCCGGGTCGTGGGCAAAGTGATGGTTGTCGATGACGCCCTGTCAGAGCTGAAGCTGATCGAGGGCATTCTCAAGTCGGCCGGCCACCAGGTCGTGTCGTACGACCACGGCGAGTTCCTGGAGGATCGGGTCGTCGAGGAGCGGCCGGACCTGCTGCTGCTGGACATCGTGATGCCCAAGCGCAATGGCTACGAGGTGCTGCGGGGGCTCCGGCGCGATCCCCGCACCAGGGATACCCCGGTGGTGTTCGTGAGCTCCAAGAACCAGGAGAGCGATCGCTTGTGGGGGCAGCGACAGGGGGCCGCGGACTACCTGGCCAAGCCGTTCACCGCGGACCAGCTCCTCGGCGTGGTGCGCCAGTTCGTGAAATAGCCCCAATGACCCAGACTCCCGTGATCCCGGTGCCGCCCGTTCTCCCGGATGCTCCTCCGGCGCGGCGCGCCTGCCTCTTCGCCCTGGCCGGCACGCGGTTCGCGGTGGACGTGCGGAGCGCCCGCGAGGTGGTGCTCTTCGACGAGATCACCGCGGTTCCGCGGGCCCCCCGGCACGTGGTGGGCGTGGCGAACCTCCGGGGCACCGTGATGCCGATCGTCGACGTCCGGGCGCTGCTGGGACTGCCGGAAGCGCGTCCCGCGGGCAGCCTGCGCACGCTCGTCATACGCGATGGCGCCTTCCAGGCTGCGGTGGTGGTGGACACCGTGCTCGGACTCGAGCCCTTCGAGGACGTGGTGCCGACCGACAGCCCGACCGCCGCCGGGATGTGGGGACCCCGCCCGCTGATGGCCGGCTGGATCCAGTGGGCCGGGGGGACCCTGGCGCTGCTCGACGTTCCGAAGATCCTGGCCGCGCTTGCCACCTCGACCCCGGCGGTTGCGCAGGAGGGATCGGCATGAACCGGAGAGGCTTCCTCGGCGTCCTCTCGGCGGGCCTCGCGAGCACCCTCCTTCCCGGCGCCGCCGCGCGGGCCCAGGCCGGCGAGATCCGGATCGGCATGAGCGCGGCGTTCCGGGGCTCCGCGGCCGGCCTCGGCAGCGAGCTGTACCGCGGTGCCCACGCCTACTACAGCGAGATCAACGCGCGGGGCGGTCTCTTCGGGCGGCCCATCACGGTGGTCGCGCTCGACGACGGCTACAATCCGGACCCGTGCATCCGCAATACGATCCACCTCCTGGACCGGGAGAAGGTGTTCCTGCTCTCCAACTATGTGGGCACTCCGACGCTCACGCGCGCGCTGCCCGTGATCAAGCAGTACGCGGACCAGCACGTGGTGCTGGTGGGCAACTTCACGGGCGCCCAGCCTCAGCGCGAGGCCCCCTACGTCGATCAGGTTTTCAACGTCCGCGCCTCCTACCGGCAGGAGATGACGGCGCTGGTGGAGCGCTTCTGGCAGGCGGGGGCGCGCCGCTTCGGGGTCTACTACCAGATCGACGCCTACGGCCGCAGCGGCACCGACGGGGTGGCGCGGGCGCTCGCCGCGCGCAACGCGAAGATCGTGGCGGAAGCCACCTACGTCCGCAACGCCAAGTTCGAGGAGGACATGACCATCGCGGTCAAGGCCCTCCGCGAGAGCGGCAGCGAGGTCGTGCTCTGCACCGGTGCCTACCAGGGCTGCGGCGCCTTCGTGCGCTCGGCGCGCGACGCGGGCTGGACCGCGCCGATCTCCAATGTCTCGTTCGTGGGATCGGACGCCATGCTCGGGCTGCTCGTCAAGCACGGCCGCGCGAAGGGCCGCGACTACACGCGCGCCCTGATCAACTCCCAGGTGGTGCCGAGCTACGACGACACGGGCCTGCCGGGCGTGGTCGAGTACCGGGCCCTCATGGACAAGCACAACCCGCAGGTTCCCGAGGCGCTCCGCGACGCCGCCTACACGCCGCAGAAGTACAGCTTCATCAGCCTCGAGGGCTATGTGAACGCGCGGGTGATCGTCGAGGCGCTGCGCCGGGCCGGAGCCACCGCGGGGCGGCCGTCCTTCCGCCAGGCGCTGGAATCGCTCCGCGGGCTCGATCTCGGGATCGGCGCAGCGCTCACCTTCACGCCCGAGCGACACCAGGGGCTGGATAGCGTCTACTTCACGCGGGTCGATGGGGATCGCTGGGTGCCGATCGCGGACTGGGCCGCGGCGGTCAAGGCCTGAGCGATGGGCATGGCCGGTCTGAAGCGGGGCTGGAGGAGACACGCGATGAGGAAGCGCGGGGAGGGCACGGGATCCGTCGTCGAGACCGCTCGCCCCTCGGGCCCCCGGGCGCGGTTCGGCCTCCTCGGCAAGATCACCGTCTTCCTCGTGCTGGTCCTGCTGCCGGTGGCGATCGCGAGCTGGATCATCGCCTACCGCTCGCTGCAGGAGAACCTGACCCGCGAGTTCACCGACAAGGGCAGCGCCATCGCCAACAGCCTGTCGAGCTCCGCGGCGGACCTCGTGGTGAACCGCGACGCGTCCACCGTGCAGGCCCAGGTCGACGAGTTCGCCAAGATCTCCGGCGTGGCCTACGTCATGGTCTACGATCCCCAGCGCGCCCTCATCGCCCACACCTTCGCCCCGGTGGTGCCGAAGGGCATCATCGAGAAGAACGTGGTGGCGGGGCAGGCCACCAAGCCGCAGGTCCAGGAGCTCCGCTACCTCGATCCCCGGAGCGGGGGCGAGCGCGAGATCATCGATATCGGCGTGCCCATGCTGGGCGGGCGGCTGGGGACGGTGCGGGTGGGCATGGACAAGTCGATCATCATCTCCGCGGCGGTCGGGGCCGGTAACTTCCTGCTCCTGATCCTCGGCGGGATCGCGGCGGTCGCGGTGCTCGCGGGCGTGCTCTTCGCCCAGCGGCTCACGCGGCCGGTCAACGCGCTGATGAGCGTGGCCGAGCGCGTGGGACGGGGCGACCTCTCCCAGCTGGTGCCGGTCACCTCGCGCGACGAGATCGGCCAGATGGCGGTCACCTTCAACGAATCCATCGTACGGCTCCGCTCGCTGGTCCAGACCGAGGCCGACCGCGACGAGGAGCGCCGCAAGCGCGAGGAGCTGCAGCAGAACATCATCACGTTCCTCGACACGGTGGTGGAGATCGGCAAGGGGGACCTCACCCGGCGCGGCGAGGTAAGCTGGGACGTGCTCGGCAACGTGGTGGACGCCATCAATCTGATGGTCGAGGAGATCGCCTCGATCGTCGGTGACGTCCGGGAGGCCGCCCTCCGCGTGGCCGCGGGCTCCCAGGACACCATCCGGATCACCGGCGAGCTCGGGGAGGCGGTGCAGGCGCAGGCCCGCGACGCGGTGAGCGTGACCCGCTCGATGGCGGACGTGACGGTCTCGGTGCGCCAGGTCGCGGACAGCGCCGACCAGAGCGCCAAGGCGGCGCGCCAGGTGCTCCAGGCCGCGAGCAAGGGCGAGGGAGCGGTGCGCAACAGCCTGGCGAGCATGCAGCAGATCCGAGCCGAGGTGCAAACGATCTCCAAGAAGATCAAGTCCCTCGGCGACCGCTCGCTCGAGATCTCCAACATCGTGAACACCATCCAGGACATCGCGGCCCAGACGCACCTCCTCGCCCTGAACGCCTCCATCGAGGCGGCGGGCGCGGGCGAGGCGGGGCTGCGGTTCTCGGTCGTGGCCGACGAGGTCCGGAAGCTGGCGGAGCGGGCCACCCAGGCCACCCGGGACATCGGTACCCTCATCAAGGGCGTGCAGGTCGAGACCCAGGAGGCGGTGGTGGCGATGGAGTCCGGGACCCGCGAGGTGGAGTCCGGATACGAGGTGAGCCTGAAAGCGGAGGAGGCCCTCCAGGAGATCGGGAAGATCTCGCAGACCTCCGCCGAGCTCGCCGCCGAGATCTCCCAAGCGTCCCAGACGCAGGTCCGGGGCGCCGAGGCGGCCGCGGGAGCCGTCCAGGCGATCGCGGGCGCGGCGGTGAAGACCGAGCAGGGGGTGCAGCAGAGCCGGACGAACGTCGAGCAGCTGGCCCGCCTGGCGGAAGAGCTGACCGCCAAGCTATCCCGCTTCAAGCTGGCGAGCTGACGGCATGGCCGATCGGCGCGAGCGCGAGCTGCTGCTGGGCATCTTCCTGATGGAGGCCTGGGATACCGCCGGGGCTCTCGAGGAAGGGCTCGGCCTGCTCAGCGCCGCGGCGGCCCCGACCGAGGAGACCCTCGTGCCGCTCGTCGTGTTCGCGCACCGCCTGAAGGGTTCGGCGGCGCTCCACGGGTTCCCCGGCGTCTCGGACCTGGCCGCCGGCACCGAGCGGCTGCTCGAGCGGGCCCCCGCCGCCCCGGCCGAGGAGCGCGCCCGCGCGGCCGTCTTCCTGGACGGCCTGCTCGGCCTCCTGAAGGAAGTCTTCGACGGCATCAGCGCGGTCGGCATCGAGGACTCGGCGCGCATCGGGGAGTTCAAGGCCCGCTATCCCATCTTCCTGTCCGCCGCCCCCGCCGCGGCCTGGCCGGAAGCGGGGCCGTCGATGGCCGCGGCGGCTCCGCCCCTGCTCTCGCCGCTGACCGTCGACCTGCGCCGGTTCTTCGCCGAGGGCGGTGAGGTCCTGGAGTACTTCCTGCCCGAGGCCGCCGAGCATCTGGAGGCCATGACCACGGCCCTGCTCGCCATCGAGGCCGGCGCGCGCGACGAGGACACGCTCGCGACCGTCTTCCGGGCGGCGCATACGCTCAAGGGCGCGGCGTACACGGTCGGGTGCGCGCCCCTCGGCGACGCCACCCACCAGATCGAGGATCTCCTCGACACCGTGCGCGAGCACCAGCTCCCCGTCACGCCGGCGGTGACCGAAGCGATCTTCGCGGGAACCGCGGCCATCAAGCGGGTCCTCCAGAACGGAGCCGCGGTCTCCGACGAGGCCGCGCAGGCGTTGGAGCGGGCGACGCGCGCCCTGGGCGCCCTGACGGCCTCGGAGAGCCTGCGCGAGCGCGCGGTGCCCCGGCCGTCGGGCGAGGTCCCCGAGCCGGTCGCGGCCGAGGCCCCGGCCCGCGCGTTCCCGATGCCGATGGAGCTGCCGGGCTTCGTCCGGCCGGAGTTCCTGGCGCGGCTCGAGGCGCTGCCGCGGCCCGCCCCGCGCGCCGCGAGCGCGCCGACCGGTCCCAGCATCCGGGTGCCGGTCGAGCGGCTCGACACCCTGATGAACCTCGTGGGCGAGCTGATGATCGCGCGGAGCCGCCTCGAGCGGCGTCTGGCCCAGCTCGATCAGGTGAGCGAGCTGCTCCTCGCCAGTCGCACGCGCCTGGGCCAGGTGGGCCGCGACTTCGAGTTCCGCCGGCAGGCGCCCACGCTGCACCTCCGGGAAGCAGGGGGGGGCCGTGGCGCCGAGCGGGACGACGCCGGGGAGATGCGCGACGTCTCGGAGCTCTTCGCCGAGCTCGAGTTCGACCGCTACGACGACATCAACATGCTGGCCCGCAGTGTGACCGAGATGTCCGCCGACGTGGCCGAGGTGCAGAGCCAGCACGTCGCCCTGCTGCGAAGCATCCGGGAGGACACCGTCCAGATCCAGCGCCTGACCGCGGCCCTCCGCAAGGAGATCACGCGCGCGCGCATGGTGCCCATCGGCCGGCTCTTCGCGCGGGTGGCCCAGCAGGTGCGGGAGGCGGCCCGGGCCACCGGGAAGACGGTGACCCTCACCGTCCGCGGGGAGTCGGCGGAAGTGGACAACGGGATCATCGAGCAGATCGCCGACCCGCTACTGCACCTGATCCAGAACGCGGTGGCTCACGGCATCGAGTCCGCGGCGGAGCGCGAGGGCCGCGGCAAGGCGGCCGTGGGCCACGTGACCCTGTCCGCGTCCCAGGAGGGCGGCTTCATCCTGGTGGAGGTGGAGGACGACGGGCGCGGCATCGACACCGAGCTGCTGCGCCGGCACGCGGTCGAGCGGGGGCTCCTCCCCGCGGCCGAGGCCGCCGCCCTGCCCGACCGCGAGGCCCTGAACCTCATCTTCGTGCCGGGTTTCAGCACCGCGTCCGCGGTGACCCAGACCGCCGGCCGCGGGGTCGGCCTCGACGTGGTCCGGACCAATGTCAGCCGGCTGAACGGCGAGATCCACGTCGAGACCGAGGCCGGCCGCATGACGCGCTTCGTCCTGAAGCTGCCCCTCACGTTGGCCATCGCGGACGCGCTGATGGTGCGGTGCGGGTCGGAGACGGTGGCGTTCCCGCTCACCGCGGTGAGCGCGATGCGCTCGATCGCGTCCCACGAGATCCTGACTGCGGGCGGGCGGGAGACGGTCCGGCTCGACGACCGGGCGATCGATCTCATCCGCCTCGACCAGGCGCTGGGCCTCGTCGCGTCTCCGCCGCCGAGGCGGCTGCCGGTGGTCGTGATGCGGGGCGGCGGCAAGCCCTTCGGCGTGGTGGTGGACGAGCTCCTGGGCAAGGAGGAGATCGTCATCAAGAGCCTGGGCGCGCTCCTCGACGGGGTGGGCCCGTTCTCGGGCGCCACGATCTCGGGTGAAGGCCGCGTGATCCTGCTCCTCGATCCGACCCTCCTGCGCGAGGCGGCCTCGCGGATGCCGACCGCCCCTGCGCGCGAGTCGGCGGGTGCGTCGCTCGACGTCGTGGACACTCGTCCGACCGTCATGCTGGTGGACGATTCGGTGAGCATCCGGAAGTTCGTGGGCCAGATGCTGGAGAAGGCCGGCTTCCGGGTCGTCACCGCGGTCGACGGCCACGACGCGCTCCAGCAGCTCGTGGAGCTCACCGTGGACGTGGTCGTCACCGACCTCGAGATGCCGCGGCTCAACGGCTACGCTCTGATCGAGGACCTGCGGCGGCGCCCGGCCACCCGGGAGGTGCCGGTGATCGTGATGACGACGCGGGCCGGCGAGAAGCACGCCGCCCTGGCCCGGCGCCTGGGCGTGCGCCACTACGTCACGAAGCCGGTGGACGAGCAGAGCTTCGTGCGGATCGTCGGATCGGTCGCGGCGGGGGAGCGGGCGTTCGAAGGCTCGGCGCTGGCCGGTTTCGCACGCGCCGGGAGCCTGGTCGAGTAGGCGATGGCCGACGCCAAGGTGCTCGTGGTGGACGCCAACCAGGACAGCCGGGTCGCGCTGGCCCATGCCCTGGCGGAAGCCGGCTACGAGGCGGCGGTCGCGACCAGCGGCTCATTCGCGCTGACCATGCTCGAGTGGGAGCAACCCGACCTCATCGTGAGCTACGCCAAGGTGCAGGACATGGACGGCTACGAGCTGTTCACGATGGTGCGGCGCGATCCGGCGACCAAGGACACGCCCTTCCTGCTCCTGGCCGGCCGCGACCGGCCCATCGCGCTGGCCGCCACCGAGGCCGGCGTGGACATGACGGTCACCGGCGACTTCACCCTGGCCACCGTGATGTCGCGCATCAAGGAGCTACTCGGGGACGCGCCCCCCGCCGCCCCGGCGCGCCGCCCGGAGCCGCCCGCGGCCGCCAAGGGGCCGGCGAAGATGCCGGCGCGCCCGCCCGCCGCTCCCGTCGCCGCGGCGCCGCCCGCCAAGGCCGAGGCTGGGCGCAGCAGCTTCCAGGGCTCTCTCGGGGTGATGGATTTGACCGAGCTCACCCAGGTCATCTCGCTCGGGGTCAAGACGGGCGAGCTCCTGCTCTCGCTCTCGGGAGGCGAGGGGAGCATCCTCTTCGAGGCCGGCCGGGTGGTCCACGCCGAGTTCGCGGGGAAGTCCGGAGAGCCCGCCTTCGCCGCGATGGTGGGCGCCTCCCAGCGGGAAGGAGAGGCGCGCTTCTGCTTCAACCGCGCCGAGCGCGAGGCGCTGGCGGAACGGCCGCGCACCATCTCGCGCAGCGTGGAGCAGCTCCTCCTGAGCGTGGCGCAGGAGATGGACGAGAGAACCCAAGAGGCCGACGGGCGCCGGGGGGCCGCCGCCTCCCGCGGAGCGCGGCGGGACGGATAGATCATGCCCAAGGTGCTGGTGGTGGACGACAGCCTGAGTGTCCGCAAGGTGGTGCAGCGGGCGCTGGAGTCGAAGCGGATCGAGGTGCTGTCGGCCGCCTCGGGAAACGAGGCGATGGAGCAAATCGCGCGCGAGGCGCCGGACCTCATCGTCTGCGACGTGATCATGCCGGACATGGACGGCTACCAGATCTGCGACTTCGTCAAGAAGCATCCGACGCTCGGACACACCCCGGTGCTGCTGATCTCGGGCATCGTCAACAGCACCGTGCTCGAGCGCGCCGCCAAGGTCCGGTCGGACGACGTGATGCGGAAGCCCTTCGCGGCCGATGAGCTCCTGCATCGCATCGAGAGTCTCCTGCTCGCGGCCGGTCGGCCCGCGGCGGCCGCCGCACCCGTGCCGGCTCCGACCGCGTCTCCGGCCGCGCCGGCGCCCGAGCGACGCGCTCCCCAGCCCGAGCGCCCGGCGCCCGTCGCGGAGCCGGCCGTGGTGGTCGCGCCGGCGCCCGAGCCGGGTCCCGATCTCAAGGCGCTGCTCGCCGGGGTGGCCGAGCTGGCCGGGGTGTCCCTGACCGCGCTGATCGACCGTGAGGGGGCCCTGATGGAGGTCGCGGGCGGGCTCCTTCCCGAGGCCGAGCTCGCGGGCGCGCTTGCCGCCTGTCTCCTCGAGTCGACGGACGGGGTCGGTCGGGCCCTGACCCAGGGGCGTCTCCAGAGCTTGATCCTCGAATACGACTCGGGTGTCGTGCTACTGAATGCCGTCGGCGCGGGCGCCATGCTCGCGGTGGTGCTCGGCGATCCGGCGGTGCTCGGCAAGGTACGCTACCACGTGAAGAAGGCGCTCCCGGACCTGGTCCGGGCCGTGTGAGGCTTCCGTCCATGAGAACGTCCTACCACTCCGTGTCCAGCGCCCGGCGGCTCTCGTCGTGGCTGATGGCCGTGCTGGGGCTGGCCGCCTATGTCGGCCTGATCTACGTCCTGACCCTCGTACCGCTTCAGTTCGAGGTGCCACTGCCGAAGTGGGCCGTCGCGGGCATCCCGCCGGTGACGTACGGCCTGCTGGTCTGGCTATGGATTCGCCGTCCGTCCGTCCTGCGATGGCTCGCGGGCACCGCGGTCCTGAGCGGCCTCCACGTCCTGCTGAGCATGTCGCGCGAGCCTCTCAGCGCGCTGCTCGATCCGGCTCTCGCGGGGCGCCCACTGCCCTGGATGCTGCCGCCGCCCTTGCCCGAGCTGATCGGAGTGATGCTGCTGCTGGTGCCGCTCCGTGACGTGCTGCGCGCGCCCGTCCGTCTCGCCCGCGAGCGCGGCGCCGCCCCCGCGCGCCCGTCGGCGAGTCTTCGGGTCCGCGCCGCCACGCCCTCGCGCGTGCCGACCGCGCCCGCCCTCGAGGGTAGCGGCTCCTTGAGCGAGACGCTGCTCTCGCGCAGCGAGCCGGCTCTCGAGCCCGCCGTGCCCGCCGCTCCGGTGGCGCCGCCCCCGCCGCCACCGGAGGAGGCGCCCCGGCGGCGCCGCGCCGCCGCGCTCGCGCAGCGCCGTGGCGAGGCTGCGCCGGCGCGCCCGCCCGGCCGATCGGAGGTAGTTCTACGAATCGCGCTCGACCGGGTCATGGGACAATTTCCCCCCGGCACCTTCCTCGCGCCGGAGGACGAGGTGGCGGCGAGCCTCGGCGATCCCGGCTACCTCCGCATCTCGGGCGAGCTGGTGGTCACCCAGCTCTCGGAGGGTGTGGCGCGGGTCGCGTGGAGCGATATCGCCGATCAGTTCCCGGCGCATCTGGTGGGGCTGAGCAAGGACGAGATCACCGAGCATCTCGGAGATGGCCTGCGGCTCCCCCTCGACGAGGTGATCGCCCAGTTCCCGCAGGAGCTGTTCGTCGCGGGCACGCCGGAGGTCGAGATCCACGGGCTCCAGCGGATCCCGGTGCCGTTCCATCCGCTCGAGGAGTCCGACACGGCGCCCGAGCCGGCCCCGGTGATCCAGCGGGATCCAGAGATCACGCCGGCGCCGGAGATCAGGCCCAGGCCGCCCGTCGAAGAGCCGCACATCGCCACTCCGGTCCCGCCCGCCGTGCCGTCGTGGATGGAGACGCCGCCCGTGGCGCATCCGGCTCCGGTCGCGATCGAGCCGCCCGCCGCGCCCGAGCCGATCCGGCGGCCCGAGCTGACCCCGATCGAGGTCTCGCCCGCCGCTTTCGAGACCGACGAGCCCACCGTGCGCATCTCCTTCAGCCGGGTGGCTCCGGAGCTTCCCGTGGAGGCCTTCCGCTCCCCGCTGGAGCAAGTGGCGGAGCGCATGAGGCAGCCCGGCTCGCTCCTGATCCCGCAGTCCGTGGTGCTGCCTCAGCTCGCGGAGGGCTTGATCCGCGTGGGCTGGGACGTGGTCGCGCCGCAATTCCCCCGTGACGAGATGGCGGTGTCGGACGCGGAGATGGCGGAGCGCCTGCCGAATGGCATTCGACTCCCGCTCGACGAGGTCATCCGGCAGGTCCCCCTGGATCTGTTCATGGCTCCCGGCCCGGCGGCCGACGTCCGCGGCCTCGAGTACTTCCCGGCGCCCTTCCAACCGCTCCTGTCGGATCCGGCGCCCGAGCCGCCGGTGGGAATGGCCGTGGATCCGGTGCAGCCCATCCTCACGGTTCCCGAGCCCGAGGCCCTTGTCGCTGAGGAGCCGCGGGGGGCCGTCCTCGTGCCGGTCGAGCCGGTGCCCGCTCTCGTCCTGCCTGCTGCGCCCGAGGCCATCGTCGACGCGGATCCGATGGTCGGGCCGGATCCAACTCTCGGTCTCGACACGAGCGTGGTGTTCGACGAGCCGGAGCCCGTCGTGGTCGCTCCGAGCCCGGCGGACGCGCCGGCCGACGAGCCGCCGTCCCCGCCCGAATTCGCCTGGACCGAGCCTTCGCACGTCCGGGCCGCCGCGCGCTGGGCCGATCCAGTGCCGTCCGCGCCGATCCCGGCCCCGCTCGTCCAGGGACCCGCGGAGGCGGCGGAGGCCCGACGCATCGTCGCCCTGCTGGCGCCGATCGCGTCCTTCGACGTGAGTATCCAGGCGGTCGAGGGGGTCACCGTGTTCGCAATGGCCTCGCCCACGGTGGCGCATGAAACCGCCGTCGCGGTCGCGGGCCTCGCGCTACCCCTGCTGATGGACCGCCGCCCGCCTTGGCCGGTGGACCAGATCACGCTGCGCGGGCCGGAGACGGCCCTCGTGCTGACCCCGCTCGGCAGCCGGGGCGCCCGTGGACCCGTCCTCGCGGCCGCGGTGCCCCGCGGTGGGGCACTCGCGCTGCTCGAGATCCTCTGCCGGCGCGCCGCCGGCGACCGCGCCGGGCGTCCCGCGGAACCGCCTCACGATATGGTGCCGGCGGGAAGCCCGAGCCTGGCCCCCGCGGCGGTGCCCAGCCGCGCCGCGGCCCTCACGCGGGGCCTGACCGCGTTCGGTGACGTCACCGCCTCGGTGCTGAGGGACGCGGAAAGCGAAGCGGTTCTCTACTTCTTCCTGCCGGCGGGAGACGATGTGCCCGCGGTGGGAGCGTTCGCGCAGGACCTCCACGCCGTGATGCGGAAGGCGGCGGGGTCTGGCGCCGTGTTCCGGACCGCGATCCTGCGATCCGGAGGCACGCTCCTTGTCATCCAGCCCGAGGAGATCGGGCATGGGCGGTCGATCGTCATCGTCGCGGGTGGATCCGTGACCCGGGCCGGCCTGGCCTACCGCCAGGTCGAGCGCGCGGCGGCGACGCTGATGTCGGCCTGAGGCGACTCGATGTCCATCATCAACTACGCGCAAAAAGAGATCAGCTTCAAGATCGTCTACTACGGCACCGGAGTCGCCGGGAAGACCGCCAATCTCCAGTACATCTATCGCGGCCTCCCGGACGTCAACCGCGGCAACATGGTGTCCCTCGCGACGGGCGACGACCGGACGCTCTTCTTCGACTTCCTGCCGGTCTCCGCGGTGACGGTGCGGAACTTCGTGGCGAAGTTCCAGCTCTATACGGTGCCGGGCCAGATCTACTACAACATGACGCGCAAGCTCGTGCTGCGGGGCGTCGACGGCATCGTCTTCGTCGCGGACTCGCAGTGGGATCGCCTGCCCGAGAACGTGGAGAGCTTCAGAAACCTCGAAGAGAATCTAAAGGAGTACGGGTACAATCTGGACGAGATCCCGTACGTGATCCAGTACAACAAACGCGACCTGCCCAACGTGGCTCCGGTGGAGTATCTCGAGTACATGCTGAACCGGAAGAGCCGGCGGGTCCCGTACTTCGAATCGGTCGCGGTCGAGGGCAAGGGTGTGTTCGACACGCTCAACACCGTGTCTCGCATGGTCCTCGTCGCCGGGTTCGGACAAGAACAGGGGGCGCTCAATGAGTCCAAATGACAACCTGGCCATCCACGAGGAGGACGCGGAGCGGATCAACGGCGTTCTCCTGCACTTCCTGGGCGAGTCGGGTGCGATGGAATCGCTCCTGATCGACCGGAGCGGACAGCTCCTGGCTCGCGGCGGCGCCTCGCGGTCGCTGGACACCGTGTCGCTCTCTGCGCTCGCCGCGGGCGCGTTCAGCTCGACGGCCGCGATGGCGCGGCTCCTCGGCGAGACCGAGTTCACCATGCTGTTCCACCAGGGCGTGAAGGAGAGCATCCACGTGGCCGCGGTGGACGAGCACGCGATCCTGCTCGCCATCTTCGACAGCCGGACCACCGTGGGCATGGTGCGCCTCTTCGCCAAGGAGGCGAGCACCGCCATCGGGGCCATCCTGGCCGAGACCCGGACACGGCCTCAGCGCACGGGCGTGCTGTCCACGCCGCTTCGCAAGGACGAGGTGCAGTCCTCGCTGCGGGAGCGTCCGGTCTAGCCGACGGACACCGACCACCATGGCGCAGATCGACAACAAGACCTCGCTGTCCTCGGAAGAGAAGCGGTCCCTGGCCGAGTCGGCCCGGCTCTGCGAGATGATCGTGGAGGCCAACCCCTCGGACACCGGCGCGCTGGAGACTCTGAAGGAGATCTACACCAAGCTCGGTGATCGGGAGAACCTGGCCCGGGTCGTCGCGCGCCTCGCCGGCACGGTGGGGGGGCGGCCGTCCGCCAGCGTGGCCCCGGCCCGGGAGCCCATGACCACGGGGGCGCCGGGTCGGCCGCCGTCGACCGACGAGATGGAGGCGCTCGCCGCGTCCATCGAGATCGCGCCGACCCCGAGTCCCGGCAAGCGGGGCGGCGCCTCCCCGACCGAGCGGCGCCAGGGCAGCCTGTCGCGCCTCGGGGACCGGCTGGTGGCCGAGAAGCTCATCAGCACGGACCAGCTCCAGCGCGCGCTCGCCGAGCAAAAGGGGGGCGCCGACAAGCTCGGGACGATCCTGGTGCGCCTCAACTTCATTACCGAGGACAGTCTCGTCTCGTTCCTGTCGAAGCAGTACGCGATGCCCGCGATCACGGTGGCGCAGGTGGACCCGGATCCGGACGTGCTCAAGCTCGTGCCCGAGCAGATCGCCAAGAAGCACAGCGTGCTCCCGATCAAGCGGATCGGGAACGTCCTCACCCTGGCGATGGCGGATCCCACCAACGTCTTCGCGCTCGACGACGTCGGGTTCATGACCGGCCTGCAGATCCAGCCGGTGGTCGCCTCCGAGGCGGCCATCCGCAAGGCCTTCGAGCGCCTCTACGAGACCGGCGGCAGCGTCAACGACATGATGAGCGAGCTGGAGGAGGCCGACAGCGACGTCGAGGTCGTGGAGGAAGGCGAGACGGCCTTCAGCAAGGCCGACGTCTTCGACCTCAAGGAATCGGCCGACGAGGCTCCGGTGGTCCGGCTCATCAACATGATCCTTACCGACGCCATCCGACGGGGTGCCTCCGACATCCACCTGGAGCCCTACGAGAAGGTCTTCCGGGTCCGGTTCCGCATCGACGGCGTGCTGCACGAGATCATGACGCCGCCCAAGCGTCTCGAGGCCGCCTTGACCTCGCGCGTGAAGATCATGGCCACGATGGACATCGCCGAGCGCCGGCTTCCCCAGGACGGCCGCATCAAGCTGCGCTACCACCAGCGCGAGATCGACTTCCGGGTCTCGACGCTGCCGACGATCTTCGGCGAGAAGACCGTCATGCGGATCCTGGACAAGGAAGCGCTCCAGCTCGATCTGAGCGCCCTCGGCTTCGACCCGTGGAGCCTGGAGCAGTTCACCAAGGCGATCAACAGCCCCTACGGCATGATCCTGATCACCGGGCCTACCGGCTCCGGCAAGACCACCACGCTCTACTCGGCCATCCACACGATCAACTCGCCGGACATCAACATCATGACCGCCGAGGACCCGGTCGAGTACAACCTGAAGGGCGTCAACCAGGTGCAGGTCAACGACGAGATCGGACGCACCTTCGCGGCCTGTCTCCGGAGCTTCCTGCGGCAGGACCCCGACGTGATCCTGGTCGGTGAGACCCGAGATCTGGAGACGGCCCAGATCGGCATCCGCGCCGCCCTGACCGGCCACCTCGTGCTCTCCACGCTCCACACCAACGACTGCCCGTCCACGCCCGCGCGGCTCCTCGACATGGGCATCCCGCCCTTCCTCGTCTCGTCCTCGCTTCAGCTCATCCTGGCCCAGCGGCTCAGCCGGAAAATCTGCAAGGACTGCAAGGAGCCGTACGAGGCGAGCGAGGAGAGCCTGGCCCCCTACGGTCACGTGCCCCAGGGGCTCGGCACCGTGAACTTCTACAAGGGCAAGGGCTGCCAGACCTGCAATTTCACCGGTATGAAGGGCCGGGTGGCCATCTACGAGGTCATGCCGGTGACCACCGAGCTGCGCGAGCTCATGCTGCGCAACGCGACCACCGCGGAGATCCGTGACACCGCCTGCTCGCAGGGGATGAAGACCCTGCGGCAGAACGCGCTGCAGAAGGTGGTCGACGGCGTGACGACGGTGGAGGAAGTGCTGCGGGTGACCCTGGGTTGAAGCCTCGGAGGGGGGCTGCGCCCCCCTTCCGAACCTCCCCCCAGAAACGGATTGCGCCGGCGAAAGCCGGCGCTCGGACGAGGTGACTCGGGCGCGCTCCTAGATGGTGGGGGTGCGCCAGGTGCCGCGCAGGCGATCCACGGCGCGGCCGAGCGCGGTGCGGACCCCCTCGTTGTTCACGTTGCGGTCCGCGACCAGGGTCACGTAGCCGACCGGGCTGCCCCCCACGAAGACGGTCCCGTCGTCCGCCGAGAAGAGAGCGGTGCGGAAGGCACCCCGTTCCAGCCGGCTCGCCCCCAGCTCCAGCTCTCGCCCGAGGGTGGCCGCGAGCGCGGCGAGCGCCTCCACCGGGAAGCGGGGCGGCAGCTCCGACGTGATGACGAGCCCGTCCGGCGTGACGATGAGGCCCCCGCGCACGCCGTCGAGACGGGTCAGCTCGGAGAGCGTCTCGCGGAAGGCCTGCGCGCGCGACGGGCGCGGCGCGGCGGGACCTCCCGGAGGCGTCGAGTCGGCGGGGGTCTGCGGGTCGGCCACGGGCTCAGGCCTTGATGTTCAGATCGGTCCAGAGACGGCCCACCTGCACCAGCCCCGCTCCCACCTCGACCTCGCGGGCGAGCGCGACGCCCAGGATGACGCCGCCGTCGCTGCGGAGGAAGGTCGTCTCCGCCGCGCCCTCGATCACGCCCCGCCGCATCGCGCCGAGCCCGGCGCGGGCGAGCGTGGCGGAGGCGATGCGGTAGACCTGGGTCATGTGCAGCCCGAGGTGCTTCTGGCGCTCCTCGGCCCCCTGGGCGAACACGAGCGTGCCGTCCGCGCGCGTCAGCACGAGGTCGTGTGCCCCCGGGGGCAGCCGCAGCCGCTCGGCGGAGATCGTCCCGATGGCGGTCGAGGCCCCCGCCGCGGGGGCGGTCCAGGTGGCCACCATCTCCTGCAGCGCCTTCGCTTCCGGGAAATCCGGGAAGTACTGGATCGCCCGATCGAGAAACGGCCGGCACCCCTCGATGTCGCCCTCTTCCAGCGCGATGCGCGCCAGCCCGAACAGGGCCCGCGGGTGGTAGGGATCGAGCGCGAGCACCCGCCGGAACGACGCCTTGGCCGCCGGCATCTCGCGGAACACCACGTGCAGGTAGGCGTCCAGCAGGTGCCCGACCGCGATATTGGGCGAGATCCGCAGCCCCTCGGTGATCAGCTCGGCGGCGTCTTCGTAGCGACCTTCGTGGCGGCACTGGTCGGCCAGGCGGAAGAGGGAGGACGCGGATCGCGGCTTGACGAGCCCGGTGATGCCGCTCCAGGTGCGCTCGAGGAACGTCGCTAGGTCCACTCGCCGACCCCCCTCGTCACGGGCTGCCCAGCCAGGAGATCAATCACTGCCGGTCATCATAGCATGCGGGCCCGGAGGGGGTTCCAAACTCGGGCGCCGGCGCGCCGGGCTAAGCCCCGAGGAAGATACGTTTTACCTCCGCCGATTGGAGCAGGGCCGCGGAGGGCCCGTCGAGGATATTCCGGCCGGACTCCAGCACGTACCCGCGGTGGGCCAGGCCCAGGGCCAGCTCGACGTTCTGCTCGATGAACACGATGGTCAGCCCGCGCTCGCGGTTGAGCCGGGTGATCACCTGGGAGAGCTGCGCGACCACTTGGGGGGCCAGCCCCAGGAAGGGCTCGTCGATCATCAGGAGCGTCGGGCAGGCCATGAGGCCGCGCGCGATCGCGACCATCTGCTGCTCGCCCCCGGAGAGAGTGTGGGCGGGCTGTCCCCAGCGGGCGTGGAGGAGGGGAAACAGCGCCTCGACCTCGGCCCGCGTGGTGGAGCGCCGGGCCCGCGCCCCCGGCGGGTAGGCGCCCAGCAGGACGTTCTGCCCGACCGTGAGATAGGGGAAGAGCCGCCGGCGCTCGAGCACGTGCGACAAACCCAGGCCCACGATCCGATGGGGCGGCAGCCGCTCGATGCGGTGGCCGCGAAACGTGACCCGCCCGCGATGCGGCCGCATGAGCCCGGAGAGCGTGTTCATGAGCGTCGACTTGCCGGCGCCGTTCGGTCCCAGCAGCGCCACCACCTCGCCCGGCTCGACGCGGATGCGGGCGCCCCAGAGGATCTGGTAGTCCCCGTAGAGGACATCGAGGCCGTCGGCCTCCAGCAGCGCGCCGCCCTCGGCGGGCTCAGCCGGCATACGCGCGCCCCAGGTACGCCTCGATCACGCGGGCGTCGCTCGTCACGGTGGCCGGGGGCCCGACCGCGATCACCTCGCCCAGGTGCAGCGCGACCACCCGCTGGGAGATCCCCATGATCACGCGCATGTTGTGCTCGATGACGATGAGGGCGGTGCCGTCGGCATGGAGCCGTCGCACCAGCTCGACCAGGCCGGGAATGCTGCGCTGGTCCACGCCGCCGGTGATCTCGTCGAGCAGCAGGAGGCGCGGGCGGGTCGCCAGGGCCCGCGCCATCTCGAGACGCTTGCGCTGCCCGGTCGAGAGGACACGCGCGTGGGCGTGGGCCCGGTCGGTGAGCCCCACGCTCTCCAGCGCCCGCTCGGCCTCCGCGCGGGCTCGCCGCGGGTCCGCGGTGTTCTGGAAGGCGCCGACCATGACGTTCTCCAGCACGGTCATCCCGCCGAAGGGCTTGAGCTTCTGGAAGGTGCGGCCGACTCCGCGCCGGCTGATCTCGTCGGGGCGGAGCCCGGCGATGGAGACGCCGTCGAGCCGGATATGACCGGCGTCCGGAGCCAGGAAGCCGGTGAGCAGGTCGAACAGGGTGGACTTGCCGGCGCCGTTCGGCCCGATCACGCCAACCAGCTCGCCGGGGCCCACCCGGAACGAGATCTCGCGGTTGGCCACGAGCCCGCCGAAGCGCTTGGTCACGCCCTCGATATCGAGCAGGGGCGTCGTCACGAGCGGCGGGACCCGCGCTGCAGGAGGGCCATGATGCCGCCGGGCTGCACCACCGAGACGATCATGATCAGCAGTCCGTAGATGACGAGATCGAGCGCCTTGCCGGTACCCCCGAACTGCACCCGCGTGACCTCGCCCAGCGGGACCAGGATGGCGGAGCCGAGGATCGGACCCCACAGCGTGCCGACCCCGCCCAGCACCGCCACCAGGCACACGAGGATCGAAAGGGAGAGCGGCAGCACCGACTCGGGGTCGATGAAGAAGACGTACTGAGCGTAGAACGTCCCGCCCAGCGCGGTCAGGGCCGCCGAGATCGCCATCGCGCGCTGCTTGTACCGAGCCACCGGAATTCCCAGCGCCGCCGCCGCGTCCTGGTCCTCGCGGATGGCTCGGAAGTAGTAGCCGGTGCGGGAGCGGACGATCCCCCGGCTGATCCCGATGGCGAGGACGAGCAAGGCGAGGGCGATGTAGTAGTAGGTCTGCTTGCTCTCGTGGAACTGGAAGTTGGCGAGCGAGTCGGGCCGCTTGATCGGCACGAAGAGGCCGCGGGCGCCCCCAACCGCGTCCCAGTTGATCACGATGGTCTGCACGATCTCGCCCACCGCGATGGTGGCGATGGCGAAGTAGTGCCCGCGCAGCCGGAACACCGGATAGCCGATGATCTGCGAGAGCAGCGCGGCCAGGAGCGCGCCCAGCGCCATCCCGACCCACGGGCTCGCCCAGACGCCGAGCCAGTCCTGCTGGAACAGCAGCGTCGAGGTGTAGGCGCCGGTGCCGAAGAACACCGCGTGCCCGAGCGAGATCTGGCCGCAGTAGCCCGCGAGCACGTTCCAGGCGGTGGCCAGCATCGCGTAGAGGAAGATCCGGATCATCACGTCGCGCGGATACGGCAGCGTGAACACGAGGGGGAAGGCCAGCGCCGCCCCCAGCAAGACGAAGGCGGCGACCGATCCGAGGCGCGACCGCATCAGAAGCGGCCGAAGAGGCCCTGAGGTCGCCAGAGGACGACGACGAGGTAGATGGCGAAGACCACCGCGTACTTGAGCGCGGGCGCGATCAGCAGGCCCCCCAGCACTTCCACCAGGCCGACGACCACCCCGGCCACCAGCGTCCCCGGCACGTTGCCGAAGCCGCCGAGCGCCACCGCCACGTAGGCGAGCAGGGAGAAGGTGGCCCCCACCTCGGGGAAGACGTAGAAGAACATCGAGAGGAGCGCCCCGGCCACGCCGACGCAGGCGGCCCCGATGCCCCAGCCGAGCGCGAACATGCGCTGGGTGTCGATGCCCATCAGCGAGGCCGCCTGACGGTCCTGGGCGGTGGCCTGGAGCGCGAGCCCGGTCTCGGTGCGGCTGATGAACCAGTGGAGCCCCGCGAAGGCGGCGAGGGACCCCACGCTGGCCACGAGCTGCGGCAGGCCCAGGAAGAGCCCGCCGACCGAGATCCGACCCTCGGCGAGGGGGCTCTTGACCACCAGGAAGTCCACGCCCCAGAGCGCCTGGGCCGCCGAGCGCAGAAAGACCGCGAGCCCGAAGGTGGCGAAGATCTGGGCCAGCATCGGCGCGTCGAGGATCCAGCGGATGAGACCCCAATAGGTCACGGCCCCGAGCACAAAAAGCAGGCAGACGGTGAGGGGAAGCGAGACAAGGGGATCGAGCCGCCAGAGGGCCCACGCCCAGTAGCTCGTGAACATGGCGACCATCAGGAACTCGCCGTGGGCGAAGTTGACGATCTCCATCAGCCCGAAGATCAGCGAGAGGCCGGCCGCGATCAGGGCGTAGACGAGGCCCATCAGCAGGCCGCTGACGATGCCCTGCAGGAGGACCTCGGCCGTCATTGGCGGGTACTGTACCATCGATGCGCTACACTGCTCGCTGCCGGGCCCGACGATGCAGAGACGCCTCGACACGATCACGCTCGCCGCGATGGTACCGACGGGCCTGCTCCTCCTGGTCCTGGTGGGGGGCGCCGCCGTTTTCGCGGGGGACGGCGCGCGCGTGATCACGTTCCCGTACCCGATGGACTACGGTGAGGGGCCGCTGCTCGCGCAGACGCGCGCCCTGGGAAGCCGCGAGAACATCTACCGGGCCGATCTGACGTCGCCGCCGTACACCATCAGCAACTACCCGCCGCTCTACCCGCTCGTGCTGAGCCCGGTGGCCCGGATCGCGGGCCCCGCGTTCTGGTACGGCCGCCTCCTGTCCTGGCTCAGCATCGCGGCCGCCGCGACGCTGATCGGCCTGATCGTGCTCGCTCTCACGCGCGATCGTCTGGCCGCGGTCATCGGTGGCCTCTCGCTGCTCGCGTTCCCTCCCGCGTCCTACTGGGCTGGGCTCTATCGCGTGGACGCCCTCGCGCTCGCGCTGAGCCTGGGTGGGCTCTACGCCTGCGTCCGCCGTCCCGACGCGCGGTGGACGGTGCCGCTCGCCGCGCTCCTCCTCACCGCGGCGATCTTCACGCGCCAGTCGTACGGACTGGCCGCCCCGCTCGCGGCGGCCCTCTGGCTGCTCGGGGTCGGGCGCGGGCGCCGCGCGCTGGCCCTGGTCGGCCTGGTCGCGGCCCTGGGTGCGGCGCTCTTCGCCGGGCTCGAGTGGCTGACCCGCGGCGGGTTCTCCTTCAATATCGTCACCGCCAACCTCAACGAGTACCAGCCGGGGTCGCTCGCCCGCTATCTCGCGGACACGTGGACGCTCATGCCGATCGCGCTCACCGCGGCCGGTCTGTTCCTGCTTCTGGCCGGCGTGCTCCGCGTGCCGTCCTGGCGCCTGGTCGCGCCCTATCTGATCGGGGCCGCGGTGTCGGGGCTCACGATCGGCAAGGTCGGCTCGAACGTGAACTACCTGCTCGAGCTGGGCGCGGCGGTGGCCCTGGCGATCGGCGCGCTGATGGCCTGGCTCGGGCCCCGGCGGGCGGTGGCCGCGGCGGTGGCGCTGCTGCTGGCGCTGGACGTGGCCCTGATGGTCCTCGCTTCCCCCTACCGGGCGGTGACCCACGCCCGCCTCGGCCAGGCCGAGGACGCGCGGCGGCTGGAGCGGGTGGTCCGCGAGGCCGGCGGCGTCGTGCTGGCCGATGAGGACATGGGCCTGCTGGCCCGCGCCGGACTCCCCATCTACTTCCAGCCGTTCGAGATGACCCAGCTCGCCCGCGCGGGACGATGGGACCAGCGGCCCCTGCTCGGCGACCTCGAGCGCCAGGCCTTCGCGGCGATCCTGATCTTCACGATTCCCGAGGTGCCGCTCCACCGGGACCGCTGGACCGACGACATGCTCGGGGCGATCGAGCGGCGCTACGCGGTGTCCGAGCGCGTCGGCCAGACGCTCGTCTTCCGACCCCGACCCGGCGGCTGAGCCCGGCCTACTTCTTCTCCTTGTATCCGGGCAGCGGGTAGACCACGTCGGCCGACGCCAGGTCGAACGGATAGATCGTGGCGTAGGCTCCCTTCTGGATCTGCTGGAGAATCGCCCGCACCCCCGTGTTCTGCCCCTTCTCGTCGAAGCGGACGGCGGTCCAGGGCATGAGGAGCTGCTCGGCCGGGACGTTGGCGGCCACGAGCGCCTTGCGGATGTCCTCGGGGTTGGTGGATCGGGCCCGATTGATGGCGTCCACCAGCACGGTGAACGCGGTGAGGGCGCGGGTCGGGGCCTCCGAGATGTCGCGGCCGCCCGGGTTGTCCTTCTGCTTCTTGAAGAGCTCGTTGATCTCGCGGATCAGCGGCTTCTTCGCCTGGAGGTCGAGCGCGAAGGGAGACCGGGTGATGTGACCTTCGATGTCCGCGCGCATCTCCTGGACGAAGGCCGGGTCCACCCAGCCCGCGTTCTGGGCGATGAGCAGCTTCGGGATGTAGTCGAGCGTCTTGGCGGTCTTGACGTAGAGGGTCGCGTCGGTCGTGTAGGAGGTCGGCAGGAAGACGTCCGGATTGGCCGCCTTCAGGCGCGTCACCTCCGCGTCGAGGCTGGTCGTGCGCGAGCGGTAGGCCATCTTGGCGACGACCTCGTAGCCGCCGCGCTTCGCCAGCTCTTCCTGCACCTTGGCGGAGTCGGCGCCGAAGAGCGTGTCCTCGTGCATGATCCCGACCGTCTTCACCTTGATCCCGCGCTTCTTCTCGAAGTCGCGGATGAAGTCGAACATCGCCTGGCTGAAGTGGCCGTCGTGGGGCGAGGTGCGGAAGAACCACTTGAAGCCGCGCTCGGTGAGGGTGGGCGAGGACGACTCCCCGTTCATGAAGGGCACCCTGTAGCGCTCGGCCACCTGGCTCGCGGTGGCGGTGACGCTCGAGTGCACGCAGCCGAGCAGCGCGGTGACCTTCTCCTGGGTGATCAGCCGCTCCGCTTCCGCCTGGCCCAGCTCGGGCTTGCCCTGGTGATCGACGACGATGAGGCGGATCTTGGCACCGGCGAGCCCGGGCAGCCCTTCGGTGGTCTTCCGGGTCGAGGGCAGGTTCAGCTCGGACCTGCTGTTGAAGATCTCGGCCGCCATCCGGATCGCGGTGACCGAGTCGATCCCGATCTGGGCCAGGTTGCCGCTCAAGGGGTAGACGACGCCGATCACCACCTCCCGGGGCGCCTGGGCCCGGGCGGAGCCGGCGAGCAGACCGAGCAGGAGCGCGGCCAGGAGACCAGAGCGCGCGAGAAGACGGGATGCCTTCATGTGGAGAGCTCCTTCCTCGAAACGGCTGGCGGAATTCTAGCACGGCCCCGCGGAGCCCACTCAGCCGGGCCGCGCGGGCAGCTCGATCAACCAGAACTTCTGGTCGCCCTTGATGAGCCGGGTGCCCTGCGTGAAGAAGTCGGCCAGCAGCGTGAGCCGGGCCACGTTCTCGTCGTGTGCCCGCCGATCGTCCACGATGGGGGAGCGGCGGTAGTCGAGGAGGATGTCGTGCCGGACCAGCAGGTGGGTGATGCCGTCGGCCCGGACCCGGTCCCGGATCTCCTCGACCCCGGCCGCCGCGCGCACGTAACGGGTGAGGGTGTAGTCCTCGAAGATGAAGTCCGAGAAGTACGGCTTCTCCAGATGATAGCTGTCCCGGCGCATGTCGATAAGCCACACCTTCGCGGTCGGCGGCAGCTCCCGATTGACCACTTCGTAGTACGGATAGTAGTCGAGACGCCGGCGGAGGAAGTCGGCGCGTCCCTCGCCACCCAGCACGACGCGCGCGGGGTCGAGCGTCAGGAACCACGCGAGCGCGACGGGCACGCCGAGCGCGGCGGCGGCCAGGAGCAGCCCGCGGAGGGCGCGACCTCTTGCCCCGCCGAGCGCGGCCCCCGCGGCCGCGCTGGCGACGGCGAGACCCGGCAGCGCGGGCAGGAGGTAGCGGAGTTGCTGGCTCGAGAAGAGCCAGAAGACGAACATGCAGGCCGAGACCAGCACCGACAGCCGCAGCTCGATGTCGAGGCGTCGCGTCCAGAGTGCCCACGCGAGCAGCGGCAGGGCGAAGGCGACGGCGATGCCGAGCACGCCGTCGTAGAACGGGGGCTGATCCGGCTGCGCGGCCACCGCGAGCCGGAGGGGCGTCAGGAGGTAGTCGAGCCCGGTCTGGGTATTCCCGTAGAGCGAGAACAGCGTCTCGTAGAGCTGGGAGCGCTCGAGGTCCCAGCCCGGCGCCTGGGCGGGCCAGATGCCCAGGTAGAAGGGGAAGAGCGGACTGCCGGTGCGGATCCAGTTCCGCGCGTACCACGGCGCGGCGAGCGCCACCCCGAGGCCGAGCGAAACGAGGGCCGACCCCGCGATCACCGCGGTGCCCGGGCCCGGGCTCGACCCCTTGAGCGAGCGCAACAGGGCCAGCAGGGCCAGGGGCAGGATCACGAACGCGGCGCTGAGCTTGATCGAGAGCGCGCCACCCATGCCGATGGTGATCCAGACGAGATGGCGCGCGTCGAGGGTCGTCCACCACCGGCCGAACGCGCGCACCGCCATCGCGGTGTAGGCGGCGAGGGCCAGGTCCACGTAGGCGCTGGCCGCCACGTCGTACGCGGTGGGGACCCACGCGACCATCAGCGCGGCCGCCCCGGCCCCGGCCCGATCGAGCCCGCGCTCCCGCGCCCAGGCGTAGACCACCATCACCAGGAGCGGCGCGAAGAGGAACAGGGTGGCGCCCGCCGCCGCCTCCCCGCCCCGCACGCCCATCGGCGCGCCCAGGAGCATCGCCCAGACCGCGTGCAGCTCCACGCCCAGCGGGTAGTAGCCCGCGATATTGTACGGGACCTCGATTCCGCCGCCCGCCGCGAGATAGGCCTTGGGGAGCGCGAAGTGGTAGAGGACCGTGTCCTTGGCGGTGGGCGGCGCCAGCGTCGCGATCAGGGCCAGCGCCTGCGTGGTGACGACCAGCGCGAGCGCGGCCGATCCCGCGGCGCGGGCGAGCGCGCGCGGACTCGGGCGATCGTGCACCAGGGCGGCGGCCGCCAGCGCGAGGCCGGCGACCAGCACGACCACCGCGACCGGCACCCGGTAGAGATAGATGGCGCCGAGCAGGAACCAGATGAGCGACCACGCGGCCGCGCCGAGCAGGGTGAGGTCCGCGATCTCCGCGATCCGGTCCTCGTGAGGCGAGTGGTCCCGGAGCCGTGGAATGCGCCGGGCGATCGCGCCGCCCAGACCGTACCAGGCGAGCCCGATCAGGCCGGCCACCGCCGCGCCCGCCAGCGACGCCAGGAGACCCGTCAGACCCCAGACCGGCCCGTGGGCGAGCGCGGCGATGAACGACGCGGTCAGCGCGGGCAGCCGCCCGACGTCGTCACCGCGGTTCCACAGGAAGGCGATCGCGAGGAAGAGCCACCACGTGCCCGCGACGGCGATGACGCCGATCTCCCGGGCCCGGGCGCTCACGCCCGGTCAGCCGGCCGCGACACCTCGCTCCGATGGCAGGACGTAGCCTTGCTGGAGATCGCGCGCGCGCAGGGCCGGATCGCGCTCCGCGGGGTCCCCGTAGCCGCCGCCGCCCGGCAGCATGATCTCGACCAGATCGCCCGGCTGCAGCGTCTGCTCGGCCTTGGGATTGGCGGGCGCGCGCCCGTTGATCAGCACCTGCCCGGGCAGGCCGGGCCGGCCGCCGAAGAACCCCTGCGCCGGGATCCGCGTGCGATCGCAGAGCACCGAGCAGGTGGCCGGCTCGTCGGAGCGCACGCGGAAGGCGATCACCTGGCCGAGCCCGCCGCGCTGGCGGCCGTCACCGCCCGAGCCGTCGCGGAGGGCCTTGCGCTCGATCAGCAGCGGCGCGAGCGACTCGATGACCTCCACCGGGGTCCCGAGCACGCCGGAGGGGAACGCGGTGGCGGAGAGCCCGTCCTGCTGGGGCCGCGCCCCGGTGCCGCCCGAGCTGAAGAAGGTGTAGACCCACGGCGCGCGGTCGGCGTTCTTGCCGGTGAGCTGCAGCCCCCAGATATTGGCGGAGCCTTCGGCCATCACCCGGTCCGGCAGCGCCTCCTTCAGGGCGCCCGCCACCGCGTGGGGCAGGAAGTGGCCGACGATGTGACGGGCCGCCACCGGGGCGGGATGGCGCACGTTCAGGATGGAGCCTTCGGGCGCGGTGATGCGGAGAACCCGGAAGGCGCCCTCGTTGTTGGGGACGTCGGGGCTCACGATGACCTTGACCCCGTAGGTCGTGTACGCCTCGGTGTAGTTCATCACCACGTTGATGCCGCGCCGGCTGGCGGGGGAGGAGCCGGTGAAATCGACCCAGAGACTATCGCCGGCTATTTCGCAGCGCACCGCGATGGTGATCGGCTCGTCGAAGCCGTCGGAGGTGATCGAGTATCGATACTCGCCGGGCCGCAGCGCGCCGATCGCCTGGCGCATCGCCCGCTCGGTGCGGGTGATGATCTCGTCGGCGAGAGGCTCGAGCCGCTTGAGGCCGAACTCGTCCATGAACTCGAGCAGGCGCTCGCCCCCGACGGCGCCCCCCGCCACCTGCGCGTGGAAGTCGCCCATCACGAGGTCGGGGACGCGGGTATTGGCCCGGATGATCGCGGCCAGCGACTCGTTGAGCCGGCCGGCCTCGTAGAGCTTCATGATCGGGATGCAGAGTCCTTCCTCGTACACCTCGCGCGCCTCGGCCGAGAGGACGTGGCCGCCGATGTCGGCGCTGTGGCAGGTCGAGGCGAAGAAGGCGATGCAGTCCCGACCGCGGAAGACCGGATTGCAGACCGTGACGTCGTTGAGATGCCCGGAGGTCTGCCAGGGATCGTTGGTGATGAGCACGTCGCCCGGCCGGAGCGTCTTGAGGGGGTACGCGGCCAGGAAGTGCTTCATGGCCAGGGCCATCGAGTTGATGTGCCCGGGCGTGCCGGTGACGGCCTGGGCGATCATGTAGCCGCGCCGATCGAAGACGCCCGCGGAGAGGTCGCCCGCCTCTCGCACGATCGAGGTGAACGACGTGCGCATGAGCGCGGCCGCCTGCTCGTTGACGACCCCGATGAGCCGGTTCCAGCAGATGTCGAGCGTGATCGGATCCATCACCGCGCCCCCGCGGCGGCCGGCTCGGCGATGAGCGTTCGCTGCGCGTCCACCGTGATCGCCGCGCCCGGGCCGATGACGGTGGTGGACTCGCGCTCCTCGACGATGGCTGGCCCTTCGAGGCGCGCCCCGGGGCCGAGCGCGTAGCGATCGTACACCGGAGTCTCGACGTACCCGCGGGCCTCGGGGAAGTAGGCGGCGCGGTGCTTTTTGGGAGCCGGCGCGGCTACCGTGCCGGAAGCCGTCCCGCCGGCGATGGTGAGATCCGGGCGCGGGCCGGAGACGACGGCGCGCCAGTTGAGCGCTTCCAGCGGCACGCCCTGCGGGGTGCGGCTATAGAGGAGCCGGTAGGCGGCCTCGAACGCGGCGGTGATCGCGTCCAGGCTGCCGGGGCCGAGCAGGCCCGCCGGGATCTCCACGTCCACCTCGTGGCCCTGGCCCAGATAGCGCATCTCGGCGCCGCGGCGCACGGTGACGTCCTGATCGGCCACCCCGGCGCCGCGGACGATGCGGCGGCCTTCCGATTCCATCTCCTCGAAGAGGCGGTTGATCTGCGCCCAGTCCGCCGTGGCCATGCGCTGTGGCGCGGTGCGCACGAAGTCGAAGGCAAGCGGCGCGGCCAGGAGCCCGTAGGCCGAGAGCGCGCCCGCCCCGAAGGGCACGAGCACGCGCGGCACTCGCAGAATGCGCCCCACCTGCCAGGCGTGCACCGGGCCCGCGCCGCCGAAGGCGAAGAGGGGATAGCCGCGCAGGTCCTTGCCGCGCTCGATGCCGTGCACGCGGGCGGCCCCCGCCATGTTCTCGTTGACCACCCGGTGGATACCCCACGCCGCTTCGGTGAGCTCGAGCCCCATCGGACGCGCCACCCGCTCCTCGATGGCGCGGCGGGCCGCCCCCACGTCGAGCCGCATGCGGCCGCCCAGGAAGAAGTCGGCGTCGAGATAGCCCAGGAGCAGGTCGGCGTCGGTGACGGTCGGCTCGCCGCCGCCCAGGCCATAGCACGCGGGGCCGGGATCCGCCCCCGCGCTGTCCGGGCCGACCTTGAGCAGCCCCATGCGGTCGACCCGGGCGATGGAGCCACCGCCCGCCCCGATCTCGATCAGCTCCACCACCGGCACGCGGATGGGCAGCCCGGAGCCCTTCTTGAACCGGTCCGCCCGCGCGACCTCGAACTCCCGCGCGAGCAGCGGCTCGCCGCGGTCGATGACGCAGGCCTTGGCGGTGGTGCCGCCCATGTCGAAGGACAGCACGCGGTCCAGGCCGACCTGGCGGGCCATGCGCGCGGCCGCGAGCGCCCCCGCGGCCGGCCCCGATTCCACGAGCCGGATCGGCACGCGCTTGGCGGTCTCGGGGGTCGCGATGCCCCCGGCCGACATCATGACGTAGAGTCGCCCCGGAATGCCGAGCCCCTGGAGCTTGCGCTCGAGATCGTCTAGGTAGCGAGCCATCAGGGGCATCACGTACACGTTGGCGGTGGTGGTGGAGGTGCGCTCGTACTCGCGGATCTCGGGGACCACGTCGGAGGAGCAGGACACCGGCACGCCGGGCGCGAGCTCGGCGCAGAGCCGGGCGAGCGCCCGCTCGTGCACCGGGTTCCGGTAGGCGTGCAGCAGGCAGATCGCGATGGCCTCCACGCCCAGGGCGCCGAGCTGGGCCACCGCGGCGCGGGCCTGCGCTAGGTCGAGCGGGCGCAGCACGGTGCCGTCGGCCTGCACGCGCTCGGCGACTTCGATGCGGAGTTGACGTGGTACAAGCGGCACCGGCGGGTCGATGAAGAGATCGTACATGTCGTAGCGGCCTTCCCGCCCGATCTCGACCGCGTCCCGGAATCCGGCGGTGGTGAGCAGCCCCACCCGCGCGCCCTTGCGCTCGATCAGCGCGTTGGTGGCCAGCGTGGTGCCGTGGATCAGCGCGCGCACCGCGGTGGTGGCGGCGCCCGCCTCGTGCAGGAGGGTCACCACGCCCTCCTCCACTGCCTGGGACGGGTCCTTCGGCGTGGTCAGGAGCTTGCCGACGCGGACGGCGCCGGTGGTCTCGTCCACCCAGACCAGGTCGGTGAAGGTACCGCCGATGTCCACGCCGATCCGCGAGGGGTGTGCGCTGGCCGCCATTCGCTTACCTCATGTGGGGATTGCTGCGAAGGAAAGTCTACACCGAAACGTGTTCGCCCCTACCGGATCTCCTGCTCGAGCATGCGGGCGAGCTGCGGATCGAGGCGATCCAGAATGGGGATCTGCTCCCGCGCGGCGGCGCGATCGCCCCGCGCGAGGTGCGCGCGGGCCAGTCCCAGGTGGGCGACGGGATCCGTCGCGTTGATCGTGAGCCCCCGCTCGAAGGCGGCCCGCGCGGGCTCCACGCGGCCGTCGGCGAGGAGCGCCCGGCCGAGGGCGTTCAGGGCTGTCACGGAATCCGGCTTGACGCGCAGCGCCTGCCCGATCTCGGCGATCGCCTCGCCGGGACGACCATCCTCGATGAGGGCGATCCCGAGATTGACGCGGGTGTTGACGTCGCGGGGGTTATGGTCGAGGCGGTACCGGAGCTGGGCCAGGCCTTCCGGGCGACGGCCCATCTGGATCAGGAGGATCCCGTAGGTGCCGCGGAACTCGGACGCGTCGGGCCGCAGCACGATCGCCCGCTCCAGGAGGGCCTGGGCCTCGGCCCAGGCCCCGCGCCGGCCGAGGCTGGTGCCGAGGTTGTGGTGGCAGATGGCGCAGCCGGGATCGACCTCGATGGCGTAGCGCCAGAGGGTCTCCGAGTCGTGCCAGACGAACGACTGCACCCTCGCGGTCAGCGCGAGGCCGCCGATCCAGATTGCCACGACGCCCAGGGCCATGGCCACGATGGGGGCGCGTAGCACACCCCGCCGCCATGCCAGGACGACGGTCACCGCGAGAGCCCCGACCAGCAGCGCGAATCCCATGCAGGGCACGTAGGTATTGCGATCCGCTCCGAGGTGGTTGCCGGTGTGGACGATGCCGGTCACCGGGGCGAGCATCACGAGGTAGAAGGCCCAGATCGCGAGACCTGCCGGCCAGCGCCGCCGCAGGAGCCATACCGCGGCGGTGATCGCCAGGCCGCCGGCCGCGCTCAGCAGGTAGGGCAGCTCGAGCGGATTCACCCGCGGGGGCAGCTCGTAGATGGGGCCCAGGTTGAGCGGCGCCACCGTCTTCCAGATGTGGAACCACACGTTGTACGCGACCACGCCGATCCGGCCGCTCGGGTCGGCGGGGGTCAGATAGCCGGTGCTCCGCTGGACCAGGTACGCCGCGGCGGCGGTGCCGACCGCGAGGAGCGCGAACGGAATCTTCTCGCGCCAGACCGGCCAGGCCTGGGCGCTCGACCAGTCCCGGACGCGGGGGCCGAGCCGCCCCAGCGGGTAGGCATCGAGGATGAGCAGGACCAACGGCAGGCCCATCACGATGGACTTGGAGGCGAGCGCCAGGGCGGCCGCGCCCAGCGCGGCCAGACGCCAGACCGCCCTCACTGCGGGCGGCCGCTCGTGGGCCTTGAGGTACGCGAGGATCGTCAGAAGGAAGAACAGGCCCGAGGTGAGGTCGCGCCGCTCGGTGATCCACGCGACCGACTCCACCCGCAGCGGGTGCACCGCGAAGTAGAGCGCGGCGACGGCCGCGCCGAGACTCAGGATCCCGGGGGAGGCGGCCGGCATCGCGAGCCCCAGCAGGCGCTGCGAGACGAAATAAAAAAGGGCCGCGCTGGCGCTGTGCAGCAGGAGGTTCGTGAGATGGTACCCGAACGGGTTCATGCCCCATACCGCGAAGTCGGCGCCGAGCGTCAACCAGGTCACCGGGATCCAGTGGCCCATCACGTTCGCGGTCAGCATCCAGCGGAGCTGCCGCCACCCCAGGCCCCGGTAGTACGGGTTCTCCAGGAAATTGATGGGGTCGTCCCAGTCCACGAAGCCGGCGCGGAGGACCGGGGCGAAGACCACGGCGGTCACGAGAGCGAGGGCGAGTGGTGCAGCCCGCCAGGCGGGACGCAACATCATGATCAGTCTAACCGAGCCGAAAAAGCATCGACCCTAAAAATCGATCGCGGGACAATGGGTGTGATGCGGAGGCTCCCCGCCGCCCTTCTCCCGGCCGGCATCTTCCTGGTGACGTGTGCGGCGTTCTGGCCCGCGCTCCAGGGCGACTTCAACTGGGACGACGACATCAACCTGGTGGCGAACCTCAGATACCGGGGGTTCGACGCGAGTCGGGTCAGGTGGATGTTCACGAACACCCTGATGGGCCACTACATGCCGTTCACGTGGCTGTCCTTTGCCCTCGACCACGTCCTCGGCCGGATGGACCCGTGGGGGTATCATCTCGCCAGCCTGTTGCTGCACGCGGCCAACGCGATCCTCGTCTACCTGGTCGCCCGCCGGCTGTTGATCGTCGCGCTCCAGACGGCGGTGGACACCAGGGTGGGAGCGGCCCTGGCCGCGCTGCTCTTCGCGCTCCATCCCCAGCGGGTCGAGTCCGTGGCCTGGATCTCCGACCGCGCGACCATCCTGTGCGGGACCTTCTATCTCCTCGCGGTCTTGGCATACCTGCGCGCGGTCGGCGCACCGGACGGCCGCCCTCGCATGGGGTGGGGCGCCGCGTCGCTCGTGGCCTTCGCGGCGGCGCTCCTGACCAAGGGCATGGCCATGAGCCTCCCCATCACCCTCCTGATCCTCGACGTGTACCCGCTCCGGAGGTGGCGAGCGGGCTGGCCCCGCGTGCTCGTAGAGAAGCTGCCCTATTGCGCGCTCGCGCTCGCGGGCGCCGTGGTGGCCGCGTGGGCTCGGAGCCAGGGGGCCGAGTTCACCGGCTATGCGGGCCTCGGGATCGCGGCCCGCCTCGGGATGATCGGCTACAGCCTCTGTTTCTATCCATCGAAGCTCGTG
>DASQAL010000070.1:0-7353 GCA_035635775.1 Candidatus Acidiferrum sp.
GCCGGGCCCGAGGCGGACGCGCTCATCCCCGCGTGACCGCCTTCCGCACGATCTCGACCGCGAGCTCCGCCTTTTTCACGACTTCGTCCTCGCGGATGCCTCCGAGCGGGTGGGGGATCAGGGCCAGGGGCAGGTCGGCGAGGCCGCGGTTCCTGGCCTCGAGCCTCGCGAGCTGCTCGAACTCATACGTCCCCATGACCACGGTGGGGATCCCCCGCTGCTCCAGCACGATGGCGCCGTGGATACTCCACGACGTGCACGACCCTCAGTCGGCGCTGCCGACCAGGACGAAGTCGCACGTCGTGAGCGCGGCCAGGATGTCGGGCGACGGCGCGCCCGCGATGCCCTTCTCGCGCTTCACGACGTCCCGGACGCCGTACTTCTCCTTGAGGCGCGCGACCACCGCCAGCATCAGGGTGCCCGCGTTGGCCTTGCTGTTGTCGAGGATGCCGGCGCGCTTGCCCTCGAGGCTGGCCAGGCGCGGGGCCAGGCCCGACGCGAGAATCCGGGGCTCGGCGGTGGGGTCGTACAGGACCTGCTCGTCTTGGTTCATCGGCTGATCTCCTTCCGCCCTCGTAGCTTCCAATCATCCAGCAGGGTCAGCATCCGGTCCACGCCCAGCTCGAGGCAGCGCTTGATCTCGTCCCGCGTCGCGCGGTAGCGGTCCTCGCCCTGGCCGAACGGGTCGTCGACGTCACCGGCCTCGCCGGCCAGCTCGTGCAGCGTCAGGATCGGCCGCCCCTGCGCTTCCTCGTAGGCGCCGATCATCGCCTTCTGCTGCGCGGTCATGGTCACGATCAGGTCGGCCGCGGCCACGATCTCGCGGTGGCGGCGCAGGTCGGTGGAGGCGAACGCGTCCTCGGCCAGGTGGATGTCATCCTCGCGCAGCACGATGCGCGCGTCGAGCGAGGGGATCATCCCGTCGCGAGCGTGGTTGGCGACGCCGCCCGAGCGCACGCGCACCGTGCCGTCGCGGCGCCGCTCGACCAGCATCTTCTCCAGGAGGACGTGGGCCATCACGCTGCGGCAGGTATTGGCGTGACAGACCAGCAGGACGTTGGTCAACGCGCCTCCCAGGGAGACTGCCAGTACCGCACGCCCTTGCCGAGATCCTTCCACTCGCTCTTGGGCTTCTCGCCGAGCGTCCGACCGAAGTTGGTGCCGGGCGGCTCGTGCAGGCCCCGGCCGAGCGTATCGGGGAAGAGCTTCGCCAGCTCCTCGGGCTCGAGCCTCCGGTCGGCCTCGACCCGCCGGATCGGCTCCGGCAGGGCCATCAGCGTGTAGCCGTAGCCGAAGGAGTGGAAGACCTGCCCGTTGACATGGCCGGCCCCTTCGCTGGCCAGGAACACGACCAGCGGCGCCACGTTGTCGGGATCGCGCTCGGTGCCGATGGCCTGCTCGCTCGGCCATTTGCCGGTCTGCTCGAAGACCTGCCGCCCCCGCGGGGTGGAATCGATCATTCTGGTCGCGCCGCTCGGCATGATCGCGTTCGACGTCACGTTGTACTTGGCCATCCCGTTGGCGGTGGACCAGGACAGCCCGATGATGCCGGCCTTGGCCGCGCCGTAGTTGGGCTGCCCGGGCGAGCCCAGCGCGGAGACCGACGACATGCTGATGATGCGCCCGTACTTCTGCTCGCGCATGTGGACCGAGGCCGCGCGCGTGCAGAAGAAGGTGCCGTCCAGATGCACGGCCAGGACCGCGTCCCACTCCTCCTTGGTCATGTTGAAGATCATGCGGTCGCGCAGGATGCCGGCCACGTTGACCAGGATGTCGATGCGGCCGTAGGTCTTCACCACCTGGTCCACCATCTCGTTGGCCTGCTTGAAGTCGGCCACCGAGCCGTAGTTGGCCGCGGCGGTGCCGCCCGCCTTGACGATCTCGTCCACCACCTGGGCGGCCGGTCCGGAGGCCACCCCTTCGCCGTCCAGGCCCGCGCCCAGGTCGTTGACCACCACCTTGGCGCCGGCCTTGGCCAGCGCGATCGCGATGCCGCGGCCGATGCCGCGGCCCGCGCCCGTCACGAGCGCGGTCCTACCTTCGAGGAACTTGGCCATGGCGGGAGCGCCGCCCTAGGCAGTCGCCCGCGCGAGTGGGCCGCGCAGGAGCCGTCCGGGCAGCGCGCCGGTGTGCTTGCCGTCGCGCAGCAGGATCTCGCCGTTGACCACGGTGGCTGCGATGCCGCGGGTGCGCTGGATCAGCCGCTTGGCCCCCGCGGGCAGGTCCCGCACCACCTCGGGCAGCTCGGCCGCGATGGTGTCGGGATCGAAGACCACGAAGTCGGCGGCCATGCCCTCGCGGATCAGGCCGCGATCTCTGAAGCCCCAGTAGCTGGCGGGCACGAACGAGAGCATGCGCACCGCCTGCTCGAGCGTGAGCGCCTGCTTGGTGCGCACCCAGTGGCTCAACAGATAGGTCTGGAGCGACGAGTCCATGAGCTGGGAGACGTGGGCGCCCGAGTCGGAGAACGTGACCACCGCCTGCGGGTGCTTGATCAGCTCGAGCGCCAGCTCCTGGTTCTCGTTGGCGATCGGGTGGAAGAAGAACCGGTCCATGTCCTTCTCGAGAGCCAGGTCGATCATGGCCTCGACGGGATCGCAGTTGCGCTCGCGCGCGATCTCGGCGACCGACCGGTGCGGCGGGTCCACCGAGTCCATCACGAAGATCCAGTCGTAGTCGGCCTGCCGGGCCTCGGTGCCGAGGGCGCGGCGGCTGTCCCGCTCGTGCGAGGCCTCGACCAGGCGCTTCCGCAGCTCGGGGTCGCGCAGCCGCGTCTGCTGCTCGCCCAGCGGTAGCGCGCGCAGCTCCTTCCACACCGGGAGCCGGTCGAACGGCATCTGCGTCTTGAACGAGAGCACGACAGAGAGCGCCCGGCTGTGCACCTGGGCGAACATGCGCCCGCCCGCGGCCTTCGTCTCCTCGATCAGCCGCACGTAGTGGCGCCACATCTCGGGCGCGTCCTTGCGGGTGAAGAGGCCGAAGGTGATCGGCCGGCCGGTCTCGACGGCCAGGGCCTTGAGCCGCGTGTGGTAGTCGGGCAGGTCGGGATGGCCCACCTTGCGGTCCACGCCTTCACCCGCCAGCTCGAAGATGCCCGCATTCAGCTCGCCCATCGCGCCGACCAGCCGGCGCACCTCGTCCCAGCTCGCCATGCGGCTCGCCACCGGCTTCCCGCCGGGCGTCTCATGGCTGGGTGATCTGGAAGTGGTGAAGCCGATGGCGCCCGCCATGAGCGCGGCGCGCAGCTCGCGCTCCATCGCGGCCAGGTCGGCCTCGCTCGCCGCCTGCTCGAAGGCGCGCTCGCCCATCACGTAGGTGCGGAGCGCGGAGTGGCCGATGTAGCCCGAGTAGTTGATGCCCTTGGGCAGCGACTCGATCGTGTCGAGGAACTCGGGGAAGGTGGTCCAGCGCCAGTCGATGCCGGCCTCCATGGCCTCGGCCGCGATGTCCTCGGCGCGCTCCAGGTTGCGGATGACGAGGTGCCGGTCTTCCTTGGCGCAGGGGGCGAGCGTGAAGCCGCAGTTGCCCATGACCACGCTGGTGATCCCGTGCCAGCAGGACGACGTCCCGAGCGGATCCCAGAAGACCTGCGCGTCCATGTGGGTGTGGCCGTCCACGAAGCCCGGCGCGACGACCCGCCCCTCCGCGTCGATCACTTCACGGGCGCTCTCGCGGAGTCGACCGATGGCGGCGATCCGGCCCTGCGTCACTCCAACGTCCGCGCGAAACCGCGGCATGCCGGAACCGTCCACCACCCATCCGTTCTTGATCAGCAGGTCATAAGCCATCGCGCTGGCTCCTCTCGCCCCCCCCGGGGGGTCACTCTGGAAAGCGGCCCCATGGTACCCTACCTGCCGGTCCCGCCACCAGACGGGAGGAGGGCACATGGATCTCGGCATTTTCGACCACCTCGACCGTCGGGACATGCCGCTGGCCGACTTCTACGAGCACCGGCTGCGACTGCTCGAGAAGTATGATGCGGCGGGCTTTTACTCCTACCACCTGGCCGAGCACCACGCGACGCCGCTCGGCCTGGCCCCGGTGCCCGGGCTCTTCCTGGCCGCGGCCACCCAGCGCACCCGGCGGATCCGCCTCGGGCCCTGCGTGTACTGTCTGCCGCTCTACAACCCGCTCCGGCTCATCGAGGAAGTGTGCATGCTCGATCATCTCTCGCGGGGCCGGTTCGACTTCGGGGTGGGCCGCGGCATCGTACCCTACGAGATGGCCTTCTTCGATCTCCACCATCTCGAGACCGAGGACATCTACCGGGAGACGCTCGAGATCGTCCTGCAGGGCCTGACGAGCGACGTGCTCGACCATCGGGGAGCAAAGTACACATACAGAAAAGTCCCGATGATCATGAAGCCGCTCCAGAAGCCGCACCCGCCGCTCTGGTACGGGCTCGGGCACGCCGCCGGCGCGGAGTGGGCGGCCACCAACCGGGTCAACGTCATCACCAACCTGGGGGCCGAGATGTCGGCGCCGCTCTTCGAGCGCTATCGCGAAGTGTGGCAGCGCAAGCACGGTGATGCCGCGATGCCGCGGCTCGGCATGGGCCGCCACGTGGTGGTGGCCGCCACCGAGGACGCGGCCATGGCGCTCGGCCGCGCCAACTACGCGGTCTGGTACGCGAACCTCACCAAGCTCTGGCGCGATTTCGGCTCGCTCCCGGCGCGCTTCGCGCCCGACTTCGACGAGGCGCGGCGCCGCGGGGTCGCCATCGCGGGCACGCCGGTCCAGGTGCGGGCGGAGATCGAGCGGCAGGTGGCGGCGAGCCGCTGCACCTACATGACCTGCCGGCTGATGTTCGGGGAGATGACCGAAGCGGAGGCGGCGGCCAACGTGGATCTGTTCGTCGCCGGGGTCATGCCGCACGTCACCGCGCTGGCCGCGCCGGCGTGACGCCATGAGACTTCAAGGCCGCACCGCCTTCGTCACGGGGGCCAGCCGCAATATCGGGCGCGCCATCGCGCTGGCCTTCGCGGCGGAGGGCGCCGACCTGGTGCTCAATACCCGCGCCAACCGCGACGAGCTGCAGTCGGTCGCCGCCGAGTGCCGCAAGCACGGCGTGCGCGTCGCGCCCGTGCTCGGCGACATCGGCGACGCCGCCGCGGTGGAGACGATGGTGAAGGAGGGCACGGCCGCGCTGGGCGCGATCGACGTGCTCGTGTGCAATGCAGCCATCCGCCCACACAAGCCCATCACCGAGACGTCGCTCGAGGACTGGCACCGGGTGTTGGCGGTGAACCTGCACTCCGCCTTCTACCTGGCCCGCGCGGTGGTGCCGGGCATGAAGGGGCGCGGGCGCGGGAGCATCATTGCGCTCGGCGGGCAGTCGAGCCTGACCGGGCGGCCGGGCACCGCCGCGGTCACCGCGGCCAAGACCGGGCTGCTGGGTCTGGTGCGCGCGCTGGCCGCGGAGCTGGGCCCCTCGGGCATCCGGGTCAACATGGTGGTGCCGGGCGCCATCGACACCGAGCGCCGCTATGCCGAGTGGTACCCTGAGTTCCGCCAGGCGCCGCCGGGCGGGCCGGAGCAATTGAAGCGTATCCCGCTCGGCCGGCTGGGCCGCCCGGAGGACATCGCGGAGGCGTGCCTGTTCCTCGCCTCCGACGCCTCCGCGTACGTCACGGGCGACACGATCCGGGTCATGGGTGGCAGCTTTATCGGGTAATAGAGAGGAGAACAACGTGGCCGCACAGGCGATGGTGCTCGAGTTCGGGATGGGTGTGGACGTGCACGGAGAGGAAGGGACGAAGGCCGCCTGCCGCGCGGTGTCGGACGCGATCCGGCACTCGAGCCTGCCGCTCTTCACCGAGGTGCGCGCCAAGGGCGGGCGCATGCTGGTGGACGTCACGGTGGGCGTGCCCGATCCCGGCAAGGTGGACGTGGAGCGCGTAAAGAAGGAGCTGCCGCACGGCGAGGTGACGGTGCGCCCGGTGCAGGGTGGCCTGCGTGTGCCCAACGCCGACACCATCATCGCGTGCGCCGCGATCACGGTGAGCGTGGAGTACCCCGGGCGATGAGCGGCATCGGGCTCAAGCGGCTGCAGCACCTCGTGCTCTGGGTGTCCGACGTTGACCGCAGCGTGCGCTTCTACTGCGACGTTCTCGGCTTCGAGGTGAAGACGCGGTACCCGAACGCGGCCTTCCTCCGCATCGCGGGCAGCACGGAGGATCACCACCTGGGCCTCTTCGAGCAGCCCGGCGTCACCGGTCCCGACGAGGGCGCGGTGCGCATGTACCACTCGGCCTGGGAAGTCGGCGAGCTGCCCGACCTGGTGCGCGCGCGGCGGCGCCTCATCGAGGCGCGCTCGCTGGTGGGCTCGTCCGATCACGGCGTGAGCCTGTCGCTCTACGCCAAGGATCCCGACGGCCTCGAGTTCGAGGTGTTCTGGACGGTGCCCGGTGGCCGCCCGGTGGGCACGCGCGCGCTCGACCTGGAAGGGGAGCTGGCCCGCCGGGGCATCCCGATGCCCCAGGAGATCGACGTCGCCCCGTCCACATGACGTGTAGCGGCTGCGGCTTCGAAGCGCCCGCCGACTTCGCGTTCTGTCCGAAGTGCGGAGGCAGGCTGGCCACAGCGAAGGCGCCACCGCCTCCGCCCTCGCCGACCGCCGCGCCCGAAGGCGACCGGCGGCCGGTCACCGTGCTCTTCGCGGACCTGGTCGGGTTCACCGCGCTCAGCGAGGGGCTCGACGCCGAGGACGTGCGCGCGATCCAGGCCGACCTCTTCCGTGAGATGTCCGCGTCGATCGAGCGCTACGAGGGCTTCGTCGAGAAGTTCGTGGGCGATGCGGTCATGGCGGTGTTCGGGGCCCCGCGCGCGCACGAGGACGATCCCGAACGCGGTCTGCGCGCCGCGCTCCTGATGCGCGAGCGGGTGGGCGCGCTCAATCTCCGCTGGGAGCGGCGGCTCGGGCGGCCCCTCGCGCTGCACATCGGGGTCAACACCGGCCCGGTGGTGGCGGGCCGGATCGGCGCGACCGCCGACGCCGCCTATGCGGTGACCGGCGACACCGTCAATACCGCCTCTCGCCTGCAGAGCGCGGCGCCCTCGGGCGAGATCCTGATCGGCGACGCGACGTATCAGCTCACCCATCACGCCTTCGCGTTCGCCCCGCGCGAGGAGGTGCTGCTCAAGGGCAAGAGCGAGCCGGTGGGGGTCCATCGCCTGCTGGGTCCGCTCGCGGCCCCGCGCTCGGCCCGCGGGCTCGAGGGCCTCGGGCTGGGGGCGCACCTCGTGGGCCGCGAGCGCGAGCTGCGCCGGATGGACGCGGCCTTCGACGACATGCGGGCCGGCCGCGCCCAGGTGCTGAGCCTCATCGGCGAGCCGGGGGCGGGGAAGTCGCGG
>DASQAL010000071.1:0-3016 GCA_035635775.1 Candidatus Acidiferrum sp.
AACGGTCAGAGCCCGAAGGGCCCGCGGGGCAGCGGGACGCGCAGCAGCGTGTCGAAGACGAAGAACGAGCCCCACGCCATCGCCACCGTGAGCGCGAGGCCGAGCGCCCAGCCCTTGCGCTCCACGACCAGCAACAGGAAGCCCACCACGACCGCGATGGTGAGCCGGTAGCCGAGCCGCTCGAGCCCCCACGCGGCGAAGGCGCAGGCGCCGAAGATGGCCACCGAATGCCGCCACTCCGACCAGCCCAGCTCGGCCAGCCGGCGGGCGTGCCGGCCCATCGCGAACACCGCCCCCCCGAAGATGATCAGCAGCAAGGCCAGGACCACCGGCATGTAGGCCGGCCCCGGCCGGTGGAGCGAGCCGAGCGGGAACACACGGCTCTCCCAGAGGGTGATGATGCCGATCATCACGAGCGCCAGGCCGGCCACACGGTCGACGGTCATGGCGCGGCCGGGAGCTACTCCACCTTGCCGATCTGCTTCACCACCTCGGCCAGCCGGGCCGCGTCCTTGGCCCACCAGGCGTTGAACTCGTCGGCGTCCATGTAGGCGATCGGCGTCTCGAGCTTGGCGTGCGAGGCGATCACCTCGGGCTCCTTCACCGCCTGCCGCGTCGCATCCCGCAGGATCTTGATGATGTGCGGGGGCGTGCCCCTCGGGGCTACCAGCCCCGCCCACGCGGTGTACTCGACATCGTAGCCCTGCGACTTGAACGAAGGGACCTCCGGGTACGCGGCCACCGGGGCGGTACCGCTGTGGGCGAGCAGCCGGAGCTTGCCCGCCTTCACGTGGGCGACCGCCAGGCTCACCGGCGTCATCACCAGCTGCGCGTGGCCGCCCAGCATGGCGTTCATCATCGGTCCCCCGCCGGTGGTCGGCAGGTGACGCATCTTGATGCCGGCCGCCTTGATGAACATCTCCATCGGGATGTGCGCCGCGCCGTAGAGGCCGGAGGAGGTGAAGACGATCTCCCCGGACCGCTTCCGGGCGTCCTCCACCAGGTCCTTGAGCGTCTTCCACGGCGCGTCGGCCCGGACCACCAGCATGGAAGGATCGGCGTTGATTCTCGCGATGCCGGTGAGCTGCTCGCGCGTGTAGTTCTGGGGACGCGCGAAGAGCTTGTCCACCTCGGGGAGCACGGAGACGCTCACGAGCGCCATCAGCAGCGTGTAGCCGTCGGGCTTGCTGGTCGCCGTGGCCTGGTACCCCACCGCGCCCGCCGCGCCCGCCTTGTTGAGCACGGTCACCGGCTGCTTCAGGATGCGCTCGAGCACCGCCGCCACCGGCCGCGCCGTGTTGTCGGCCACGCCGCCCGGCGGAAACGCGACCACCATGGAGATCGGCCGGGTGGGGTAAGGCTCTTGGGGCCAGGCCGGGCCCGCGGCGATCGCGGTGAGTAGGACGACAAGGCCCAGCCCGGAGAGCGGTCGCCTCATGCTCATCTCCTTTGATGGAGTGCGAATGCGAATGGGGTGGGCCGAAGCCTAGCAGCCGGTCCCCGAGCAGGTCAAGGCGCGCTCATTGTAGACTGGCGGCCACGGAGGCAGACCACCATGGCGACGAACGGCAAGCTCACGGTCCTGAACCCGGTCGGCTTCGCTCCGAAGATCACCCGCAAGGAGCTGGCCCCACGGCTCGACACCCTGCACGACAAGACGGTCTACCTGGTGGACTGCCGCTTCGACGACTCGGACGTCTTCCTCCAGCAGATGCAGGCCTGGTTCGCCGTGCACATGCCGGCGGTGAAGACGATCGTCAAGCCGATCTCGAGCGTGTATCTCAAGGACGATCCGGCGACCTGGCAGGAGATCAAGGCGCGGGGGCATGCGGCCATCGTCGGCGTCGGCCACTGAAGCACCTGCGCGCCGGCGGTCGCCGCGCACGCGATGACGATCGAGGCGGCGTACGGGGTCCCGACCGTCGCCCTGCACACCGACAAGTTCGACCGGGTGGTCCGCGCCGTCGCGGCCCAGAACGGCATGCCGGGCCTCCGCCAGGCGTTCGTGCCCCAGCCGGTCATGGGCAAGACGGCCGCGGAGCTGCGCGCCTACATCGACGGGCGCGATCCCATCAGCCGGCGGCCGGTCATGCAGGAGGTGATCGAGGGATTGACCCGGCCGTTCGCCCAGGACGAGCGCGGCGCGATCGACTTCGACCGGTCCACCCCCCGGCTGGTCGAGCCCGAGACGGAAGAGAACCTGCACCGCCTCTTCCTCGACCGCGACTGGACGGACAAGCTGCCCATCGTGCTCCCCACCGAGGAGCGGGTGGCCGCGATGCTCGCGGGCACCCGGCGCCGGCCCGACGAGGTGGTCGGGCGCATGCGGCCGACCCATTTCCGGGAAGCCTGGGAGTACACGGTCGAGAAGGTCGCGGTGAACGCGGTCATGGCCGGCGCCGTGCCGGCGTACTTTCCGGTGATCCTGGCCCTGGCCGCCACCGGCGTGAGCGCGCGCGGCAGCAGCTCGAGCTCGCTCGCCACCATGGCGGTCGTCAACGGCCCGATGCGCCACGAGATCGCGATGAACGTCGGCACCGGCGCGCTCGGCCCCCACAACCACGCCAACGCGACGATCGGCCGCGCCTACGGCCTCCTCTCGCAGAACCTCCAGGGCGGCTCGGTCCCGGGCCTCACCTACATGGGCTCCATGGGCAACAACTACGCGTACAACAGCGTGACCTTCGGCGAGAACGAGGAGCGGAGCCCCTGGGAGCCCTTCCACGTCCAGCACGGCTTCCGGCCGACCGACAGCGCGGTCAGCGTGTTCACCGGCTGCCGCTCCACCGCCTTCACCCTCGGGCTCCGGGAGCGCTACTGGCGCGAGCACGTCCGCAACATGTTCCGCGGGATGGACCCGCACACCCCGCCCACCCTCCTGCTGGATCCCATCACCGCGCGGCAGTTCGTGGACCGGGGCGGGTTCCTGAAAAAGGATGCGCTCATCGACTGGCTCTACGACAATGCGCGGATGCCGGCCGGCGAGTACTGGGACTACCAGCTCGTCCAGAACTAC
>DASQAL010000072.1:0-65238 GCA_035635775.1 Candidatus Acidiferrum sp.
AATGAGGCGTGAACCTCGACATCGGGCTGGGCGACACCGAGGAGGACCTCCGCAAGAACGCGCGGGCGGTCAAGAAGCGGATCTTCTTCTACGCGTCCACTCGAACCTACCAGACGTGCTCGCGGTGCACGGGCTCGAGGAGCTCGTCCCGCGACTGCACGCGAAGTCGCTCGCGGGGGACTGGGAGGGCATGGCCGACCTCATCAGCGACGAGACGCTGGAGCACTTCGCGGTGAGCGGGTCGTTCGCGATCATCGGGGAGCGGATCCACGAGCGCTACCGCGGCCTCTACGATCGCACCCAGCTCTACCCGTCCTTCCAGCCCTCGCTCGACGATCCGCGCTGGCCCACCGTCCTCGCCGGCTTCCAGGGCGCCCGAGGGGCTATGCTACAATCCGACCGCGAGAGGAGATCGGCATGGCGATCCTGAAAGTCGCGCGTCTCGGACACCCGGTGCTTCGCAAGGTCGCCGCCCCCGTCCCGGTGAGCGAGATCAGCGCAGCAGAGACCCAGCGGCTGATCGACGACATGGTCGAGACGATGAGGGAATACAACGGTGCTGGCTTGGCCGCGCCGCAGGTCCACGCGCTCAAGCAGATCTGCGTGATCGAGGTCAACGGCAACCCCCGTTACCCCGACGCGCCCGCCATCCCGCTCACCGTCCTGATCAACCCGGTGGTGACCCCGCTCACCGAGGAGATGGAAGACGGCTGGGAGGGCTGCCTCTCCGTGCCCGACATGCGGGGCATCGTCGCGCGTTTCGGGTCGGTGCGGCTCGAGGCGCGCGACCGCGAGGGCAACCCGATCGACGTGGTGGCCAAGGAGTTCTTCGCCCGGGTGGTCCAGCACGAGACCGATCACCTGAACGGCATCGTCTACGTCGACCGGATGCGCGACCTGTCGACCCTCACGCACCTGGCCGAGTGGAACAAGTACTGGCTCGGCATCCAGGAGCAGGACGACTAGGCGGAGCCGCGCCATCAAGGCCGTCGCCGTCGTCCGTGATCTCTTCTTCGTCGCCCGCATCCGGGAAACCGCCCGTCTGGTCGGCACCGCGCTGGTCTTCGCCCGCACCCCCGAGGAGCTGACCGCGGCCCTGGAAGGCGAGCCACCCGCCCTGGTCATCGTGGATCTCACAACCAATGGCTGGGATTACGAAGCGATTTTCACGGCCCTGGAGCGCGTGCCCGCCGTCGCCGTGCTCGGCTACACCACCCACGCCCTGGCGCGGACAACCCAGCCGTTGCACGCCCGCTGCCGCCGGGTGGTGACGAAAGAGACGCTAACCCAGGAGCTGCCCGAGCTCCTGCAGCGGGGCCTCGCCGCGTGACCGCCGCCGAGTTCGTCGCCCAGCTCGACGAGACCAACCAGGCCGTCCTGCGCCGTCTCGAGCCGGAGGCCACGCTCAAGCCCGAAGTGTCCGGCGCGCTCAACGTGACCAATCTCTTGAAGGTCGCGCTCAAGAACGAGATCGAAGCCACCGAGATCGCGGCGCGCTGGCTGGTGGTTACGACCGACGTCGAGGTGAAGATGGCCTTCGCGCGCCAGGCCGGCGACGAGGCGAAGCACTACCGGATGATCGCCGAGCGGCTCGGGGAGCTGGGCTTCGACGCGCGAAGCTTCGATCCGCTCGCCCAGGGCTTCGGACCGCTGTTCAAGTACCTCGACTCGCTCCCGACCACCGTCGAGCGGGTGGCGGCCGGCCAGTTCACCCGCGAGGCGGTCGCGGTGGTGAAGAACCGCCAGTTCATCGAGTTCTGCGACCGCGCGGGCGACCGACTCACGGCGACGCTCTATCGCGAAATCATCGAGCCGGACGAGCGCTTCCATCACCAGCTCGGCCGCTCGCTCCTGCTCAAGCTGGCCACCACGCCGGAGACGCAGGAGGCGGCGCGGCGGGCCTCCGCGCGCACGCTGGCGCTCGCGGAAGAGCTGCAGGGCGCGGCGCTCCGGACCGCCGGCATCCACCACGCGCCCGGCTGTTGATGGACTCCGACGCGTCGCTGGCCGCGTTCGCCGTGGCGGTGGATCGCCCGGACGACCAGATCCACCTGGCCCACGCCGCGCTCCTGATCGCCGCCGGCGAGCAGCCCGATCTGAATGTCGACGAGTACCTCGGGCGCCTCTCCGCGCTGGCGGAGGCGGCCGAGCCGGCCCGGCGGGCCGACGACGCCCTCGGCCGTCTCCACCGGCTCCGCGAGTACCTCTTCGAGGAGCTGGGCTTCTCGGGAGACCGCGACGACTACTTCGATCCGCGCAACAGCCACCTCAACGAAGTCCTGAATCGGCGGCTCGGCATCCCGATCACGCTGTCCCTCGTGCTCATCGAGGTGGGTCGTCGGCTCGATCTCGAGATGGAGGGCATCGGGCTGCCCGGGCACTTCATCACCGGCGCCCGCATCGCGGGAGAGCAGGTGCTGCTCGATCCCTTCAACCGCGGCGCGCTCCTGACGACGGAGAGCTGCCGGGAGCTGGTCAGCCAGGCCCTCGGCCGGCCGGTGCGGCTCGCGCCGGAGCACTTCGCGCCGGTGGGAAACCGGCAGTTCCTGACCCGGATGCTCGCCAACCTCAAGGGCGTCTACTGGCGCCGGGAAGCCTGGGATCAGGTAGTGCGGGTGATCGACCGGTTGCTCGTGCTCAACCCCGCCTCGGCGGGGGAGCGGCGCGACCGCGGCGCGGCCTGGAGCAATATGGGACGGCTCGAGCGCGGGGTGGCCGACTGGGAGCAGTACCTGACCGACTTCCCCAACGCGGCGGACCACGAGCAGGTCCGCAACCAGCTCCGGCGCGTCCGCCAGAAGCTGGCGCAGCTGAACTAGCCATCCCCTCTCATGCGCGTCCAGGGCGGGCAGAACCTCTACGGCTTCTCGGTGGGCATCCTGATGCTCGACACGCAGTTCCCGCGCATCCCGGGCGACATGGGCAATGCCTCCACCTTCGACTTCCCGGTGCGCTACCATCGCGTGGCCGGCGCCTCCCCGGACCGGGTGGTGCGCCAGGGCCAGCGGGAGCTGCTGCCCGCCTTCATCGAGGGCGCGCGCTTCCTCGAGCGCGAGGGCGTGTGCGCGGTCACCACCAACTGCGGGTTCCTCGCCAAGTTCCAGCCCGAGCTGGCCGCCGCGGTCTCCATCCCGGTGTTCACCTCGAGCCTCATGCTGGTACCGCTGGTACACCGCATGCTCCCGCCCGGCCGCGCGGTCGGCATCCTCACCGTGAACGCCTCCGCCCTCCACGCCGAGCACATGGCGGGGGCGGGGATCGCCCCGGACGTCCCGGTGGTGGTGGCGGGGCTCGAGACCGAGAAGGAGTTCACCCGTGTGCTGCTCGACGATCAGCTCACGCTCGACGTGGAGGCGGCGCGCCAGGAGCACCTCACGGTGGTGCGGCGCATGATGCACGCACACCCCGAGATCGGCGCCCTCGTGCTCGAGTGCACTAACATGCCGCCCTACCGGGCCGACATCCAGGCGCTCACGGGCCTGCCCGTCTTCGACATCACGACGCTGGTCCGCATGGTGCACGAGGCGGTGCGCCACGGGCTGGCGCCGCGCCCCGCCTGATCCCGCTCCGCGCGTGACCCAGACCGCCGACGTCGTCATCATCGGCGCCGGCATCATCGGCGGCTCCATCGCGTTTCATCTCCTCGAGCGGGACCCACGCCTGCGCGTGGTCATGCTCGAGAAGGAGACGGAGCCCGGGACCGGGGCCACCTCGAAGGCCACCGGGGGCGTGCGCTTCCAGTTCTCCACCGAGGCCAACGTGCGCCTCACCCAGCTCTCGTACCGCTACTTCACGCACGACCGCGAGATCCTGGGCTGCTCGGTGGACTTCCTGCGCCACGGCTATCTGTTCGTGACCACCGACGCGGGCACGCTCGCGCAGTGCCGCCAGAACGTGGAGCTGCAGCGCGGGCTCGGGGTGGCGAGCGAGCTGCTGACCCCGTCCCAGATCCAGGCCCACCTGGCGCCGCTCGTGACCGCCGACCTGCTCGGCGGCACGTTCTGCGCGGACGACGGCTCCGCCGATCCGTACTCGCTGCTCTCGGGCTTCCTGGCCGTGGCGCGGAGCCGGGGCCTGCGCCTGCTGACCGGCCAGCCCGTCACCGGCATCGTGAAGGCCGGCGAGCGCGCGACCGGCGTGCAGACGCCGAGCGAGGAATGGTTCGCCCCGATCGTGATCGACTGCGCCGGCCCCCACGCGGACGAGATCGGCGCGATGGCCGGCGTGGACATCCCGTCGAAACCGTACCGGCGGCAGGTGATGGTCACCGAGCCGCTACCGGTGCTCCCGGAAGTCTTCCCCTTGATCGTCGATCTCGATACCGGCTTCTACGTCCATCGCCAGGGCCTGAGCGCGGTGCTGATGGGCGGCACCGACAAGGACATCAAGCCGGGGCACGACACCACGGTGGACTGGGACGCCTTCGACGCGGTCTTCCGCGCGGCGGCTCTCCGGGTGCCGCCGCTGGCCGAGGCCCAGGTGATGCGGGCCTACGCGGGCGTGCGCGACCTGACGCCCGACTACCACGGGATCCTCGGTCCCGCCGCGCAGGCGCCCGGCTTCCACGTGGCCTGCGGCTTCTCCGGGCACGGCTTCATGCACTCGCCCGCCATCGGCATCCTGATGACCGAGATGCTCCTTGACGGCCGGGCCACCAGCATGGATATTGGCGCCCTGTCGCTCGACCGGTTCGCGACGGGACGACTCCGCACCGAAGCCACCATGTTCTAGCCATGAAGATCGGCAACCTCCGCGTGGTGCTGGCCGATATCCCGGTCAAGCGCCCACACAAGATGTCCTTCACGACGCTCGAGACGGTGAACTTCGTCTTCGTCCGCCTCGAGACCTCCGACGGCCACGTCGGCTGGGGGGAAGCCGCCTGTCTGGGCGGCCCGACGTGGAGCGAGGAGTCGGCCGAGTCGGTGGCGGTGACGATCGAGCGCTACATCGCCCCGTGGCTCATCGGCCGGGATCCGACGGCGATCGAGGCTCTCCGGATCGAGATGGCGACACGGGTGCAGGGCAATCCGTTCGCGCGGGCCGCGGTGGAGATGGCGCTCTGGGATCTCGCCGGGCGGGCGCTGGGCGTCCCGGTGCATCGCCTGCTGGGCGGCCGGGTCCGGGATCGCGTGCCGCTGTCGTGGTCGCTCGCGGTCGCCGATCCGCAGGCCGAACTCGAGGAGGCACAGGCCAAGGTCGCGCTCGGGCACCGAATCTTCAAGATCAAGACCGCGGCGGGCTCCCTGGCCGACGACGTGCTGCGGGTCCGGCGGCTCCGGGAGGCCCTGGGCCCCGCGGTCTCGCTTCGCGTGGACGCCAACCAGGGCTGGGACCGGCCGACCGCGCTCCAGGCGGTCCGGGCGCTCGAGCCCTACGACATAGGGTTCATCGAGCAGCCCGTGGCGCGCTGGGATCTTGAAGGGCTGGCCATGATCGCCCAGCGCTCCGCGGTACCGATCATGGCCGACGAGTCCTGCTTCACCGCGCACGACGCGCTCGCACTCGCCCGGCTCGGCTCGATCTCCATCCTGAGCCTCAAGCTCACCAAGTCGGGCGGCCTCCTCGGGAGCCTCGCCATCGCGCGCATCGCCGAGGCCGCCGGCATGGGCTGCTACGTGGGCTGCATGATCGAGACCTCGCTCGGTACCGCCGCGTACCTGCACCTGGCTCTGGCGGCCGCCCCGGTCACCTGGGGCTGCGAGCTTTTCGGGCCGCTCCTGCTCGCCGCCGACATCACGCGGCAACCGGTCCAGTACGCCGACGGCTGCATTCTCTCGCTGGACGGGCCGGGACTCGGCGTGGAGGTGGACGAGGCGGCGCTCGGTCGATGGACGCGCCGACCCTGACCGCGCCGGCCCGCGCCGCCGCGGGGCCGATGCTCGAGACCCGCGGCATCGTCAAGCGCTTCGGGGGCGTGGTCGCGGTCGACGGCCTCTCGCTGGCGGTGGGCCGCGGCGAGATCCGCGGGCTGATCGGCCCGAACGGCTCCGGCAAGACCACGACCGTCAACGTCCTCTCCGGCCTGCACCGACTGGACGCGGGCGAGATCCACCTCGACGGCCGCCGCGTCGACCGGCTCCGGCCTCACGAGATCGCGGCGCAGGGCGTGGCCCGCACGTTCCAGATTCCGAAGCTCTTCGCCAACATGACGGTGCTCGACAACGTGCTGCTCCCGGGCCAGGCGGAGCGGGCCCGGGCGGGGGCGCGCCCGATGACCGAGATCTCCGAGCAGGCGCGGCGCCTGCTCGACTTCGTCGCCATGGACGGGCATCGCCACGCGCTGGCCAAGCAGCTCTCCGGCGGGCAGGCCATGCTGGTCCAGATCGCGCGGGCGCTCATGATCCACCCGCTCCACATCGTGCTGATGGACGAGCCGTTCGCGGGCGTACATCCGACCATCCGGGAGGTCATCATGGAGGCGATCCTCCGGATGAACCGCGAGCACGGCGTGAGCTTCCTGATCGTCTCCCACGAGATGGCCGAGGTTCGGAAGCTCTGCGGCCGGGTCTCGGTCATGCACGACGGGCGGCTCATCGCCGAGGGACCGCTCGCCCAGGTCGCCAACGACCCCGTGGTCCTCGAAGCCTACCTGGGCAAGTAGATGGCGCTGCTCGAGGTGGACGAGGTCGCGGCCGGCTACGTCGAGGGGATCGACATCCTGGCCGGCATCAGCCTCCGGGTCGAGGCGGGCAGCGTGACCGGCATCATCGGGCCCAACGGGGCGGGAAAGTCGACGCTGCTCAAGACCATCTTCGGCTTCCTCCATCCCCGCCGGGGCCGCATCGCATTCGACGGGCGCGAGATCCAGCGGTCGGCCCCGCACGAGGTCAAGCGGTGCGGGGTGAGCTACGTGCCTCAGGGCGCGAACGTCTTCCCCCAGCTCACCGTACAGGAGAACCTGCTCCTCGGCGCCTGGGTGGAGCGCCGCGACCGCGCGCGCGTGGCGCGGATGCTGGAGCGGGCCTACGAGACGTTTCCCCGCCTCCGGGAGAAGCGCCGCGATCGCGCCACCTCGCTGAGCGGCGGCGAGGCCAAGATGCTCTCGCTCGCCAAGGAGCTGGTGACGGATCCCAAGCTGCTCCTCGTGGACGAGCCCTCCGCGGGGCTCGCTCCCCGCATCTCGCACGAGGTGTACGCGCGGCTCGTGGAGGCGCGCGCGACCGGCGTCACGATTCTCCTCGTCGACCAGAACATCACCAAGGCGGTGGAGGTGTCGGACTACCTCTACGTGATCGAAGGGGGGCAGGTGCGCCGCCAGGGCCCGCAGGCCGACTTCGCGGACCACTTGCGCGAGCTGATCCGCGACTCGCTGCTCGGCGCCTGACCGGATGAAGGGATTCCTCCGACGCGTGGGCCTCTGCCTCGTCGCCTACGCCGCGCTGGCGTGGGTGCCGCTGATCACGTCCGAGTACCACACCCACATCCTCGTCATCAGCCTCTACTACGTGATCCTCGCGGTGGGCTGGAATCTCCTGGCGGGCTACACCGGCCAGTTCTCGCTGGCTCACCACACGTTCGCGGGAATCGGCGCCTACACGTCCGCGCTCCTCGTGCAGCGGGCCGGGATCCCGATCCTGGCCGGCGTCGTGGCCGGGACGATCGTGGCCGCCCTCGTCGGCTACGGGCTCGGCAGCCTCTGCCTCCGCATGCGCGCGATCTATCTGGCCCTGACCACCTGGGCATTCGCGGAATCCGTCCGCCTGCTCGTCACCGTCGAGTACCAGATCACGCGCGGGGACCTGGGACTGACCACGCCCTTCCTCTTCGGGACTCCCCGGGCGAGGCCCTACTACTACCTGTTCCTGGGCCTGGCGCTCGCCGCCCTGCTCGCGGGCTGGCAGATCGTGCACTCGCGGATCGGGGCCTACCTGCGCGCCATTCGCGACGACGAGGAAGCGGCCGCCACCATGGGCGTGGACACGTTCAAGTGGAAGCGCTTCGCGTTCGTCGTCTCCGCGATGTTCGCGGCGGTGGCGGGGGCGTTCCAGGGTCACTACATCGGCCTGCTCTCCCCCACGCCGATGAAGTTCAACGAGATGGCCACCATCATCATCATGGTCATCGCGGGCGGCCTGCGCACCTTCGGGGGCCCGCCCCTCGGCGCGATCTTCATCGAGGTGCTCTCCGAGCTGCTGCGAAGCTGGGGAGAGATCCGGATGGTGCTCTTCGCCCTCCTCGTGATCGTGGTGGTGCGGCTCTACCCGGCGGGCCTGGCAGGGCTGCTGCGCACGGCGGGAGAACGCGTCCGGACGCGGCTGCCCGCGCTGGCCCCGCTGCTCGGACTCCGGAGGCCGGCCGACTGACGGGAACGGCGCCGCGTCAGACCGTACGCTCGCGCTCCCCGAAGAGCCCGGTGGGCCGCAATACGAGCAGGGCGATCAGCAGCAGGAAGCCGTAGAGATCCTTGTAGGCTGGCGAGATGAACACCGAGCCCAGGGCCTCGATCACGCCCAGGAGCACCCCGCCCACCACACTGCCCAGGATCGAGCCCAGCCCGCCGATCACAATGATCTCGAAGCCCTTGAAGGTCGAGATCGCCCCGTTCTCCGGGTAGACGAGGAAGTCGGGCGCGAGCAAGGCTCCGGCCGCGGCGGCCATCGCCACGCCCACCCCGAACGCCAGCATGTCGAGGCGCAGGACGTCGATGCCGGCGGTCTGGATGCCGATCCGGTTCTGGGCGGCACCCCGCAGCGCGCGCCCCACCCAGGTCCGCGTGACGAGCACGTAGAAGAGGCCGAGCAGCACCAGCGCGCCGACGAGGGCCACGACGCGGTTACCGGACAGCGGAAGAGTCAGCAGGGTGGTGGGCTTCGCGTAGTCGCGCGGCGCGTACTGATTCGGCCCGCCCAGCACGATGGCCAGGTTCCGGAAGAGCACCATCAGCGCGATTGTCATGACGGTCGCGTACTCGTCGCGCCGTTCCACGCCGCCCACGTACATCGGCCGCAGGAGGAAGCGCTGAACCACGAGCCCGAGCACGAACACCGACGCCATGGCCAGAGGCAGGGCCAGGTACCAGCGGTCCCAGCCGAGGAGGGAGGCGAGGAGCGCATACTGCACGTAGCTGCCGATCATGTAGAACTCGCCCATCGACCAGTTGATCATCTTCATGACCGAGTAGATGAACGTGATGCCGAGGGCCATCAGGCTGTAGATGGCGCCGATGACGATGCCGGAGAGGAGGTACTGCGAGAACAGGTGGAGGTCCATCGGTGATGGCCAAGCCGGGCCCGGGAGCGTCGCCCCCGGGCCCGGTCCGAAGCCGGTCAGCGCGGGACGGCCAGCTCGCCGGTCTTGAACTCGGCCGGGTAGATGATCTTGGCCTCGGTGAAGGGCATCTCGGGACGCGTGTACTGCAGCATCAGCATCGGCGGGGTCCACTGCTGCCAGTAGGGGCCTTCGCCACGGGTGAAGCTGATCGTCGCGCTCCAGCCCTGGAACTTGTTGGCCAGCAGGGAGCGCACGAGCGCCTCGCTGGAGTCACTCTTGGCCGCCTCGAGAGCGTCGGCGATGAGGGCCACCTGCGCGTAGCCGTTCAGTGCCGCGTAGACCGGATCCTCCTTGAACTGCTCCCGGTACTTGGTGCGGAAGGCCTCTCCGCGGGGCGTGAGCTTCATGGTGGGGTGGTAGTAGACCATGAAGGAGACGTAGTTGCCCTTGTCGCCGAGGTTCTTCCAGAACTCCGGGCGGGCCGGCATGTCGTAGGAGACGAGCATCGGGGTGGCGGGGAGAAGGCCCACGTCGGCCGCCTGCTTGATGATCAGGTAGGCGGGGGTGCCCACGCCGATATTGATCACGAGATCCGGCTTCCAATTCTTGATCTCGAGGAGCTGGGGCGTCAAGTCCACCACCGCGCGATCGAAGATGATCGTCTTCAGCTCCGCCGACACGCCCATGGTGACGAAGAGCTTCTTGGTGTCTTCCACCAGCCCCACCCCGTAGTCCGTGTTCTCGGCGAGCACCGCCACTTTCTTGAAGCCCTTCTCCTTGATCCAGCGGTTCCAGAGCTGCACCCGGTCGGTGTCGATGACGTGGGTGCGGAAGCTGTAGTTCAGATGCTTCTCGGTGAAGACACGCGAGGAGGCCTGGGTCGCGAAGAGCGGCACCTTGAACTGCTCGGCGAGATCCTGCACCGCCAGCGCGACTGAGCTGTGGAACTGGCCCAGCACCGCGACCACGCCGTCCTGCGTCGCCAGCTTGCGGAAACCGGCCCCGCCCTTCTCTGGCGTACCGGCATCATCCTCGATCACCAGCTCGATCTTGCGCCCACCCAGGATGCCCTTGGCGTTGATGTCGTCGTCGGCCATCTTGGCGCCGCGCACGATGAACTGGCCCGCGGACGCGTCGCCGGGCGGCGAGAGCGGGGTCAGCACGCCGATCTTCACCGGCTTCTGGGCGAGGGCCGGCGTGGCGAACACGGCGAGGGTCAAGAGCGCCAGCACGATGGCAGTCAGCCGTCTACTCATGTCTTGCATCCTCCGCGCGCAGGTGGTGTGAGAGGACAGGAGAGCCGCATCGTATGGTCGGAACCGGTCCGCGTCAAGCGGCCCCGCGGCTAGCCGCGGCCGAGCCGGTCGAGCAGCACCGCATCGGCGGGGGGGAACTCGTAGCGCCCGAGATCGGCGGGGCGCACCCAGGCCAGCTCCTGGCCCTCCAGCGCGCGCGGCTCGCCCTCGATCGTGCACCGGAAGAAGGAAAGGCGCACTCGCTTCTCGGGATACGTCCAGTCCACCGTCTCGAACAGCGGCCCCACCGTGACCGCGGCGTCCAGCTCCTCGCGAATCTCGCGCTCGAGGGCCGCTGCCGCGCTCTCGCCCGGTTTCTGCTTGCCGCCCGGAAACTCCCACAACCCGCCCAGGTGGAGAGAGGCCGGCCGACGCGCGATGAGGATCCGCCCTTCCCGCTCGATCACCGCCGCCACCACTTCGACAACCTTGCCCCCCTCTCCCCCCTGGGGAGAGGGCAGGGTGAGGGGCCCGCTCATGAAGCGGTCCACCCCCCGTCCACGGCCAGGGTCGAGCCGGTCACGTAACGGGCCGCGTCCGACGCCAGGTAGAGGCACGCGGCCGCGACGTCATCCACATGCCCCGCGCGTCCAATCGGGATGCGACGCGTCAGCATGTTCCGCCGGAACTCGCTCACGCCCGCGTTGATGGTGGTGTCGATGGTACCGGGAGCCACGACGTTGACGCGAATGCCGTCCTGGACGAGCTCGACGGCGGCGGCGCGGGCCAGGGCGTTGAGCCGACCCTTGGAGGCGACATAGGGCGAGAAGAGCGGCGCGGCGGCGGTGCCGAGCGCGGAGCCGATGTGGATGACGCTCCCGCCGCCGCGCTCGCGCATCGGGCCCGTCACGAGCTTGGTCAGCACAAAGGCGCCGACCAGGTTGATGCGCAGCACCTCCGCGAAGTCGGCGGCCGAGATCTCGGTCAGCGGCGACTGAAGGCGCACCGCCGCCGAGTTGACCATGACGTCCACGCCGCCCCACTCGGTCCGGGCGGCCGCCACCAGGTCGGCCACGTCGCTCTCGACACCCGCGTCCCCCGCGATCGCCAGCGCGGCCCCTCCGGCGCCCCTGATCGCGCTCGCGACTTCCCGTACGGGCTCCGGGCGGCGACCGAAGACGGCCACGCGCGCACCCTCCCGCGCGAACCGCTCGGCAACGGCCCGCCCGATGCCGGTACCGCCGCCCGCCACGAGCGCGACCTTGCCGTCAAGCGCGCCCATCGGTCCTCCCATTCGTCCGGCCGGTCATCCGATAGGTCGCGCAGAAGCGCTTCATGGGGCAGGGGCGGCAGCGCGGCGCCCGCGCGGTGCACCAGGTGGCGCCGAAGTCCATCAGCGCCTGGTTGTAGTCGTAGGAGCGCCGGCGCGGCACGAGCGCGCCCGCCAGATCCCACATCGCCTTCTGGCCCCGTAGCGCCGCGAGGCGCCGCGGCCCCAGGAACACGCGTCCCAGCACCCGGCGCACGTTGGTGTCCACGATGGGCACGGCGCGCCCGTAGGCGAAGCAGAGCAGCGCGCCCGCGGTGTAGCGGCCGATGCCGCGCATGCCCCGGAGCGCGGCCGCGTCGGCGGGAAGCCGGCCGCCGTAGCTCGCCACCGCCTCGCGCGCGATCCCGTGCAGGTTGAGCGGGCGGACGTTGTAGCCGAGCGGGTACCACAGGCGCCGGACGTCCTCCGGCGCGGAGCCGGCCAGCGCCTCGAGCGTCGGGTAGCGATCGAGGAACTCGTGGTACTTGGGCACGACCCGCTCCACCTGCGTCTGCTGGAGCATGATCTCCGAGACGAGGATGTGATACGGGTCCTCGGTGCGGCGCCACGGCAGGTCGCGGCGATGGCGACCGTACCACTGCAGCAGGCGGCGGCGGAAGCGCGAGCGGGCCCGGAAATCGGGCAATGCGGTGGGCGGCACGGCGGCCATTGTGTACGAGTCGGCCGGGACCCGCAAGTTGACAGGCGCCTCACGCGCGACAACAATGAGTCCATGCCCGACAACGAGTCTATGCACGACCTCGGGACCGAGTACCGCGCCGCCCGCCAGGGTGCCGCCCTGTTCAACCGCTCCACGCTCGGAAAAGTCAGCGTGACCGGGCGCGACCGGCTCGCATTCCTCCAGGGCATGCTCACCAACGACGTCAAGGGCCTCCAGCCGGGCCAGGGCGCGCCCGCCGCCTTCCTCGACGCCCACGGCAAGGTGACGGTGCTGCTGGTGGTCTACGTGACCGCCGACCGGGTGCTGATCGAGCTGCCCGCGAGCCTCACCGAGAAGACGCTGCAGACGATCGATCGCTATCTCATCTCGGAGAAGGCCTACTTCGAGGCGGTGGACGACGCGTTCGCCATCCTGTCGGTGCAGGGGCCCGCCGCGCGCGGCCTGCTCGAGGGCCTGGCCGGCGCCGCGCTCGAGCTTGCGCCCTACGCCCACGCCGAGGTCACCATCGGCGGCGCATCTGCTCGAGTGGTCAATCGGTCGGAAGCGCCGGCGCCCGGCTTCCACTGCTGGGTGGACGCCGAGCACGCCGCCGCCGTGCGGAGCGCGCTCGAGTCGGCCGGCGCGGTGCCCGCGGGAGCCGAGACGCTCGAGGTGCTGCGGATCGAGGCGGGCCAGCCGTGGTACCCAACCGATATCGACGACTCCGTGATCCTGCCCGAGACGCGGCTCGATGCCCTGGTGAGCTATACCAAGGGCTGCTATATCGGCCAGGAAACGGTGGCGCGCGTGAAGTATCGCGGGCACGTCAACCGCGCGCTGAGCGGCCTCGTGATCGAGGGCGAGCGGGTTCCCGGCCAGGGCGCGCAGGTCGCCGTGGATGGCAAGGAGGTCGGTCGCGTCACCTCCGCGGTGCGCTCGATCGCGCTGGGCCGGCCGATCGCGCTCGGCTACGTCCGGCGGGAGCACTTCGAGCCGGGCACCGCGGTCACGGTGGTGGACGGCGCCGGCGAGCAGCCGGCCCGCGTCGCCGCGCTGCCGTTCGTCCAGGCCCCGCAGGCCTGAGCGAGCCCTCTCTCGTGTCCTCCTCTCGTCCCGCGAACCGACTCGCCTCCGAGACCAGCCCGTACCTGCTCCAGCACGCCCACAACCCGGTGGACTGGCACCCGTGGGGCCCGGAAGCCTTCGATCTGGCCCGCCGCGAGGACAGGCCGGTGCTGCTCTCCGTCGGCTACTCGGCCTGCCACTGGTGTCACGTCATGGAGCGCGAGTCGTTCGAGGACGACGAGATCGCCGCGCTCATGAACCGCCTCTTCGTGTCCATCAAGGTGGATCGCGAGGAGCGGCCGGACGTGGACCATACCTACATGCAGGCCGTGCAGTCCATGACCGGCCGGGGCGGCTGGCCGATGACCGTGTTCCTCACGCCGGACGGCGTGCCGTTCTACGGCGGCACCTACTTCCCGCCGGTGGACCGCCACGGCATGCCCGCCTTCCCGCGGCTCTTGCAATCCATCGCGGACGCCTATCACGGCCGCCGCGGCGAGGTGCTCGAGGCCGGCCGCCAGCTCGTGGAGAGCATGCGCCAGTCAGAACGCCTTACCCGCTCCGCCAGCCTGCTGACGCGGGAGGTCCTGGTGGGCGCCTACCTGGGCCTCTCCGGCGAGTTCGACGAGCGCGACGGCGGCCTCGGCCAGGCGCCCAAGTTCCCGCAGCCCATGGCCTGGGACGCGATCTTGCGGATATGGAAGCGCACCGGCGACGCGCGCGCGCTCGAGATGCTCCGCCACACCTTGACCCGCATGGCCCGCGGCGGCATCTACGACCAGCTCGGCGGCGGCTTCCATCGCTACTCGGTGGACGGGCAGTGGCTGGTGCCGCACTTCGAGAAGATGCTCTACGACAATGCCCAGCTCGCCTCCCTCTACCTCCACGGCTGGCTCGCCACCGGGGAGGCCGAGTACCGGCGCGTGACCGAGGAGACCCTCGACTACGTGCTCCGCGAGATGACCCATCCGGCCGGCGGGTTCTACTCGGCCCAGGACGCCGACTCCGAGGGCGTCGAGGGGAAGTTCTTCGTTTGGTCGCCGGAGGAGATCCGTGCGGTCCTGGGGGACGAGGCGCTGGCGCGGGCCGCCCTGGCCTACTGGGGCGTGGACGACGGGTCCAACTTCGAGGGCCACAGCATTCTCTTCGTGCCGCGCGAGCCCGCGGAGGTGGCCGAGATGCTCGGTCAGAGCGCGGACGACCTCGCCGCCCGGATCGCCCGCGCGCGCTCCATGCTCTACGCGCACCGGGAGAAGCGTGTCCACCCGGGTCTCGACGACAAGGTGCTGGCCTCCTGGAACGGCCTCATGCTGGCCGCCCTCGCCGAGGCCGCGTCCGCGCTCGGCCGGCCCGACTACCTGGCCGCCGCCGTCCGCAACGCGGAGTTCGTGACCTCCTCCATGGTGCGGGACGGCCGGCTGCTGCGCTCCTGGAAGGACGGCCAGGCCCGGATCACCGGCTACCTCGAGGATCACGCGATGGTGGGGACGGGCCTGCTCGCGCTGTACGAGGCGACCTTCGACCGGCGCTGGCTCGACGAGTCGCGCCGGCTCGCCGAGGAGACCCTGCGCCTGTTCTGGAACGGAGAGCGCGAGACATTCTTCGACACCGGCCACGACCAGGAGAGCCTCGTGGTCCGGCCGCGGAACATCTTCGACAATGCGGTGCCGAGCGGCACGTCGGTGACCATCGAATGGCTGCTCCGGCTCGCGATCGTGACGGGCGAGGAGCGCTACGAGGCCGTCGCGCTGCAGGCGCTCCGGCCCATGGCCGACGTCATGCAGAAGTACCCCTCCGGCTTCGGCCGCTACCTCTCCGCGCTCGACTTCCACCTGGGGCCGGTGGCCGAGGTGGCGCTGGTGTGGCCGGCCGGCGCCGAGCGCGCCGCCGCTCCGCTCGCCGAGACCGTATTCCGCCGCTACCAGCCGAACCGGGTGGTGGTCGGCACCGAGGTGGGCGCGCCGGGCGCGGCGGGCCTGCCGCTCCTGGCCGACCGCGGCGCGGTGGACGGCAAGCCGACCGCGTACGTGTGCCGGCGCTACGTCTGCCAGCTCCCGGTGACCGACCCAGACGCGCTCGCGCGACAGCTCGACGCTGGGGTATAATCCGGACGCGTCGCTGGGGGAGGTCTCCTGAGAACCGGGTGCGGCCCGGGACCCCTCGAACCTGCACTGGGTAATTCCAGCGAAGGGAACGCGACGCGGCGCACGACGACTGGACCGCACCCTTTCTTGGAAAGGTGTGCGGTTTTTTCATGACGGTCACCGTCAACGGCAAGCCGATGGAGCTGCCCGAGGGGCTCAGTATCGACGACCTACTGTCCAGGCTCAAAATCCGCCGCGAGTTCACCGCGGTAGCCCTGAACCGCGAGGTGACCCAGCGGGCCCGCTACGCCGAGACGGTGCTGTCCGACGGGGACAAGATCGAGATCGTCCATCCAATGGGAGGCGGCTAGCACCCCACTCCCCCTCTCCCCTCTGGGGAGAGGGTAGGGTGAGGGGAGAACTCGAAGGGGGGTCATCATGTACGACACGTCACTGTGGCTGGGCGGAAAAGAGTTCAAGTCGCGTCTGATCGTCGGGACCGGAAAGTACCCGTCGTTCGAGAACATGCGCGAAGCCATCGAGGCCTCGGGCGCCGAGATCGTCACGGTCGCGGTGCGGCGGGTGAGCCTTCCGGGGCAGGGGGAATCCCTCCTCGACTTCGTGGACCCCAAGAAGTACACGCTGCTCCCGAACACCGCCGGCTGCTACACCGCCGACGAGGCGGTCCGGACCTGTTACCTGGCCCGCGAGGCGGGGCTCGGGACCCTGGTCAAGCTCGAGGTCATCGGCGACTCGCGCACCCTGTTCCCCGACGTGCTCGGCCTGCTGGAGGCGACCCGCACCCTGTCCCGCGAGGGCTTCACGGTGCTGCCGTATACCAACGACGACCCGGTCATGGCCAAGAAGCTCGAGGACGCCGGCGCGGCCGCGGTCATGCCGCTAGGCGCGCCGATCGGCTCCGGGCTCGGCATCCGCAACCCGTACAATATCAAGCTGATCCTGGAGGCGGTCACGGTCCCCGTGCTCGTGGACGCGGGCGTGGGCACGGCCTCGGACGCGGCCATCGCCATGGAGCTCGGCTGCGACGGCGTGCTGATGAACACCGCCATCGCCTCCGCCAAGGACCCGGTGGCCATGGCCACCGCCATGCGCCTGGCCGTCGAGGCCGGCCGTCTCGCCTTCAAGGCCGGGCGAATGGGCAAGAAGCTCTACGCCACCGCGTCCTCCCCGCTGGAGGGCGTGCCCGAGTGGACCAGCTAGGCTTCTCCCTCTACCTGATCACCGACCGCGCGGCGGCGTCCCGGCCGCCCGCCGACGTGGTGGAGGAGTGTCTGGCCGCAGGCCTTCGCGCCGTGCAGCTCCGCGAGAAGGATCTCGAGACGCGGGAGCTGCTCGCGCTGGCCGACACGCTCCGCGAGGCCACCCACCGTCACGGCGCGCGGCTCATCGTGAACGACCGGGCCGACGTGGCGCTGGCCGCCCGGGCGGACGGCGTCCAGCGCACGCACGCCTCGCTGCCCGTGTCGGCGCTGCGCGGGATCACGCCGGCCGGCTTCCTCGTAGGTGCCTCCGTGCACTCGGAGGCGGAGGCGCGGGACGCCGCCGCGCAGGGCGCCGACTTCGTCGTCTTCGGGCCGGTCTACGATACCGCGTCCAAGCGGCGCTACGGCCCGCCGCAGGGACTGGCCGCGCTCGAGGCCGTCACCCGTGCGGTGGACCGGCCGGTCCTGGCCGTGGGCGGACTCACTCCGGAGCGCGTCGCGGAGGTACTCGCGGCCGGCGCCGCGGGCGTCGCGGTGATCGGCGCGATCTACGCGGCCGTGCGGCCCGCCGACGCCACCAAGGCGTTTCTTGACGCGCTGGGGCGAGCGTGATGGCCGCGCCCTCCGTGGCGGTGATCGGCGGCGGCATCATCGGCTGCGCCACCGCGGGGGACCTGGCCAAGCGCGGCTGCCGCGTCACCCTGCTCGAGCGCGCGAGCCCCGGCGCCGAAGCCTCGAGCGCGGCGGCGGGCCTGCTGGCCCCGCTGGGCCCGTCGCCCGAGCCCGGCCCCTTCCACCGGCTGGCGATCGAGAGCTGGCGCCTCTACCCGCGCGTGGCATCCGAGCTCCGGGACCTGACCGGCGTGGACGTCGAGCACATGACCGCGGGCACGCTCTACCCGCTCCATTCTCCGCGAGAGATCGAGGCGGCCCGTCTTCGCCGGACGTGGCCACTGGCCGGGGAGTTCGGGATCGAGGTGGTGGAGGGGAGCGACCTGCGCGCGCTCGAGCCGGCGCTCTCGAAGGATGTGAGCGCGGCCCTGCTGATCCGCGGCGACCACTGGGTGAACAACCAGCGCCTGGTGATCGCCTACGCGGCGGCCGCCGCGGCGCGCGGCGTCGCGGTCCGCACCGGCGCCGAGGTGAGCCGCATCCTGATCGAGAGCGGGCGCGCCCGCGGCGTCCTCGTGGACGGCGAGGCGATCCACGCCGACGCGGTACTGCTGGCGGCGGGCGCCTGGTCGGGGGCGCTCGCTGACGCCATCGGCCTCCGGCTACCGGTGGCGCCGGTGCGCGGCCAGATGCTGGCGGTGAGCAATGTCCCGCCGCTGATCACCCGCGCCGTGCACGGCGACGACATCTACGTGGTGCCGCGGCCCTCGGGGGAGGTCCTCATCGGCGCCACCGTGGAGCACGCGGGCTTCGTGCGCGCGGTCACGCCCGACGGGCTCGGCTCGCTCATCGCCGCCGCCGTCGCCCTCGTCCCCGAGATCGGCCGCCGGCCGGTCACCCGCTCGTGGTGCGGCTTCCGGCCCTGGGTCCCCGACGGCCAGCCGGTGCTCGGCCCGTGGCCCGACATCGCGGGCCTCTTCGCGGCCACCGCGCACTATCGCAACGGCATCCTCATGGCGCCCATCACCGCGGCGCTGATGACCCGCTGTATCGTCGACGGCGACACCCCGGCGTCGATCACTTCCTTTCTCCCCGGCCGATTCGCACCCGGTCGCCAGCACGCCCCGATGAGCCCCGCAGGGGGCGAAGAGGCCAAACCTCAAGGCGGAGTGAAAGACCAATGACGACTAAGAAAGAGCTTAAAGATTCGGTGTGCCAGGCCATCGACCGGAACGCCGAGCGCATCATCGGGCTCGGCGAGCGCATCCGCCGCCAGCCCGAGCTCGGCTTCAAGGAGTTCAAGACCGCGCGGCTGGCCGAGGAGACGTTCGGCGAGCTCGGGCTCAAGCCGCGGAGCGGCCTCGCGCTCACCGGCGTGCGGGCCGAGGTCGCGGGGGTCAAGGACGGCCCGACCTTCGCGCTGCTGGGGGAGCTGGACGGCCTCGTGGTGGCGGGGCATCCGATCGCCGACCCCGAGACGGGCGCCGCCCACGCCTGCGGCCACAATGCCCAGATGGCGGGGCTCCTCGGCGCCGCCATGGGGCTCTGTGAGGCGCGGGCCTTCGAGCATCTGGCCGGCCGCGTGGTCTTCTTCGCGGTGCCCGCGGAAGAGTATGGCGATGTCGAGTGGCGCGTGCAGCAGGCGCGCGCGGGACGCCTCGAGTTCCTCGGCGGCAAGCCCGAGCTGCTGCGCCTCGGCCACTTCGACGACGTGGACCTCGCCATGATGATCCACACCACGTCGCAGCCCGACATGAAGAAGGCGGGCGTGGCCGCCTCCAACAACGGCTGCCTCGTGAAGACGGTGCGCTACATCGGCCGTGCCTCCCACGCGGGCGGCGCGCCCCACATGGGGGTCAACGCGCTCTACGCCGCCAACATCGGCCTCTCCGCGATCAACGCGATACGGGAGACCTTCCGCGACGAGGACTCCATCCGCGTGCACCCGATCATCACTCACGGCGGCAGCCAGGTGAACGTGATCCCGGGTGAGGTGCGTCTCGAGACCTATGTCCGCGGCAAGACGGTGGAGGCGATCCTCGAGGCCAACCGCCGCGTGGACCGCGCGCTGCGCGCCGGCGCTCTGGCGCTCGGAGCCCAGGTCGAGATCGAGACGCTGCCCGGGTACCTGCCGCTCTTCAACCACATGGGCATGGCGGAGCAGTTCAAGGCCAACGCGGCGGCGCTCCTGGGCGCCGACCAGGTGACCGAGTCCGGCCACCGCAGCGGCTCGACCGACATGGGCGATATCTCCCACGTGATGCCGACGCTTCATCCGTACATGGGCGGGGCGGTGGCCGGCGGGCACGGCGCTGACTACGCGATCGCGGATCCGAAGCTCGCCTACGTGGAGCCGGCCAAGCAGCTCGCGCTGATGGCGGTGGACCTGCTCTGGGATGACGGGGGCGCCGCGCGTGACATCCTCAAGGCCTGGAAGCCGCGCATGACCAAGGAGGAGTACCTCACCTTCCAGCGCGGCATCTCCAAGACCGAGCTCTACGACGGTAGCAAGTAGCGCTCATCTCCCTCTCCCCTCTGGGGAGAGGGCAGGGTGAGGGGAGGTCTCATGTACGGCAAGTCCCCGGTCGAGTTCCCGCGCCGCATCGTCTGCCTGACCGCCGAGCACGTCGAGATCTGCTACGCGCTCGGCGCGGGCGACCGGGTGGTGGGCGTGCCCGGCACCGCGCGGCGGCCCGCGGAGGCGGCGGACAAGCCGCGCGTCGGCGGCTTCACGACCTTCCGCGTCGACCGGATCCTCGATCTCCAGCCGGATCTGATCCTGGCCTTCTCGGATCTGCAGGCCGACATGAGCGCGGAGCTGATCCGGGCCGGGCTGCCGGTGTTCTGCGCCAACCCGCGCTCGGTGGACGAGGTGATGCAGACGATCCTCACGGTGGGCGGCCTGCTCGGCGCCGAGCCCGCGGCCCGCGCCCTCGTCCTCGACATGCGCGACGAGATCACCCAGGTGCGCGAGTTCTCACGGGTGTGGCCAGACCGGCCGCGGGTCTACTTCGAGGAGTGGCACGAGCCGCTCATCGCGGGCATCCGCTGGGTGTCGGAGCTGATCGAGCTGGCGGGCGGGCGCGACGTGTTCGCCGATCTCCGGGACCGGAAGAGCGCGCGCGATCGGGTGGTGGATCCCGACGAGGTCGTCCGGCGGGACCCGCAGGTCATCGTCGCGTCCTGGTGCGGCAAGCCGGCCGATCTCGACGCGATCGCGGCCCGCCCGGGCTGGGACCGGATCAGCGCGGTGCGCGGCCACCGCATCCACGAGATGGACGGCGCCGACATCCTGAGCCCGGGCCCATCGCTGCTGATCGGGTTGAGGCGGCTCCACGAGCTGGTGCAGGAAGCCCTCGACGCGCGCGACTGATCTCGACTCGCGCCTCAATCGCGTGCGGGCAAGACGTGGACACATCTGAGATAATCGAAACAGTCGCAGCCGACGCTTCATCACGTACTAAACATGGGGGTCCCTCCCGGAGCCGATGCTAGGATGAAGCCCCTTTGAGACCTCCAAGGAGACGGAAATGCTAGCGCGCCCCGAGCGCTTTTTCGCGGACCGATTCGGTCTCAACGCGGGGACCATGGAGCGGCTGCTGGGCTCGACCCTGGCCGGCCGCGTGGACCACGCCGATCTCTTCCTCGAGTACCGGACCAGCGAGGAGCTGGTGCTGGAGGAGGGTGCGGTGAAGAAGGCGGCCCGGCACGTGAGCCAGGGGGCCGGCCTCCGGGCCCAGTCCGGCGAGCGCACCGGCTACGCGCACACCGACGACCTGGCCTTACCGAATCTCGAGGAGGCGGCGCGCCAGGCGCGCGCGATTGCGGACCGCGCCTCGACCTCGGCGGTGGTGGCGGTGGGCGGAGACGGCCCGCCGCACGACCTCTACACGCTGGCCGAGCCCCCCACCGCGACCGATCTGGACCGCAAGATCAAGCTGCTGGGCCGGATGGACGCGGAGGCCCGCGGCCTCGATCCGCGGGTGCGCCAGGTCATCGCCACCCTCGGCAGCGAGGAAGTGGTGGTCATGATCGCGACCCCGTCCGGCTGGACGGTCGGCGACGTGCGCCCGCTGACGCGGCTCAATATCACGGTGATCGTGGAGGACGGAGCCAAGCGCGAGATCGGCAGCTACGGCGGGGGCGGGCGGGTGGCCTTCGACTTCTTCCTCGAGCAGGACCGCTGGAAGCGCTTCACCGGCGAGGCGGTGCGCCAGGCCCTCATGAAGCTCGACGCGGTGGACGCGCCCGCGGGCGAGATGACGGTGGTGCTCGGACCCGGCTGGCCCGGTATCCTGCTCCACGAGGCGGTGGGTCACGGCCTCGAGGGCGACTTCAACCGCAAGAAGACCTCGGCGTTCTCGGGACGGCTCGGCCAGTCGGTGGCCTCGGAGCTGGTGACGGTGGTGGACGATGGCACGATCCAGAACCGCCGTGGCTCGCTCAACGTGGACGACGAGGGCGTGCCCACCCGCAGAAACGTGCTCATCGAGAAGGGCGTCCTGCGCGGCTATCTGCAAGACCGGCTCAACTCACGGCTCATGGGCATGGAGGTCACCGGCAACGGCCGGCGTGAGTCCTACGCGCATCCCCCGATGCCGCGCATGACCAATACCTTCATGCTCGCGGGAGAGGACGAGCCCGCCGACATCATCCGCGGCGTGTCCAAAGGCCTCTACGCGGTGAACTTCGGGGGCGGGCAGGTGGACATCACCAACGGCCGCTTCGTGTTCTCGGCGAGCGAGGCCTACCTGATCGAGGACGGCCGCGTGACCCGCCCGGTGAAGGGCGCGACCCTGATCGGCAACGGGCCGGAGGCGCTGACCCGGGTGAGCCGCGTCGGCCACGACCTCAAGCTCGACGAGGGCGTGGGCACCTGCGGCAAGGATGGTCAATCGGTCCCGGTGGGCGTGGGCCTGCCCACGATCCGCATCGACCGGATGACGGTCGGCGGAACCCAGGTCTGAGGCGCATGCAGGAGCTGCTCGCCGATCTTCTGCAGCAGGCCACGCGCCGGGGTGCGACATCCGCCGACGCCTTCGTGGTGGCGGACCAGTCGTTCTCGGCCCAGGTGCGCCTGGGCCAGGTGGACACCGTCAAGCACGCCCGCGAGCAGCACATGGCGCTGCGGGTCTTCGTGGGCAAGTCGGTGGCGGCCGCCTCCACGTCCGATCTCTCGCCCGAGTCGGTGGCGCGGCTGGTGGACGAGGCGGTGTCGCTGGCGCGGATCACGAGCCCGGACGAGCTGGGCGGCCTGCCCGAGGCCGCGGAGCTGGCGCGGCAGGTGCCCGACCTCGACCTGCACGATCCGCGCGGCCACGATCTGACCCCCGAGGAGAAGATCGAGCTGGCCCGCCGCTGCGAGGCGGCCGCGCTCGAAGCCGATCCCCGCATCACCAACTCGGAGGGCGGCGACTTCAGCGACCGGCGCGCGCGCTACGCCTACGCCACCAGTCACGGCTTCGCGGGCGAGTACGAGACGTCCTCGTTCAGCCTCGCGGTCTCCCCGGTGGCGGCCGCGAACGGCGAGATGCAGCGCGACTCCTGGTACCACGTCACCCGCAAGCGGGCCCTCCTCGAGGCGCCGGAGGAGATCGGCCGCATCGCGGCGCGGCGCGCCGTGCGCCGGCTCGGGGCGCGGCGGGTGAAGACCGCGGAGGTGCCGGTGATCTTCGACCCGGAGATGGCGGCCGGCCTCGTGCGGCACATCGCGGGCGCGGCCGCCGGCCCCGCGCTCTACCGGCGCGCCTCCTTCCTGGTGGGCAAGCTGGGCGAGCGCATCGCGGCACCGTCGGTGACCATCGTGGACGATGGCACCATCCCGGGCGCCCTCGGCTCGCGGCCGTTCGACGGCGAGGGGCTGCCGGTGCGCCGCACGGTGGTCGTGGAGCAGGGCGTGCTGCGCTCCTACCTGCTCGACACCTACACCGGCCGGAAGCTCGGGCTGCCGTCCACCCATCACGCGGCCCGCGACGGCAGCGGGGTGAGCGTGTCCACCACCAATCTCCATCTCAAGGCGGGGGACCGGGATCCGGCGGATCTGATCCGGAGCGTGAAGAACGGCCTCTACGTCACCGAGCTGATCGGCTTCGGGGTCAACGGGGTCACCGGGGACTACTCGCGCGGGGCGGCGGGCCTCTGGATCGAGAACGGCGAGCTGGCCTACCCGGTGGAGGAGATCACCATCGCGGGCAACCTGCTCGACATGTTTCACGCGGTGGAAGGCATCGGCAACGACCTGGTGTTCCGGGACCGCACGTCCGCCCCGACCCTGCTCATCGGCCGGATGACGGTGGCCGGCTCATGATCATCGACAGCCACTGCCACCTGCACGACCCGGCCTTCGCGGACGTCCGCGGCACCATCATCCGCGCCACCGAGCACAACGTGTGGGGCGCGGTGGCAGTCGGCTGCGATCTCGCCACCAACGAGCGCACGCTGCAGGCCGCCGCGGAGAACGGGAAGGCGGTGTGGCCGGCGCTGGGCTTCCATCCCGAGTGGACGCTCACCCGTGTGGACCTGGAAGCGGTGGAAGCGCAGATCCACGCGAACCACGCGCGGCTCGTCGCGATCGGCGAGGTGGGCCTGCCGTGGTACGGGCTCGGCGCGGCCGCCGACGCGGATGGGGTCCGCCGCGAGGCCCGCGAGCGCCTCGAGCGACTGACCGACCTGGCCTGCCGCTACGACCTGCCGGTCATCCTCCACGCGCCCCACGGGGCGGCGGCGGACGCGCTCGCGGTCCTCAAGCGGCGGGGCGTGGAGCGCGCGGTGTTCCACTGGCACAAGGCCTCGGTGGAGGTGACCCGCGAGATCGTGGACGCGGGCTACCTCGTCTCGGTCACGCCGGACCTGGTCTACCGCGACCGCGACCGCGAGATGGTCGAGCGCGTGCCGATCGAGTCGCTGCTGGTCGAGAGTGACGCGCCGTGGCAGTACCAGGGCGAGTTCGAGAACGTCACCTCGGGGCCGTGGCTGGTCGCGCGCGTGGCGGAAGAAGTGGCGAAGATCAAGCGCCTGCCGGTGGACGAGGCGATGTACCAGCTCACCGTCAACACCTGCCGCGTCTTCGACATCGTCTGGGCGTGAGCGAGCATCGCTTCACGGTGGCAATCGGCGCCGGCCGGGTGGCCGGCGTGCTCCACCTGCCCGACGACCCCCGGCCAGGGCCAGAGCGCGGGCAAGTTCCGAGCCCTTGCGTGATCGCCTGTCACGGCATGGGCGCCTCCAAGGACAGCGACAAGTACCTGCTGCTCGGGCGCGAGCTGCCCGCGGCCGGGCTCGCCCTGGCGCGCTTCGACTTCCGGGGCAGCGGGGAGTCCGCCGGGCTCCAACGCGATGCCACCATCGAGACCCGGATCGAGGACCTGGAAGCGGTCCTGGGTCATCTCGCCGCGCAGCCGGGGCTCGACGGCCGCTTCGGGCTGCTGGGCTCGAGCCTCGGCGGCTACGTCGCCCTCTGGGCGGCGAGCCGCGTCGCGCCGGGCGCGCCGCGGCCGGTGGTGACCTGGAATACCCCCGCGGCGCTTCGCGAGCTGTCCCACGCCGATCCGGGCGAAGCGGGCGCGGCCCTGGTCGCCGAGGTCAGGCGCGGCGCCCGGGCCGAGGCGCCCGCCGGCGTCGGGCGCCTCCTCGTCATCCAGGCCGACCGCGACGAGGTGGTGCCGCCCGCGCATGGGCGCGCCCTCTTCGACCGCGCCCGCGACCCGAAGCGGCTGCACGTGATCGCGGGCGCCGATCACCGGCTCTCCGAGGCGGCTCACCGTCGGGAAGCTCTCGAGGAGAGCCGGCGCTGGCTGCTCGCTCATCTGCCCCTCGCGGCCCCGGCGGATCGGACCGCGCCGACAGGAAGGACCCGATGATCAACGCGGCGCGACTCAAGGACGAGTTCCTGGAACTGGTTTCCATTTCCAGTCCCTCGAGGCGCGAGGGCACGATCGCGCGGCGGCTCGAAGGCATTCTCAAGGGCATGGGCGCGAGCGTCGAGGTGGACGGGGCGGGAGAGAAGATCGGCGGCGACACCGGCAACCTGCTCGCGCGCTTCCCCGGCAACACGCCCGGCGCCGCGCCCTTCCTGCTCTCGGGCCACATGGACACGGTGGGGCCGGCCGAGGCCATCCACCCGGTGGTCGAGGGCGACGTGGTGCGCACGGACGGCACCAGCGTGCTGGGCGGCGACGACAAGGCGGGGGTGGTGGCGATCCTGGAGGCGGTCCGCGTCCTCCGCGAGCGCCGCATCCCGCACGGCGATCTCGAGGTGGTGCTCACGATCTCCGAGGAATACGGGCTGCTGGGCGCCAAGAACTTCGACACCGGCCGCCTCCACGCGAAGCGGGGGCTGGTGCTGGACGTGGACGGCGTCTGCGAGCTGATCACGCGCGCGCCCGCGGCCAACCGCATGAGCTTCACCGTCCACGGCCTCGCCGCCCACGCGGGCATCTGCCCGGAGCAGGGGATGAGCGCGATCCGCATCGCGGCGGAGGCCATCGCGGCGATGAAGCTCGGCCGCCTGGACGCGGAGACGACCGCGAACCTCGGCATCATCCAGGGCGGTCTCGCCGGCAATATCGTGCCCGCCTCCGTGACGGTGCGGGGCGAGACGCGCAGCTTGAGCCTGGAGAAGCTCGAGGCTCAGACCGCGCACATGCGGCGCTGCTTCGACGAGGCGGCGGCCCGGCACGGGGTGCGGGTGGGGGATCGCCAGTATCAGGCGCGCGTCGAGGCCCAGGTGGACCGCCAGTACAGCCGGCTCGACATCCGCGACGAGGCGGCGATCGTCCGCCTGGTGCAGTCGGCGGCCGGCGCGATGGGGCGGGCCTGCGCCACGCGCAGCACCGGGGGCGGCTCGGACGCCAATGTCTTCGTGGAGCGCGGCCTCGAGGTGGCCAATCTCGCCTGCGGCATGCGCGAGATCCACACCGTGAACGAGTGGGTGGACGTCCGCGATCTCGTGCTCACCGCCGGGCTCGTCGTCGAGACGGTTCGCGCCAACGCAACGGTCTGAGCGACGCGCTCGCCTTCCGGTTGGCGTAAGATACCCGAGCGGATCTCACCCGGACGACACACGTTGACCGAGCGCATCGCCGATCTGACCCTCGAGCACGCCGCCCCCGCCGGACGGTCCCGCTCCCGCTCCGTGCTGTTCGTCCACGGCATGTGGGGCGGGAGCTGGTATCTCCGGAACTACCTCTACGCGGCCGCGCAGGCCGGCTGGGACGCCTGGGCGCTCAACCTCCGCGGGCACGGCGAGAGTCCGGCGCCGGGCGGGCTCGGGCACGTCGGCCTCGCCGACTACGTCGCCGACGTCCGGCGCTGCCTCGATCACCTCGGAGAGACGGTGCTCGTCGGACACTCGATGGGCGGGCTGATCGCCCAGAAGGCCGCCGCGGGCGGCGGGGTGGCGGCGGCGGTCTTTCTCACCAGCGCGCCCCCGCGCGGGATCAACGCGCTCGAGTGGCCGGTGCTCGCGCGCATGGCCCGCTACGTGCCGGCCATGCTCGCCGGCCGCGCCTTCACGGTGAGCCGCGCCCACGCCGACTTCCTGTTCCTCAACGGGCTCACGCCCGAGCAGCGGGACTGGGCCTTCCCGCGCTTCGGGGCGGAGTCGGGGCGCGCCGCCCGCGAGCTGGCCCTGGGCGGCCTCGCGGTGGACCCGCGCGCGGTCCGGTGTCCCACGCTGGTGGTGGGCGCCCTACACGACCGCATCACGCCCGCGGCGCTCCAGCGCCGGATCGCCGCGCGCTACCGCGCGGAGTACCAGGAGGCGGCCGGCCACGCCCACATGCTGATGCTGGAGGAGGGCTGGGAGCAGCCGTTCAAGGACATGCTGGCGTGGATGGAGCGCGCGCTCGATGAGCGCTAAGCTCGATTTGGGGTCCTCGCCGGCCGACCGGCCGACGATCCTGGTGGTCGAGGACGACGCGCACATCCGCGACGTCCTCTCCGGGCTGCTCGGCACGCTCGGCTACCGGATGCTCATGGCCGCCTCGGCCGAGCAGGCGCTCGACGCCCTCAACGTGGTGAGCCCGGATTTGGTGCTCACCGACGTGCATCTCGGGGCCATGAGCGGCATCGAGCTCTGCGTCCGGCTCAAGGCCGATCCGCGCTACGAGCTGATGCCGGTGGTCATCTTGACCGCGGTGGGCGACCTGGAGGCGCGGGTGGCCGGGCTCGCGGCGGGGGCGGACGACTTCTTCACCAAGCCGGTGGCGTTCGTGGAGCTGCGGACCCGGCTGGGCGCCCTGTTGCGGGTCAGGCTGCTCCTGAGCCAGCTCGAGCGGGCCGAGGCGGTGATCACCACGCTGGCGCTCACCATCGAGGCGCGCGATCCGTACACCCTGGGCCACTGCGACCGGCTGTCGCGCTACGCGGTGGCGGTGGGCGAGGGGCTCGGGCTCGATCCGGAGATGGTGCGCTCGCTGCGCCTGGGCGGCTACCTCCACGACCTCGGCAAGATCGCGGTGCCCGACGGCATTCTGTTGAAGCCCGGCCCGCTCGATCCCATCGAGTACGAGCGCATTCGCGCGCATCCCGGCGCCGGCTCCGACCTGGTCCTGGGCCTGCGCAGCATGGAGCTGGTCCGTCCCATCATGCGCCACCATCACGAGAAGTGGGACGGGTCCGGCTACCCCGACGGCCTCAAGGGCGAGGCGATCCCGCTGGGCGCCCGCATCATCTCGGTGGTCGACGTCTTCGACGCGCTACACACCGAGCGGCCGTACAAGGCGGCGCTGTCCCGCTCGGAGGCCGTCTCCACGCTGATCCGCGAGACCGACCTCGGCTACTGGGACCCGCGCGTCGTCGAGACCTTCCTGGAAATCCTCCGCCACTTCAAGCACGACGCCTGATCTGGGGTCAGGTCTTGAATTACGACATTTGTCCGCGGGAGACGTGTCCTCGCGCGCCGGAAATGTCGTAATTCAAGACCTGACCCCTCCTAGGTCGGCGGAGGCGGAGTCGCCCGCGGTCTTGCCGAAGACGGCGCCCGACATGAGGCCGGTGCCGCCGGGGTAGTTGTGGTAGAAGAGCCCGCCCACCAGCTCGCCCGCCGCGTAGAGGCCCGCGATGGGCCGGTCCCACGTGTCGAGCACCCGGCCGCGCGTGTCCACGCGCAGGCCGCCGAAGGTGAAGGTGATGCCGCAGGTCACGCCGAAGCCCACGTAGGGCGGGGTGTCGAGGCGCTGAGCCCAGTTGGACTTGGGCGGGGTGATCCCGCGCGTGCCGCGGCCGTCGAGGACCGCCGGATTGAACGGCACCTGGTCCATGACCGCCGCGTTGAAGTCGCGCACCGTGCGGCTGAGCCCCTCCGGGTTCACCTCGAGCTTCTTGGCCAGCTCCTCGATGGTGGCGGCTTCCGCCTTGGTGATCTCGCGGATGCGGTACTCCTCGCGCAGCAGCTCGACCGTCTTCTGGTCGAAGATCTGGAAGGCGGCCTCCTGCGGCTGGCGCAGGATCTCGCGCCCGTACTTGGCGTAGGTGTAGTTGCGGAAGTCGGCGCCCTCGTCCACGAAGCGCTCGCCCTTCACGTTGACGATCAGCCCGAGCGGGTACGAGTGCTTCTGGAACATGTCGCCCACGCGCCGGTCGCCGAAGGCGGGGGCGTTGAGATCCCACGCCACCGCGTGACAGGACGACCAGTGCCCGTAGGCCTGCGCGCCGATCTCGAGCGCCATCGCGATGCCCTCGCCCACGTTGTGGCGGGTGCCGCGCACGCGCGCGAGGTCCCAGTTGGGCCCGAGATAGCGGGTGCGCCACTCCGGGTTGGCCTCGAAGCCCCCCGAGGCGACGACCACCGCGCGGCAGGGGATCTCGCTCGCGCCCGCCGCGCTGCGCGTCACCACCCCGGTCACGCGGCCGGACGAATCCTGGGTCAGCTTGTGCCCGGCCACCCCGTAGCGCACCTCGATGCCCACCTTGGCCGCCCGCTCGAAGAGCGCCTCGACCAGGCCGGGCCCGCCGCCCACCGCCTCTAGAGTGAGCCCGCCCCAGAAGTGGTGACGGTCGCCCACCTTGTAGGACTGGCGGCTGAACATGAGGATCCAGCGAACCCCCTGGGTGCGCATCCACATCACGGTGGGCTTCGAGCGCTGGACCAGGTGCTGGGCCAGGTCGAGATCGGAGCGGCCCTCGGTCACCCGCATCAGGTCGTCGTAGTACTGATCTTCCGTGTAGGCGGGGATGGTGATGCTCCGCGCCTCCTCGTCGCTGAGATCCGGGATGACGTCGCGCCTCAGGTCCTCGAGGCCCTGGTGGGCAAAGCGGAAGCCCCCCGCGGTGAAGAAGGAGTTGCCGCCCCGCTCGGGCTCCGGCGCTTTCTCCAGCACCAGCACCGAGGCCCCGCCCTCGCGCGCGGCCAGCGCCGCGCAGAGAGCCGCATTGCCGCCGCCGATCACCACCACGTCGTGCGCCATCGCGTCGACTACCTCCAGTCCGGCCGGCTCAGCCGAGCCGGGTCAGCAGGACGAGACCGAGAGCCACCCGGTACCAGCCGAACGGGACGAAGCTGTGCGTCTGGATCCATCGGAGCAGCCACCGCACCGCCACGAAGGCGGTCACCGCGGACACCACGGTGCCCAGCGCGAGGAGCCCCCAGTCGGTCGGCGGGCCCGCGGGATGGCGAAGGGCCTGCAGCGTCTCGAGCCCACCCGCCGCGAGGAGGGTGGGCACCCCGACCAGGAACGAGAACTCGGTCGCGACGGGCCGGCTCAGGCCGAGCAGCATGATGATCAGGATGGTGGCGGCCGAGCGCGACGTGCCGGGGAAGACCGCGGCGAGGAGCTGCCCCAGCCCGACCGCGACCGCCATCACCCAGCTCACGCTCGAGACCGACGGCCGCGAACGGAGCGACCATTCCACCGCAAGGATCGCCACGCCACCGATCAGCGTGGCCCAGGCGATCGGCGCCGTCTCCTTCGGCAGGGCGAAGCCGAGCCGCTTGATCACAAGCCCGCCCACCCCGGTGATCGCGAAGGCCAGCGCGAGCTTCATGAGATACGCCCGCGCGGCCGGCTCGTGCAGGCGCCCCAGCAGATCGCGCAGGCGGCCGCCGAAGACCAGCAGCACCGCGAGGGCCGCGCCGGACTGGATCGTGATGTTGAAGAGGTCGGACTGGCGCGGCACCCAACCCGCGTTCTCCACCAGGAGCAGGTGCCCGGTCGAGGAGATGGGCAGGAACTCGGTCACGCCCTCGATGACGCCCAGGATGGTGACGGCCAGCCAGGCGGGCACTGGCGGGTCAGCCCACGATCTCTTCGCCGCCGTCGACTCCGATCACGTTGCCGGTGATCCAGTGCGTGTCGGGGTGGCTCAGCACGACGATGGCCCGGGCCACGTCGTCGGTGGTGGTCAGCCGGCGATGCGGGTTGCGCCGCGCCGCCTGCTGGGAGAACTCCTCATAGTTGGGGATCTTCTGGGCCGCGGGGGTCGCGGTCACCCCGGCGCGGATGGAGTTGGCGGTGATGCCGTGCGCGGCCAGCTCGGCCGCGAGCTGCCGGATATTCGACTCCAGCGCGGCCTTGGCCGCGGACACCGGCCCGTAGTGGGGCAGCACGCGCGCGCCCCCCGCCGAGGTCATGGCATAGATGCGCCCGCCCCGGCTCATGAGGCCGCGCCCCACCAGCTCCTGCGCCCAGTAGATGAGGCTGTGGGCCATCACGTCCAGCGTCATGTCCATCTGGGCCTTGGTCACCGCTTCCTTCATCGGATCGGCCACGAAGAGCTTGAGCGTGCCGAAGGCCAGGGAATGCAGCATCACCCGCACCTGGCCCATCTGGCTGCGCTCGCGGAGCATCCGCTCCATCTCGGTCGCGACCTCGGCGCGCTTCTCCTCGTCGGCCGCGTTGACGTTGAAGAAGCGGGCCTCCCGTCCGAGGGACTTGATCTCGGAGGCCAGGCGCTCGACGTTGGGCAGGGTGGACTTGCGGTCGAGATGGACGCCGAACACGTCGAGCCCCGCGCGCGCGAGCGCCAGGCTCGTGGCGGCGCCGAAGCCGGAGGAGGCGCCCAGGATCAGGGCCCAGCCGCGCAGCGTGATCGGAGAGGCGTCGGTGGTCATCGCATTCCTCGAATCGCGGGAGTCGCCCGTCGGAGCGCGCCCCATTCTATCAGAACTCCCCGCGTGCTACGATGTGGCTCGCCCATGGCGAAAACGGCGGGCATCCTGCTGATCGGCAACGAGATCCTCTCGGGCAAGATCACCGACGCCAACGCCGCCTACCTCTGCCGCGAGCTGCGGGGACTCGGCGTGGAGGTCCGGCGGATCACCGTCATCCCCGACGAGGTGGACCTCATCGCCGCCGAGGTGCGTGCCTTCAGCGCGGAATACGACGTGGTGTTCACCTCGGGCGGCGTCGGCCCCACCCACGACGACGTGACCATCGAGGGCGTGGCGCGGGCCCTCGAGGTGCCGGTGGTGCGGGAGCCGCGGCTGGTCCGCCTGCTCGAGGGCTACTACAAGGGCCGCCTCAACGAGGCGCGGCTCAAGATGGCGGAGGTGCCCGAAGGCGCGGAGCTGACCGCGGACGGCGAGCTGGTCTTCCCGGCGGTGGTGGTGCGGAACATCTACATCCTACCCGGCGTGCCCGAGATCTTCCGCCAGAAGTTCGACGCGCTCAAGGAGCGCTTCCGCGACGCGCCCTTCCATCTCTGCTGCGTGTACGTGAGCATGGGGGAGGGCACGCTCGCCGATCACCTGAACGCGCTGCTCGCCGGCCATCCGGATCTGCTCCTGGGCTCGTATCCCGAGTTCTCCAACCCGGAATACAAGGTGAAGGTCACGCTGGAGTCCAAGGACCGCGGCTACCTCGACGATGCGGTCACCGATCTCCTGGGCCGCCTTCCTCAGGACGCGGTGGTCCGGGTCGACCGGTGAGGCCCCGGCGCGCCCGCGTCTCCTGACCGTCCCGCTCGCCGTCGCGATCGTCACCGCCGCGCTGTACGTGGCGCGCCTCGGCGCCGCGCCCTTCCTCGATCCTCCGGAAGGGATCCACGCGCAGATCGCCTGGGAGATGCTGCGGGGCGCGGGCTGGATCACGCCGCACCTCAACGGCGTGCCCTACTTCGACAAGCCCCCGCTGCCCTACTGGCTCATGGCGGCCGCCTTCGCCTGGCTCGGGCCCACCGAGATGGCGGCGCGGCTTCCGTCCGCGCTCGCCGCGGTCGCGGTGGCCGTGCTCACCGCGCTCATCGGCACCCGCCTGGCCTCGGCGCGGGTCGGTCTCATGGCGGGGTTGATGGTCGCGGCCAACCTGGAGGTCTTCCTCTTCGGCCGCATGGTCAAGCCGGACATGCTCTTCGTGGCCTGCATCCTCCTCGGCCTCTACGGCTTCATCCTGGCCTACCTGGGCGGCGGCCGGTGGCCGCTCCTGCTCGGCTACGGCGGCCTGGGCCTGGCCGTGCTGGCCAAGGACTTCCTCGGCGCCCTGGGCCCGCTCGCCATCGTGGCGCTCTTCCTCTGGCTCACCCACGAGGGCGGGTCGTGGCGGCAGTGGGCTCCGATGTCCGCGATCCTGCTCCTGCTCGCGGTCGCGGTGCCCTGGCACCTGCTGGTCGAGGCGCAGTACCGCGGCTTCCTCTGGTACACGGTGGTGGACAACCACCTGCTGAACGTCGCGCGCCAGCGCGTCTTCCCCGACGAGGACGTGCCGCTGTCGACGCTCGAGTTCCTGGGCGTCACCGCGGTCGGCTTCTTTCCCTGGGTGCTCGCGCTGCCGCTCGCGGTCGCCCGGGTAGTCCGGCGGCGCCCGTGGAAGACGCCGGAGGCGCGGGTGTGGATGCTGCTCGCCCTCTGGACGATCGGCGTCCTGGGAGTCTTCGCCCTGTCGCCCTTCAAGCTGCCCCACTACGGCCTTCCCGCGTTTCCCGCGATGGCCCTCCTGGTGGCCAAGCTCTGGGACGAGGCCATCGAGCGGCCGGCGGGCGCGCCGCGGTCCTTCAGCCTGCTCGCCCCCGCGCTGCTCGCGACGGCCATCGTGGCCGGCGCGACGCTCGGCGCCTGGCTGGGCTGGCTGCGCCTCTCCCCGGAGGCGGTCGCGGTTGCCGACGTCTCCGCGCGGAACATGGCCGCCCAGGGCCAGGCCGCGACCACCGACTTCCTGGCGCAGTTCCGGCCCCTCTTCGGCCCGATCGCGGGCATCTTCCTGCTCACGACGGCGGCGCTGGCGGTCGCGGCCTGGCGCCGGCTCCCGCGCCTGGGGCTGGGCGCCCTGCTGGCCGCCATGATCGCCTTCCTGCCGCTCTCCGTCGAAGGCCTCACGCTCTTCGCCAAGAGCCGCTCGGTGCGGCTGATGACCGACGCGATCCAGCTCCGCATCGGACCCGCGGACGTGCTCGCCCACGAGGGCGCGATCGAGAACAGCGCCTCCGCGCTGCTGCGGCTGGATCGGCGCGTGCAGATCGTCAATGGACGGCAGTCCAACCTGGCCTTCGGCTCGACCTTCCCCGAGGCGCGGCCGCTATTCTGGGACACCGGCGCGCTCGCGCGCGCCTGGGCGGGGGACCGGCGCGTCTTCCTGCTCTCGGCCGCCACTCCCGCCCGGAGCGTGGTGCACGAGCTGCCGGCCGAGCGCGTCCATCTCCTGGTCGAGGGCGGAGGCCGGCGGCTCTATTCCAACCGGCCCTGAGCGTGGCGAGTGCTATCCTGGCTCTGGAGAAGGAGGAATGGACGCCGCGAGCGAGCTCCGTCAGGCGCACCGGACCGCCGTGCTCATCACCGGCGGCCTCATCACGGGCCTGGTGATGTACGCCGTGATCGCCAGCGTGTTCCGCATGAGCCACGCGCCCTCCGAGGGTGTCGCGAGCCTTCCCGCGCCCCAGATGAGCTTCGCGCGCTACGCGGCCTGGATCGCGAGCGGGGTCGTCGTGCTCACCATCCCCGGATTGAAGCGAGTGCTCCTGACCCGGCGCTCGGACGAGACGCGGCAGCGGGCGATCGCGCGGCTCACCCTCGCCACCGTCGCGGTGGCCGGCCTCGCGGAGTTCCCGGCGATCGCCGGCTTCATCCTGGTGGTCCTGGGCGGCCTCTTCTTCGACTTCTACCTGCTCGGCTCGCTCTCGCTCGCGCTCCTGCTCGCCAATGCTCCGCGCTACGAGGCCTGGGAAACGTGGCTGGCCACGCCCGCGCCGCGGCCCTGATCATGAGCGTCTCCCCCTATCGGCTCAAGGACGACCCGCACTCGAGCCACTCCGTCATCCTGTCGCGCCTCGGCGAGGGCCGTGGCCGCAAGGCGCTGGACGTGGGCGCGGCCGACGGCTTCCTCGCGGAGCGCCTCACCGCCCAGGGCTGGAGCGTGACCGCGCTCGAGCGCGACCCGGAGCTGGCCGCGCGCGCGCACGGGCGATGCAAGGAGGTGGTGGTGGCCGATCTGGAGTCGGCGCCCCCGCTGCTGCACGGCCCCTTCGACGCCATCGTCTACGGCGACGTGCTCGAGCACCTGAGTGACCCGGGGGCCGTGCTGCGGGCTCTCGACCAGACCCTCGCCCCCCGGGGCACCGTGATCGTCTCGGTGCCCAATGTCGCGCATCTCTGGGTGCGCCTGTCGCTCCTGGCGGGGCGGTTCGACTACGCGGATCGCGGCATCCTGGATCGCACCCACCTCCGCTTCTTCACGCGGCGCACCCTGCGGGAACTCCTCGGCGCCGCCGGGCTCACCGTGGTCGAGCTCGCGGTCACCCCGGTGCCGCTGCCGCTGGTGGTGCCGCCGCGCTGGCACGGCCGGTGGCTCCCGCGCGTGCACGCGCTGAGCGCGGGGGCGGCGAGGGGGTGGCCGGGCGGGCTCGCCTACCAGTTCGTCGCGGTCTGCCGCGCGAGGGAGCGCTAATTTAGATGGTCGCCCCGCCCGCGAAGGCTGCTCCGCCCGCGAAGGGCACTCCGAAAGTCGTCGTGGTGATGCCCGCCTACAACGCGGGCCGGACGCTTCGCATGACCTACGAGGAGCTGCCCAAGGACACCGTCAACCTGGTCATCCTGGTGGACGACGGCTCGACCGACGCCACTCTGGAAGTGGCGCGCGATCTCGGGCTCGAGATCTTCGTCCACGACAAGAACTACGGCTACGGCGCCAACCAGAAGACCTGCTACACCGAGGCCCTCAAGGCGGGCGCCGACATCGTGGTGATGGTCCATCCCGACTACCAGTACGATCCCACCCTGGTGCCCCAGATCATCGCCCCCATCGTGCGGGGGGAGGCCGACCTCGTCCTGGGCTCTCGGCTCGCGGGCGGCGGCTCGGCGATCGAGCAGGGCATGCCGTGGTGGAAGTACGTGGCCAACCGATTCCTGACCGGGGTGGAGAACGCGGCCTTCGGCCTGCGCCTGTCCGAGTACCACACCGGCTATCGCGCGTTCAGCAAGGACGTGCTCGACGCGGTGAACTTCCGCATGAACTCCGACGGCTTCGTCTTCGACCAGGAGATCGTCGCCCAGGTCGTGGCCACCGGCTTCCGCATCGCGGAGATCCCGGTGCCGGTCCGGTATTTTCCGGAGGCCTCCTCGGCGAGCTTCAGCGCCTCCTGCGTCTACGGCTTCAAGATCCTCTGGGTGGTCGCGCGCTACCTGCTTCACCGGACCGGGATCAAGCGGTCGCGCCGGCTCGGCTCGATCGCGGGTCGCTACAGGCGCCTCGGGCGCCGGTGATCGTCGCCCGGCTGCTCGACGGCGCGGCCGTCCTGGCCGCGGCGGGGCTCGGCGCCGCACTCGTGTTCTGGTCGGGCCGGCGCGAGCACTGGCCCTGGAGGCCCGAGCACCTCTTCCTCCTGCTCCTGGGGCTCGTGGCGCTGCGCGTGCTGCTGGCCCCGCGGCCGATCCCCGCGGTGCGGCCCCGCCGGGCCGTCCTGGTCGGGGTGGCGGCCTACGCGGTCGTGTTCTCGTTCGTCACGGTCACCCGTCACTTGACCTTCGCGACGCACGCGCTCGATCTCGGCTACTACGTCCAGCTCGTGTGGAACCTGGCGCGGGGCGCCGGCCCCTACGTGAGCCTGCCCGAGATGCACGCCTGGGGCGATCATCTCTCGCCGATCATGTACCTCTTCGTGCCCGCCTACTGGCTCGTCCCGGGCCCGGTGGTCCTGCTGGTGGCCCAGTCGGTGGCGCTGGCCCTGGGCGGCATCGCGGTGTTCGGCCTGGCCCGGGCCCGGCTCGGCGAGGAGCGCCCCGCCGCCGTGTTCGCGCTGCTCTACCTGGTGAACCCGTCGCTCCACGGGATCAACGTGCGCGACTTCCACGCGGCCGCGCTCGCGATCCCGCTGCTCCTGGCCGCCTTCTGGGCGGTGGAGGCGGGCCGGCCGTGGCTGGCACTCCTGCCCGGCGCGCTCACGCTCCTCTGCCGGGAAGACGCCGCGCTGCCCGTGATGGGCCTGGGCGCCTGGATGGCGGCGGCTCATCGGCGCTGGCTCGCGGGGGCCGTTGCCGCCACCGCCGCGCTGGCCCTGCTGGCGGTGGACGTGCGCTGGATCATCCCGGCCTATCGCGGCGAGCCCTACTCGCATCTCGGCCGCTACGCACACCTTGGCGGCTCGCTCCCGGAGATCGTCGCGAACGCGATCCTCCATCCGTGGCGCACCCTGGGCACGCTGGGCACAGTGGGCCGCGCGGGGTACCTGGCCGCGATGCTGGCCCCGCTGGCGTTCCTGCCGCTGCTAGGCGGGTGGGATCTGCTGGGGGTGCTGCCCGCGCTGGCCCAGAATCTCCTCAGCGGAGACCCGGTGCTCTACGGGTTCCGGGCCCAGTACCAGTCCTTCGTCCTGCCCTTCCTGATCCTGGCCGCGGTCGGCGGCTACGCGCGGCTCGCGAAGCGGCGGCCCGGAGCCTGGCCGGTGGCGGTGCTGGTGGTGGCCATGGTGGCGAGCCTCGCGCTCGCCTCGCGCACCGTGAACAACCTCGCGATCGCCCGCTTCTGGCCCGCCCCGGAGCAGCGCGCCGCCTACCAGGTGCTGTCCCGGGTGCCTCCCGGCGCCGCGGTCTCCGCGCAGGATCCCTACGTGCCCCACCTGAGCCTGCGGCCGCTCGTCTTCGTCTTCCCGGTCGGCATCGAGAAGAGCGACTACGTCCTCGTGAATCTCGACAGCTATCCGTGGCGGAACCTGCCGGGCGTGACCCTGACCCGGGACGGGGCCCGCGTGACCATCGTGGCCGGGGGAGTCGAGCGGCGCTACGCGGTGGCCGCCCAGGGGGGGCCGCACCTGCTCCTTCGGCGCCTCTGAGCCGCCGGGCCGGCGGGCATCAGCTCACGTCAGGGGAACAACCGCCCACCGTCAGGTCAGCGGGACAAAATCGTACTCGCCCACGCCCTGCAGGACGAGGAAGACCGCGGACGTCTCCCCGCCGTTGGTGACCAGGTGCGGACGCCCGGCGCGCACCGCGTACGACTCACCCGGCTCGAGGCGGACCTCCTCCTTCGGATCGCGGAGGAAGAGGCGCAGCCGGCCCTCCAGGACGTAGAAGGTGTCCCGGATACTCGTGTGGTAGTGCCACGGCACCTGTTGGCGCGGGCCGATCTGCAGCTCGGTGATGCGGAAGCCGGGCCGCTCGGCGTGGCGGGCGCGGCGCTCGACCTCGTAGAGGTGACTGGCGTCCTTCACGCCTTCCATTTTGGTTCCTCCCTGGAGCGTCACGCGTCCGCCGACGGGTCGCCGGTGAGGATGTGGGACGCGTGGTGGTGGATCAGGAGCCACTCCTCGCCGCTTCGCTCGAAGATATTGGTGGCCAGGACCGACGTGACCGAGATATTGCCGCGCGATTCGGACAGGATGTTCTCGGTGCAGGTGAGCCAGCCGAACTCGCCTTCCACGTGCGCGTGGACGTCCGTGATGCTGAAGCGCATCTCCTGGCTGTTCTTGAAGATGACCTCCCAGGAGTGCCGCACCGCCTCCCAGCCCGCGAGCAGGGCCCAGCCGGGATGCACGCACCGCACGTAGTCCTCGTGGGCCCAGATCCCGTCCATCTGGTGGAGATCGAGGCTCTCGATGACGCGGTAGAAGCGCGCGTTCGCCTCCTCGACTTCTACGCGGCCCGTCGGGTCCACGGGGAGGTTCTATCAGATCGATCGCGCCTCGGCAAACGCGCGGCCGCGGCGGAATCGCCTCCGAAGCCCCGTGGTACGATGAGCGGGCCATGCCGGCCTCGCCCCTCGCGGTCGAAGCGCGCGATCTCGCCAAGACCTTCCGCAGCGGATGGCTCCGCCACCGGGAGACGCCCGCCCTGCGCGGGGCGAGCCTCCAGGTGCCGCGCGGCGCCATCTACGGCCTCCTCGGCCCCAACGGGGCGGGCAAGACCACGCTGCTGTCCATCCTGGCCACCCTGCTGCTGCCGGACAGCGGCTCCGCCACGATCCTCGGACATGATATTGTCCGCGAGGCCTTCGCGATCCGGCGCCGCCTCAACATGGCGAGCGGCAACGCGTCGTTCGTGTGGAGCCTGCGGCCGGCGGAGGTCCTCGCCTTCTACGGGCGCCTGTACGGCCTCCACGGGCGCGCGCTCAAGCGCCGCGTGAACGAGCTACTCGAGCGCTTCGAGCTGACCGCGCACCTCAAGACGGAGTACAACGAGCTCTCCACCGGGCTCAAGCAGCGGCTGGCCCTCGCCAAGGCGCTCCTGAACGATCCGGAGGTCCTCTTCCTCGACGAGCCGACGCTCGGCCTCGATCCGGACGTGTCCATCCGCATCCGGGCCCAGATCGCCGAGCTGCGGCGGGAGCGGGACACCACCATCATCCTGACCACCCACTACATGCGGGAGGCCGAGGAGCTCTGCGACCGCATCGCCTTCATCAAGGACGGGCGCATCCTGGCCGAAGGCTCGGCGGACGAGCTCAAGCGCCAGATCCACATCGGGGACGTGATCTCGCTGCGCCTGGACCCCGCGGTCCCCGCCGGGCTCGGCGAGCTGCCCGGCGTGCTGGCCGTGCAGTCGCGCGGCGACCGGATCGAGTGCACGGTGGACTCCTCCGAGAAGCGTCTGCCCGACATCCTGAAGTGGCTCTGCGACCGCGGGGTGCTCGTCCGCGACTGCCAGGTGCGCGAGCCCGACCTGGAGGAGGTCTTCGTTGAGCTCGCGCGCTGAGCCTCTCGCGCCGGGCGCCACCGAATCCTGGGCCGCGGAGTGGGCGAGGCTGACCGCCTTCGCCTACCGCAACCTGATCATGGCGCGGCGCAACGTGTTCTTCCTCTTCGAGCTCACGTTCTGGCCGGGCGTGGCCATGCTCTCGCACGGCCTGCTCACCCGATTTCTCGACCTGACGCCCGAGATGACCGCGTTCATCCTGGTGGGCACCGTCGCCCTCTCCGCGGTCCAGGTCTGCCAGCTCGACGTCGCCTACGCGGTCCTCTTCGACATCTGGTCCAAGTCGATGAAGCACCAGTTTTTGACCCCGGTTCGCATCCACCACCTGGCGCTCGGCTCCTGGCTGGTCGGGGTGGGGCGGGGCGTGATCGTGTGGGCCCTCATGGCGGTGATCGGCGGTCGCGCCTTCGGCTTCGACTTCCTCGGGCCAGGGCCCCTCCGGGTCGCGCTCTTCCTGCTCGGCTGCTTCCTCACCGCGCTCGTGATCGGGCTGCTGGTCTGCGCGCTGGTGCTGCTCTTCGGCACCCGGGCCGAGACCTCCGCGTGGGCCGCGGTGAACTTCTTCGTGATGCTGGGCGGCATCTACTACCCGATCTCGGTGCTGCCGGGCTGGGTGCAGGCGGTCTCCGCGGCGATCCCGCTGACCTACTTCCTCGACGGGATCCGGGCCGGCTACGGTTTCCCGTCCCAGTTCGCCTATCCCTTCGCCACCGGGTTCGCGCTCTCGCTGCTCTACGCGATCCTCGCGCACTGGGCGCTCGCCGCCGCGGTCACCCGATCCCGCCGGACCGGCCTCCTCCTCAAGCTCTCGGAGTGAAGCGATGAAGAAGGGCGGCGCCTCGCTCAAGCTCACCATGGAGCGCCCGCCGAAGCGCCTGGTCGCCGGCTTCCAGGACCTGCCCACCACCACGCTCGCCGAGCTCCTCACGCTCGACTCGGTGATGCGCCACGTGATCCGGCCCCTCTGGGCTCCGATGCCGCGCGTCGCGGGCCCGGCCTACACGGTCCGCACCGTCAGGCACGACAACCTGATGCTGCACACCGCGATCTACCACGCCGAGCCGGGCGACGTCATCGTGGTCCAGGCGGGCGACGACCGGATGGCGGCGCGGGCGGCCACGTCTGCGCGGTGGCTCAGCGCCGCGGCGTGGCCGGCTTCGTCGTCGACGGGGTGATCCGCGACGTGGCCGAGTCGCGCGGCCGGGGCTTCCCTGTCTTCGCGCGCGGGGTGTCGCCCATCCCGGCGGGTCAGGACGGCCCCGGCGAGATCGGCGGCCCCATCACGTGCGGCGGGGTCCGGGTCAACCCGGGGGACGTGGTGGTGGCCGACGAGGAAGGCATCGTGGTGGTGGCCCGGGCCCGGGCGGAGACGGTGCTCAAGAACGCCCGGGCCAAGGCGGCCCGCGACGCGGCGGAGAGCCTGCCGGAGTGGGAGCGCAAGCACCGCGCGCGGGTGGAGAACACCCTGCGCGCGCACGGCTATCTCGGCTAGAACCCGATCCCGCGGGCCATCATGCCGGCCACGAAGACCATCACCACCACGAGCGCCAGCTCGATGTGGTTGAGGGTGTACAGGCGCCGCGCCACCGACGTGTCCACCGGGAGACCGCGGCCGAGCTGGATCCGCCAGCGGATGAAGGTGACCATCGGGCGGACCTCGAGCAGGAGGATCAGGAGGAAGAGGGCCATCTTGGTCCAGAAGAGCGGCGAGCGGAGATAGAAGTCGGTGCCCTTCTCGAGTCCGCCGAAAGCGCGGAGCAGCCCGGTAACGATCCAGAGCACCGCCGCGACGCCCCAGGCATTGTCGGCGGCCAGCAGGCGGCGCAGCCCGTCCGCGTCGAGCTGACCCTTGAGCGCGCGGCCGCGCAGGAACACCGCGGGCAGCCCGATGGCCAGCGCGAGCAGGTGCAGGGACGAAACGACCGCGGCGACCATGCGAGGTCGGCCTATCGGCTGAGGAACTTGCGGACGGCGCCCGTAATCCCCTCGGCGTCGAGGCCGTGCTTGGCGTAGAGGCCCTTGTAGTCGCCCGACTCCCCGAAGGTCGCCACCCCGAGCCGCTTGATCGGCGTGGGCATCACCTCGCCCAGCAGCTCCGCGACCGCGCTGCCCAGGCCGCCGTGGATGCTGTGGTCCTCCACCGTCATCACGTGGCCGGTACGGCCCGCCGAGCGGAGGATCGCCTCTTCGTCGAGCGGCTTGATGGTGGCCACGTTGATGACCTCGGCGTGGATCCCCTCGGCCGCGAGCTTCTTCGCCGCCTCGAGCGTGTTCCAGACCGGGCCGCCGGTGGTCAGGAGGGTGACGTCGTGCCCGGGGCGCAGCACGTCGGCCTTGCCGAACTGGAAGCGGTAGGCCGCGTCGTGCACCGGCTCGAGGTTCTGCCGGGTGAGCCGCAGGTAGAGCGGCCCCGGGTGCTCGACCGCGTAGGCGACCGCCTGCTTCGTCTCGAGCTCGTCGGCGGGCTGGATGATGGGGATGTTCGGCAGCGACCGCAGGCAGGCGATGTCCTCGAGGCCCATCTGGGTATAGCCGTCCTCACCGATGGCCACGCCCACGTGGGTGCCGACCAGCTTCACCGGCGCCTCGCTGTAGGCGACCGATACCCGGATCGTCTCGAACCGGCCGACCAGGAAGCAGGCGAAGGAGCACGCGAACGGCACGCGGCCGGCGAGGGCCAGGCCCGCGGCCACCCCGATCATGCCGGACTCGGCGATACCGAGGTTGAAGGCGCGCCCCGGGTACTTCTTGGCGAAGCCGGCGGTCATGGTGGACTTGGAGAGATCGGCGTCGAGCGTGACGATTCGGTCATCCTTGGCGCCCAGCTCGATCAGCGCCTCCCCGAACGCGGCGCGCGAGGCCTTGGCCGCCATCACTTCTTCCCCAGGGCCGCGAGCTCCGCGATGATCGGCTCGGCCCACCTGGGCACCGGGCTCCCCACGATCTCCTGGATCGCCCGCACCGCTTCCTCGGGCTTGGGCGCCTTGCCGTGCCACTCCGGGTCGTTCTCCATGAAGGACACGCCCTTGCCCTTGACGGTGTGGGCCACGATGAACGTGGGGCCACCCTTGGTGGCCTCCGCCTGGTCCAGCGCCTTGTCCACCTGGGCGATGTCGTGGCCGTTGACCTCGAGCACCGGCCAGCCGAAGGCCTTGAGCTTGTCGGTCACCGGCTCCAGGTCGAGAATCTTCTTCACGAAGTTGTCGAGCTGGATGCCGTTGTAGTCGAGGATCACGCAGAGATTGTCCAGGTGATGATCGGGCGCCCCCAGCTTCGGCGCCGACATGAGGCTCTCCCAGATCTGGCCTTCCTGGGTCTCGCCGTCGCCCACCACGCAGTAGACGCGCGCGCTCTTGCCCGCGAGCTTCAGCCCGAGCGCCATGCCCATCGCCACCGACAGGCCCTGGCCGAGCGAGCCGGTCGCGGCCTCGATGCCCGGCAGCATCACGCGGTCGGGATGCCCCTGCAGCGGGCTGCCGAGCTTGCGCAGGGTGATCAGCCGGTCCATCGGGAAGAAGCCGGCCTTCGCCATGCAGTAGTACTGGGCGGGCACGCAGTGGCCCTTGGAGAGCACGAAGCGGTCGCGGTCCTCCCAGTGCGGCCGCTTGGAATCGTAGCGCAAGCGGTTGAAGAAGAGGGTGGTGAGGATGTCGATCACGGAGAGCGAGCCCCCGGGATGCCCCGACCCCGCGTGGGTGAGCATCCGGATGATCTGCGCCCGCCCCTCGCGGGCGATGGACTCGAGCTTCGCCAGGTCCGGATTCGCCATCAGTCCAATCCCTCCATGAAGCCTGCGATCGCGTCCACGTGCACGCCGGTCACCGCGATCGCGGGGGCGTACACGACCTCGTCGGCCCCCCACAGCGGCGTGCCGCGCGCATCCTTGGTGGTGCCGACGACGGCTCCGAGCAGCCGCGTCACGTTGTCGTTGATCCGGATCGTGTTCGCCTTGAGCGGCGCTGCGATCCGGCCGTCGCGGATGATAAAGGAATCCCCCACCACCGTACAAGTGAAGTCGCCCGCCCGCAACCCGTTGATCGGGTACGTGTACCAGATGCGGCCGACGTAGAGGCCGTTGCCGACGCGCGCGGCGAGATCCGCGAGGGACACCGGATCGGCGCCCTCCACGAGGATGTTGGACGCTCCGGTTCCCGGCGTGGTATCGAAGGACCGGCCGGAGCCGCCTTCGTAGCGGAAGCCGTTGCGGGGCGCGAGCGCGGCGGCCGCCGCGGCGGGATCCACCCCGAGCTTCTCGCGCGCGGCCGGATCGTGGAGCAGGCGCTGCGTGTCGTACCAGTGGCTGAGCAGCCCGACCAGCACGCCGTCCTTGATCAGGTCGGTGCGGCCGGTGGGCAGTCCCTCGCAGGTGATGCCGCGCGAGCCGGCCAGCCCCGGCATCGCGCCGTGGTCGTAGACGCTGAGCCCGCGCGCCGCGACGATCCGGCCGAGCCGGCCCAGGAACGGCGTGCTCGAGGAGTAGAACGAGCCTGCCTGGCAGGAGGGGACGATCAGGTTATTGCAGAGATCGGCCACCGGCTGCGGACCGAAGATCACCGGGTAGTCGCCGGAGGGCACCCGCTCGCCGTCCATCGCGGCCACCGCGTTGTCCGCCGCTTCCCCGCCGGCCTCGTCGGTGAAGTGCTCGAGCCGGGTGCAGATGGACCACCCGGAGCCCTTGGCGTCGCGCGCCTCCACCATGCCGGTGGCCGACGCCGACATGAACGCGCAGTCGTCGGCCTGGGGCTCGGGCATCGCGCTCGAGGCGATCGCCACGCGCGACTGGAGGATCGTCACGTCCCCGCCCAGGATGAGCCCGAGCCGCTTGAGCCCCGCCTCGTCGGGCACCAGGTCGGCGAGGCGGGACGACGCCATGAAAGCGCGCAGCCCGCCGGTGATCACCTTCCAGCCCGCCTCTACCAGCTCGGCGTCCTCCACGCGCATGAGCCGCGAGTCGTGATGGCCCACGAGCGCCCGCGGTAGGCCGGTGGGCCGCGGCAGCGAGCGGAACTCCGGATCGTGCACCGCCGCCTGCCGCGCCTTCGCGAGCGCGCGCAGGGCCCCGTCCGGCGTGAGATCGCTCGGCTCCGAGCCGAAGCCGATGAGGGGCCGCCCCTCGGGGCCGTCGAACACTGCCTGGACCCCGAGCCCCTCCGCCTCGGTGGACTTGGGCTCCTCCACCCCGTTGCAGGGGATATGCGACGTGTAGTTCAGCCGGGTGAGGAGCGAGCGGTTGAAGGCGGCGAACACCTCGACCTCGCGCACCCCGGGCTCGGCGCAGAGGCGGGCGAGCGCCTCCCGGACGGCCCGCGTGAGATCCACGCGGCTAGGCTCCGCCGGTCACGATGGCGCGGCTGCGCAGGGTGGGGCCGCCGTTGCCCAGCTTGCGGGTCTGCATGGGCTGGCCCTTGCCGCAGTTGGGGATCGGGTAGAGCCGGAAGTCGCGGCCGACGCCGTCCACGTGCATCAGGAAGTCGCGGCTGTCCGCCATGATGCCGCCGTCGCGGTAGAGCCGGCCGAGCTGGCCGCGGTCGATCTCGTAGATCTTGCGGGCGGAGATCCGGAAGTTCTCGCGGCTCTCCGCGATCGAGGGCGTCCGGTGGCCGACCAGGTAGTAGCCGTGCTCGATCTCCTTGATGAGATCCGCGGGCTCCCGATCTCCACCCGCGAACACGGTGGAGGACATGCGGACGAGCGGGACCAGGGAGGCGTCGGTGGCCTTCCAGTGTCCGTTGGGATCGCCGCCGAAGACCGCCGCGGTCTGGCGGCTGTTCATGAACCCGGTGAACACCCCGCGATCGATGTGGACGACCCGGCGCGCCGGCGTGCCCTCGTGGTCGTAGGCGTAGTGGCCGTAGCCGGGCAGGGACGGATCGGAGAACGCGCTCACCAGCGGGGAGGCGATGCGCTTGCCGAGCTGGGTGTCGTCGAGGCCGCGCAGCAGCCAGGAGCGGCCGGCGTACGCGGTCTCCATCTTGAGCCCGCGGTCCAGCTCCACCGGGTGCCCGACGATCTCGTGGGAGAGCAGGGTGTTGTAGTGCGGGTCGGTGACGACCGGCATCTCCCCGTCGGGGGCCACCAGCGCGGGCGCGGCCGCCAGCTCCACCGCGTCCCCGGCCAGCGCCAGCGCGAACTCCGGGAAGGGCGGGAACTCGATCAGCGGCTCGGAGACGCCGCGGGTGAGGATCTCCCACCCGCGCTGATGGCCGAGCACGTCGTAGATCTCCTGGCTATTGTCGGCCCCGGTCGCCACCACGTAGCACATGCCCTGGGTGAGCGCGAAGGACTGGTCGATGACCGCGCCCTCCGAGGAGGCGAAGAGCTCGCGGCTGAGCTCGGTCATCGTGGAGATGTAGTTGTAGGACGCGCTCGCGTGAAAGCCGGCCACCCGCCGGGACACGTCGGTGGTGAGCCGCTGCATGTCGTCGAGCGCAATTGATCGAGGGTCGACCTCGAAGACGGCCGGGACCACCGCCTGGCGTACCGGGACCGGGTGCAGGCGGGTGTCGCTGAGCGCGTCGCCCAGGGAGCCGAACTTGCCCTTCACCTCCGCCTTCATCTCCGCGTTGGCCATCGCGCGCCGGTACGCGGCGAGCAAGCCCTCCCGCAGCAACCGGCCCAGGTGCGGGACATCCGCGGCGCCGAGCCCGCGGCCGAAGTAGCCCGGCGCGGTCATGCGGCGGCCCGCCAGCACGCGGATCCCGAGGGCGCAGGCGTAATCGTCGCCGGAGGTCTTGGCCTCTCCGTTCTCCGCGCCCGCGAACTTGCCCTCGCTGACCTCGAGCCTCACGTCGGCGTACCGGAGGTCCGCGAGGGCACGCGCCTGGGTGGTGGCCAGCTCGCGGACCATCGGGGTGACGGTCTCGATCAGCCGGGTCTCGATCCCGTGGGGCATGGGCTCAGGCGAGGGCGAACGGCTCGACCGAGACGGTATCGCCCGCCGCCACGTCGCCGCGCTCCTCCTCGATCACCACGAAACAGTTGGCCAGCGTCATCGAGGTGAGGATGCCGGAGCCCTGGGGCCCGGTGATGCGCACCTCCCAGCGCTCGCCGGCATAGGAGAGGATGCCGCGCTTGAACTCCCGCCGGCCCGGCTTCTTGCTCATCGGCTCCATCGCGACCGCGTGGAAGCGGGGCGGGAACAGCTCGCGGCGCCCGGCGAGCTTCCAGAGGGCGGGCCGCACGAAGAGGTGGAACGTCAGCATCGAGGCCACCGGATTGCCGGGCAGGCCGAAGAAGTGCGCGGACCCGATCCGGCCCACCGCGAGCGGCCGGCCGGGTTGCATCGCCACCTGCCAGAAATCGATCCCCCCCGCGTCCTGGAGCACCGCCTTCACCAGGTCGTGGTCGCCCACCGACACGCCCCCCGAGGTGAGCACGACGTCCGCGGTGGCGGCGGCGGTGCGCAGGCGCGCGTGCAGCACGTCGTAGAGATCGGGGACGATGCCGTAGTCGGTGGTCTGCCCGCCCGCGGCGTGCACGAGACCGTGCAGCGAGAAGCGGTTCGAGTCGAAGATCTGGCCGGGCTTGCGCGGGTCGCCCGGCTCGGCGACCTCGTCGCCGGTGGAGAGGATCGCCACGCGCGGCCGCTGGTGCACGAGGAGCTGCGGCAGCCCGAGCGAGGCCGCGACGCCCAGCTCCTGCGGCCGCAGCGCGGTGCCCGCGGCCAGCACCACCGACCCGGCCCGTACGTCCTCGCCGCGGGGGCGCACGTTGACGCCGGCCGGGCCGGCCGGGACGCGCACGGAGCGCCCGCTCCGCTCGACGATCTCCTGCGGGTACACGGTGCCCCCGCCCGCCGGCATCGGCGCGCCGGTCATGATGCGTAGCGCCTCGCCGGGTCCGAGCGTGCCGTCGAAGACCGCGCCCGCGGCCAGCTCGGCCACCACCGTGAGCTCCCGGCTGCCCTCCGAGGGGATATCGTCTGAGCGCACCGCGTAGCCGTCGACCGCGGAGTTGTCGGTGGGCGGCACGTCGAAGGCGGCGCGCACGTCCTCGGCGAGCACGCGGCCGAGGCAGGCCCCCACCGCGGCCACCTCGGGCGGGGCGATCCTGGTCACCTGGGCCAGGATATGCGCCTGCGCGTCCGCGACCGAAATCATGACGCGCATTATACCGTGCGGCCCGCGCGGCCGCCCGCATCCCCCCGGTCACGATACGCATGTTACGATACGCGCCGATGTCGTCGTCATGCCCACAATGCGGCTGGCCGCGGGTCGACGGCGCGCACTGCCCGCGCTGCGGGGTGGACGTCGCCCGTTACCGCGCCGACATGGCCGCGGTGAGCGCGGTGGCGACCCCGGCGGTGGCGCCGGCCACTCCGCCCACCACTTCAATGGACGCGGCCCCGGCCGGGACCGCGGACGCGCGGGTCACCGCGCCGATGGCCGCCGCGGCCCTTCACCCGGCCGGCTTCTGGATCCGGTCCGGGGCGCTGCTGATCGACGTGGTCTGCGTGATGGCGGCGGAGATGGCCTTCGGGTTCTTCATGTGGGCGCTCGCCGAGGACCGCCTGGCCGCCGCCGGCTCGCGCGCGTTCCGCTTCCTGGCGAGCCCCTGCTACTTCGTGTTCCTGCACTGGGCGCGCGGCCAGACCCTCGGCAAGATGGCCTTTCACATCCGCGTCGTCTCGCGGGACGGCGGCCCTCTGTCCTTCGGGCAGGCCGCGCTCCGCCATCTCGGCTCCTGGCTCTCCGCGGCCATCCTCGGCATCGGCTATCTGGTCGCCGCCTTCCGTGCCGACAAGCGCGCGCTGCACGACCTCATCGCGGGCACCCGCGTCGAACACGTCACCTGAAGGAGGCGCCATGGCAACCTGCCCGATGTGCCGCTCGCCCCACGCCCGGCTTGGCTCCACCCGCCCCCTGACCGCGCTGCGACGGGCGCCGGCCCGGCTCGCCCGCGCGCTGCGTCGTGTCCCGCGGCGGCTGGTGGCCGGCCGGCCCGGGCGCGGGGAGTGGGCGGTGGCCGAGGTGCTGAGCCATCTCGCCGACGCGGAGATCGCGCTCGCGTTCCGGATCCGCAAGATCGCCGCGGAGCCGCGGGGCGTGCTGGTGGCGTGGGATCAGGACCGCTGGGCGGACAACGGCCGCTACCGGCGCACGCCGCTGCGCGAGGCGCTCGCCACCTTCGCGGCGCTGCGCCGGTCGAACCTCGCTTACGTCGGCCGCCTGAGTGCGGCGCAGAAGGGGCAGCACGGGCGGCATCCGGAGTACGGCCGCCTCACGATCCCGCAGATGCTCGCGCACTGGGCCGAGCACGACCTGAACCACCTCGAGCAGATCCGCGCGGCGCATCGCCGCCTCGCGGGCCGGCGCCGCAGGAGACCGTGACCCTGCCGCTGCCCCTGCGGAACCGGCTCGCCGATCTCATCCTCGACGCGCTTCACGACGGCGCCGCGCGGCGCGGGCTCGAGGCGGTCGCCGCGGTATGCGCCGATCCGCGCGCGCTCGACCCGGCCGCCCCGCCTCCCGAGGGCTTTCCGGCCGAGCTCTTCGATCGCCGCGCCGACGGCTGGCGCATCCGGTCCGGCTTCGGCCCCCACGCGGCTGCCTTCGGCGAGCGAGCGTCCCGCGCCGCACGGGCCCTCGCGGACCGGCCGCTCGCCCCCGCCGATCCGCCGCGGCCGGTGGCCCTCGCGGAAGCGGCCACGCTCTACGAGGCCGGCCTCTACTTCGAGACGCACGAGGTGCTCGAGCCCTTCTGGATGCGCGCCGAGGGCGCGGAGCGCGAGGCCCTCCAAGGCCTCATCCAGGTGGCGGTCGGATTCCAGCACCTGGCCAACGGCAATCTCGACGGCGCGCGCGCGCTCCTGCGCGACGGCGCCACCAAGCTCGCGGGCCACCGGCTGGACGGCCGGGGCACGAGCGCCTTCGCGGCCGAGGTGGCGCGGTGCCTCGGCGAGATCATCGCGCTCGGCGCGGACGCGCCCGCGCGGTTCGACTGGAGCCGGGTGCCGCGCTTCCCGGCGGGGGACTGAGCCGCGATGCCCCGCCTGCACGCGCTGTCCGACGCCGCGGAGGTCGCGAAGCGGCGCAAGCTGCTGCCGCCGGGCCGGCTGCTCGAGGCCTGGCCCGATCTCTACGTCACCGGTCAGGCCTGGGTGGGCGACGAGGCGCGCGCGCTGCTGGAGACGGCGGGCGGCGCGCTGCCGGTGGCGCTCTCGGTGGACGCGGCGGCGGTGCCCGTCTACTACGGCCCGCGGCTGCAGGACGTCGAGTCGCTGCCGCTCGAGGAGTCGCTCCGCGCGCGGGTGCTGTCGGCGCGCGGCATCGCGGTGGCCTGGATCAGCTACGATCAATTCGGCCAGCGCACCGTGTACGAGCCGACCGGCCCCGCCGATCCCATCTTCTATCTGCGGCGGCCCGGCGGAACCGCCGCGCACATCTGGCGCCTGTTCCGGACGAAGCAGGAAGCGCGCGTCTACATGGCCGAGTACTACGGCCGCGACTCCGAGGGGCGGGACTGGGTGGAGACCCTGCCCGCGGAGACGTTCGACGATCTGCTCGCGCGTCACAAGCCGCGAAGCTGATCGCTCACCGAAAGGAGTCACGCGATGGATCTCGGGCTCAAGGGCAAGACGGCACTGGTCACGGGCGGCAGCAAGGGCATCGGCCGCGCGGTCGCGCAGTCCCTCGCCGCGGAGGGCGCCCGCGTGATGATCTGCTCGCGCGACGCGGGCACCCTCAAGCAGGCGGCCGCGGACATCGAGCGCGCGACCGGCGGCCACGTGGAGACCTCCTCCGCGGACCTGAGCCAGCCCGCCGAGGTCGTCCGGGTGGCGAAGGACGCGGTGGCGCGGCTCGGCCGCCTCGACATCCTGGTGAACAACGCGGGCGCCATCAAGGGTGGCGATTTTCTCGCGACGCCGGACGAGGAGTGGCTCAACGGCTGGAGCCTCAAGCTCCTCGGCTACATCCGCATGGCGCGCGAGGTGCTCCCGCACATGCAGCGCCAGGGCGGCGGGCGCATCGTCAACGTGGTGGGCGCCGCCGCGCGCAACCCCGCCGTCACCTACATGATGGGCGGTACCGCCAACGCCGCGCTGATCAACTTCACCAAGGCGCTCTCCGACCTGGGCGTGAAGTCGAAGGTGCTGGTCACCGGCGTCTCACCGGGCCCCGTGAAGACGGAGCGCTGGGACAGCCTGATGGCGCAGCAGGCGAAGGCGGCGGGGCAGGACGCGGAGAACTACGTAAGAGAACGTAGTCAGGAATTTCCACTCGGGCGCATCGCGCGGCCGGAAGAAGTCGCCGACGTCGTGTGCTTCCTCGCGTCCGAGCGCGCGTCGTACCTCACCGGGATCACCGTCACGGTGGACGGCGGCATCACGCGCGGGGTATACCTCTGAGCAATTTTTGATGCACCGGCTGGCCCACCCAGTAAGGGCATAACGTAGTGAAATAAAGAACATTCCTCCGGAAGATTCGCTTGACAGGTGGTAGGACCACCAGTAGGGTAGCGCCCACGCTGCGGGTCCGCCTGGCGAGGCCCACGAGCGGATGGCTTTCCTAGACGCCGCTGGCGAGCCGGGGGGGAGTCTACTCGGTCCTGATCGCGGCAGGAGGTTCTGCGATGCCTGCAAAGCTTTTCGTCGGCAATCTCTCCTTCCAGGCGACTGAAGAAGACCTGCGGGAGCTCTTCCAGCAGGCCGGGACGGTCGAATCCGTCCGCATCGTCACCGATCAGTTCACCGGCAGGCCCCGCGGCTTCGGGTTCGTCGAGATGGCCACCAAGGAAGAGCTGGCCAAGGCCATCGAGATGTTAAACGGTCGACTTTTCAGGGATCGCAACCTCGTCGTCGACGAGGCACGGCCCCAGCCCCAGCGTAGCGGCGGCGGTGGTGGTGGCGGGCCTCGGGGCGGCGGCGGCGGTGGGCGGCCCGGCGGAGGCGGCGGAGGAGGCTGGCGCCGCTAGAGCGACTTCGGCCCCGGGGAGGCCAGGTCGGTTCCCCGGGGTTTTTTCTCGTGATAGAGTACTCGCCATGTGGAGAGTCCATGGATAACCCGCGACCGGCCCCGGGCTTCGTGAAGCGCCTCGGTGGGATAGTGGATCAACGGCGAGGCGTGACATTCCAAACGCTTAAATCAGAAAACCTGCTGAATCGCCTCACGGGCGAGAGGATGCCTTTCGGCTGGACCGTGAACCCGTTTCGCGGGTGCGAGCTGGGCTGCCGGTACTGCTACGCGCGGCCCACGCACGAGTACCTGGGACACGGCGACCCCGAGGAGTTCGAGGAGCGCATCTACGTCAAGGAAGCCGGCACCGCCCGGCTCCTGAGCGGCCTGATCCGGGCGCGCCAAGCCGGGCAGGAGATCGCCATCGGCACCGCCACCGACCCCTACCAGCCGGCGGAAGCGCGCTTCGCGGTGACCCGCGGCGTGCTCGAGGTCATGGCGCGGGTGCCCGGGCTCCGCATCGGGCTCACGACCAAGTCCACCGGCATCCTCCGCGACCGCGAGCTCCTGTCCCGCATCGCGCGGTCTTCGGACCTCTGGGTGAACGTCTCGCTGATCTCGCTCGACGCGGCGCTCCTGCGGCAGCTCGAGCCCAGGGCTCCCCGGCCCGATCTGAGGCTCGAGGCCATGCGGGCGCTCTCCGCCGACGGCGTCCGCGCGCGCCTCTTCCTCATGCCGGTGCTTCCCATGCTGACGGACGGCGACGCGAGCCTGCGTGAGCTGCTGGCCGCCGCCCTCGCGGCGGGTGCGCGCGAGGCGATCTCGCAGGCCCTGTTCCTCCGGACCGAGATGACGTGGCGCTTCTTCCTCGAGTTCGTGGAGCGGGAGTTCCCGTGGGCGCTCGCGCGCTACCGCGCGTTCTATCCGACGCCCGGCAATGCCCCGCGCGGCTATCGGGAGGAGATCGAGCGGCGGGTGGCCCGGCTGGCCGCGGAGGTGGGCTTCCCCGCGCGCACGCGCGACGACCGCGTGCGCGCGGAGGCGCCCGCGCAGCCGCGCCAGCTCTCGCTGGTCTGGTAACGGCGGCCCCGCCTCGATCCTCCCCGCCTCAATCGTCGTAGAGGCGCCCCTGCTCGGGGGCGACGGGCGCGGGCTCCGCCTCGGTGACCGGCGAGAGGCCGTCCTGCTCGATCAGCGGCCGGAACTTCTCGTAGAGCTCCTGCAGCTTGGCCACGTAGTACGCGGTGTTCTCGTCGGGCGCGGTCAGGCTCCACTCGGCCGCGAGCTTGGCCGCCTCGTTGACCTTGACCCGCTTGGAGTCGCCGGTGACATAGTAGGAGACCTGATCGCCCGGTTGATACGACCGGCTCGAGCCCTGGGCCAGCTCGTAGGCCGCGCCCACGTTGCGCGCGCCCGCCTGGAGCTTCTGGCGATACACCGCGAGCGACTCCTGCAGCGTCTCCGTCTTCATGAACTGCTTGAGCGGCACGCGGTGGGCCCGGAAGTCCTCCTCCCAGCGGCTCACCAGGGCGGGAATCTCGTCCCGCCGCCCGGTGAGGAGCAGGCGGAACATCTCCTCCATCCACAGGCGCTGGAAGAGCTCGATGCCGCGCGAGCGCAGGCCCGAGCCCTTGATCAGGAGCTTGCCGCGCTCGTCGAGGACGACGTAGTTCTTCATCTTGTAGCTGAACATCGCCACGTAGCGGCCGTCCAGCTCGAGCTGGATCCCCTCCGGGAGAACCGCCGACAGCTCGGCCACGAGATGATCTTCGGACGCCGTGGGGGAGGCCGCGGGCGGGACGAAGTAGATGCCGTCGGTGTCCACCTCGACCACGGCGGCGCCCAGCTCGCCGAGCCGGTCGAGCAGCGCCTGCACGAGCCGCCGGCCCTCGCCGGTCACGCGGTTGGCCACCTCGAAGTCGTTCCAGTGCCCCTGCGAGAAGGCGAGGTAGCCGTAGAACGAGTTGATGAAGATCTTGAAGGTCTGCTGGAGCGCGTTCAGGAAGATCCGGTCCTCCGGGGCGGCCGCCTCGCGGGCCAGCCGCTTGGCCGAGACGCGGAACTCGCGGAGGTCGCGGAGCAGGGAAGCCGAGACCCCGAGCCGGTCGGAGGCCGGGAAAAGGTCCTGCCCCAGCATCAGGGACGGGTAGAGCGAGGTCACGTCCACGTGCAGCACGTCGCGGGCCACGCCCTGCTGGAACACCGCGGTGTAGCCGCCCGCGACACCGCGGCCCGCGCCGGGCGCGGGCACCGCCTGGCCGCGGTGCACGTATTCCCGCATCAGCAGCGCGTCGATCTTGGTCGCGTTGCCACGCAGCACGGTGGTCTGGTAGTCGAAGGGCAGGGCCTGCGCCTGCACGAAGTAGGGCGGTGACAGGATGGCCGAGATCGCCAGCGTCTCCAGCACGTCGTCGCGCGCATAGGCCATGAGCCGGGCCGGGTCCTCCGCGAAGATGCGCGGGATGTCTTCCGGCGGGAGGTAGGTCCGGTCGGGTGCCGGCACCCCGAAGTGGCGCGCCACGTCCTTGAGGCCGTAGGACTCGAGGTCGCGGGCCCCCACGTCGTAGAGCTGGGCCAGGATCCACGTGTCCACGATGTGGCGGCCGGTCACCCCGTAGCGCCGGTACCCGATCGCGCGCTCCGCCACCTGCATGCGCGAGGGATAGCCGCGCAGCACGGAGGCGTCGCGCCCCCACGCGAGCGGCACGCGGTGCCGGCGCGCCCGCGCCTCCAGGTATTCGAGATCGAAGCGGAAGATGTTGTGGCCTTCCAGCACGTCGGGATCGCGCTCGCGGAGGATGCGCGAGCACTCGGCCAGCAGCTGGGCCTCGGAGAGCTCCACCCCCGACAGCACGACCGAGAACCCGGTGGAGTCGGCCATCGCGATCGCGATGATGCGATCGGACTCGCGGGCCGCGTTCGGGAACTCGAAGCCGGGCGCGGTGGTGACCTCGATGTCGAGCGCCATGCGCCGCAGGTCGCCGAAGCCCATGCCGAGAAACGAGGTCTTCCCCGAGCGCAGCAGGAACTGGTGCACCGGATCGTTGAGGAACCGATACGGGGCGTCGGGGGCCCCCGCGCCCTTGCCGGAAGCGCGCAGGCAGTGGTCCCGCACCCGGAGCGCCTGCGGCCAGGACGGGCACTCCGCGAGCCAGCGGTAGACGCCGTCGCCGTCGAGGGGCGTCACCTCCACGTCGCCCTTGAGCTCCTTGAGGAGATCAGGATCGGCCAGGAGGAGGAATGGCCGGAAGGGCTCGTCGGTCGTCGTCACGAGCCCCTCGCTCCGGGCGTACACCGTGACCTGGCTCTCGGCGGGGCGGAAGGCGAGCAGGCCGCGGGTCGCGTCGTGCCCGAAGAGCAGGGGATTGTCGTAGAACGGCAGCGGGAGCGACGTCAATTGAGCAGGCCGCGGAGCCGGTGGAGCTCCCTTCGGGCCGTCACGTAGCGCGGCTCGAGGGCCAGCGCTCCTTCCAGCTCCCGGATCGCGGCGAGAATCTCGTGGCGCTTGATGTGGACGCGGGCCAGATTGAAGTACGGATAGTGGCGCGGCTCGTAGCGGGCCGCCGTCTTCGCGCGCTCGAGCCAGGTCACCGCTTCCTCCTCGCGCCCCAGCTCGATCAGGTAGGCGCCGATGTCGTTGTAGGGGTTCCCGAAGTCCGGGTCCACCGAGATCGCGATCTTGCACTGGGCGATCGCCTCGTCGGGCCGCCCCTGGTGGCTGTACGCCCAGCCGAGGAAGGTGTGGGCCTCCGCGGTCGGGTGCAGCGCGATGGACCGCTGGTAGTGCGCCAGCGCTTCCTCCAGGCGCCCCTGCATCTGCGCCTCGTAGCCCTGCTGGAAATGGCGCTGCGCTTCCGCGCGCGTCTCCCGTGACGGCTCGTCGCTCATCGGCCCGGCTCGGTCGCCTCCTGGATGGCCTGGCTCCTCCTGGCCGCATTCTACCGCAGCGCATGCGGGCCGGCGCGGCGGCGCGCGGTCTCCGGTCTCCTGGTATGCTCGCCCCGTGCACCGGATCGCGGCGGCGGTGATGGCGGCGACGCTCCTCGCGGGCTGCGCCGCGCACACCGCGCGCGAGACCGTCCGCTTCCCCAACGCCACCCCCGGCGCCCCGGTGGCGATCGAGGCCACGCTCATCCGCCCCGCCGGCCCCGGCCCGTTTCCCGCGGTGGTGCAGCTCCACGGCTGCGGCGGCATCGACGCTCAGTCCGTCCGCTGGGCGCGCTGGCTCGCCGAGCGCGGCTACGTGGCCCTGGTGGTGGACAGCTTCGGCCCGCGCCGCCTCAAGGGTGACTGCCGCTCGGGGCCGGATGATCCGCCGCTCACCGCGCGCTTCGACGACGCGTTCGGGGCCCTGCGTTATCTCCAATCCCAGACCTATGTCCGCGCGGACCGGGTGGCCGCCATCGGCTGGTCGCAGGGCGGCGTCTACGCCATGGCGGTGATCAACGGCCCGAGCCTCGAGCGCGCCCGCGGCCGCGGCGTCTCGCAGCCGACCATCGGATCCACGACGGGCGGCTTCGCGGCGGGCATCGGCGTCTACCCGGGCGGCTGCTTCTCCCTGGTAAAGGAGCAGGTGGTCCGGCCGCTGCTCGTGCTCATCGGGGAGGCCGACGACTGGACGCCGGCGGCCAAGTGCCGGGAGATGGTCGAGGCCATGCGGAGCCGCGGCGCCGACGCCACCATCGTCGCCTATCCGGGCGCCTACCACTACTTCGACGTCGAGGGGCAGCGGCTCGAGGTGCTGGCCCAGGTGGAGAACGAGAACCGGCCGGGCGGCTTTGGTGCCACGGTTTCCTACCAGGCGGAAGCGGCGGCGGACGCCTATCGCCGCGTCGAGGACTTCCTGGCGCGGCACCTCAAATAGCCCGCTCCCGCGTTGCAAGCGCCGGGCCGCGCGTGCTAGCGTGAGCCCGCACTCATTTCATGGACGCGTCGGTCGAGCTCGTCAAACATCTGCTCGGCTCGGTGGTGCACATCCACGCCGAGGTCCCTTCGAGCCACCCCTCCACCCGGATCATGGGTGACGAGCGAATGGGCAGCGGGACGGTCGTGGACCCCGCCGGCCTCATCCTCACCGTCAACTACGTGGTGATGGGGGCCGAGACCATCCAGGTCACCCTGGGGCGGGGGCGGGCGCTACGGGCCGAGATCGTCGCCCAGGATTTCGAGATCGGCCTGGCCCTGCTCCGCGTGAAGCGGCAGGGGCTGCAGGCCGTCCCCATCGCGGACTCCGAGACGCTGACGCGCGGGGAGCCCGTCTTCGCGATCGGCTCCACCGGCCCCCGCGAGCGGCGCGTGGCGGGCGGCCTCGTGACCTACCTCGGGGAGTTCGAGGCCTACTGGGAGTACCTGCTCGAGCGCGGGATCGTCTCGAGCGCCGCCAATCCGGGCTTCGGCGGCGGCCCGCTCTTCACCCTGACCGGCCAGATGGTGGGCGTCGTCTCGCTCAACCTGAACGAGATCGCGCGCTGCTCGCTCGCCATTCCGGGCGAATGCTACCGCCGCAACCAGCAGGAGTTCATGCGCTTCGGCCGGGTGGTGAGCCGACCGCAGCGGGCCTGGCTCGGCGTCTTCGCCCACGTGCTGGAAGAGGGCGTGGTGGTGGCGGGCCTCGTGCCCAATGGGCCGGGCGCGCGCTCCGGCATCCAGGAGGGCGACGTCATCGTGTCCCTGGACGCCCAGGAGGTCCCGACGCGCAAGGAGCTCTACCTCTCGCTGTGGAAGCGCGCGCCGGGCGAGAAGATGACGCTCGAGGTCATGCGCGACAACGAGGTGCGCCGACTCTCCGTGACCGGCGGCGATCGGGCCGACTTCTACAAGCAGACATCCTGATCCACGCAGTCCGACAAAGGGGTCCCCATGGATCTGGGCATCAAGGGCAAGACCGCGCTCGTGGTGGCCGCGAGCAAGGGCATGGGCAGGGCGAGCGCGCTGGGCCTGGCCGCGGAAGGCGCGCGGGTCGTGATGTGCGCGCGCGGCGAGGCGGCCCTCCAGGACGCGGCCGCGGAGGTGAAGCGGCAGACCGGCGCGGAAGTGCTGGCGCTGCCCGCCGACGCGAGCCGGGCCGCCGACATCTCGAAGGTGGTGACGGAGGCCAACCGGGCCTTCGGCGGCGTGGACATCCTGGTGGCCAACGTAGGCGGGCCGCCCCCCGGTCCCTTCGAGAGCATGACGGACGAGCACTGGATGAAGGCCTTCGAGCAGGTCCACCTGTCAACCGTGCGTTTCATCCGAGAGGTCCTGCCCCACATGAAGAAGTCGCGCTGGGGCCGCATCCTGGCGATCCAGTCCAGCTCGGTGAAGCAGCCGGTGGACGGCCTGGTCCTCTCCAACGGGATAAGGCCCGGCATCGCGGGCCTCTTCAAGACGCTGGCGGGCGATCTCGCCAAGGACAACATCACGGTCAACCTCGTGCTGCCCGGTCGCATCATGACCGACCGGTTCATCGAGCACCAGACCGACCGGGCCAAGCGCGGCGGGATCACGATGGAGCAGCAGATGGCGCTGTCCTCCGCCGACATCCCCATGGGGCGGATCGGCACGCCGGACGAGTTCGCCGCGATGGTGGTCTTCCTCGCCTCCGCGCGCGCGTCCTACGTCACGGGCACCGCGGTCCAGGTGGACGGCGGCCTGATCCGGAGCGTCGTCTAGCCGCGGCGAGGCGCATGGAGAGTGCGGGCTCGTGATCGGCGCGCTGAGAACCGCGGCCGCGAACTTCCGCGCCCGCCGCGGGATGTTCCTGGCCTCGGGGCTCGCGTTCAACTTCATCGTGGGCCTCATCCCGCTGCTCTTCTTCTTCGTGTCGGTGGCGGGCTTCGTACTGAGCCGCCGGACGGTGATGGAGGCCGTCCTCAACCAGCTCTCGGCCATCGTTCCGGTCTACAAGAACGAGCTCCACGACACCCTCGCCTCCATCATCCGGCGGCGAACCCTGTCGAGCCTGCTCGGCACCGCGGTGCTGCTCCTTTTCGCGAGCCAGCTCTTCAACTCGATCCGGGTCGTCCTGAGCGACATCTTCGGCTTCCGGGGCGGCCCCGGCTTCCTCCGCGGCCTGCTGCGGGACGTGGTGATGGTGGTGGCGATGGGCGTGCTCTTCCTCGGCAGCCTCGTGATCAGCGACGTCTTCGGCTGGCTCAAGATCCTGCTCTTCCAGACCATGGGCATGCCGTCGCACTGGGTGCGCTCCTGGTCGCTGGGGCTGGCCCTGGCGCTCAGCACCGCGTTCTTCTTCGTCCCCTACCGCTACTTCCCGCACCGCCGCGTCCCGGTGGGGGCGGCGCTCGCGGGCGCCCTGCTCGCCGCGGTCCTGTGGGAAGCCGCGAAGCAGCTCTTCCGCTGGTACATCCTCTCCTTCGGCGTCTACGATCAGGTCTACGGCCCCCTCGGCGTCCTGGTGGCGCTCGCCATGTTCGCCTACTACTCGGGCGTCGTCTTCATCCTGGGCGCGGAGTTCGCGGCCGCCCTGATGCGGACCAGCCGCGGCTGATCTGTGCTAGGGTGATGCGGTCATGGTCGACCCTCTGCGCCCGCCCCTTCACGGCGTGCGGGTCCTCGAGCTGGCCCACCTGATCGCGGGGCCCATCTGCGGCATGTACCTCGCCGACATGGGCGCCGACGTGGTGAAGGTGGAGTCGCGGGAGGCGCCCGATGCGGGGCGCTCGGTGTACCCGCGCGCGATGCGCAACGGCGAGGGCGTGCTGCACCTCACGGTCAACCGCAACAAACGCGGGCTCTGCCTCGACGTCAAGCAACCGGAGGGCCGCGCGGCCTTCCGCCGGCTCGCCGCGTGGGCCGACGTGATCATCGAGGGCTTCCGCGGCGGCGTGGCCGAGCGGCTCGGCATCGACTACGACTCGGTGAAGAGCGCGAACCCGCGCCTCATCTACTGCTCGATCTCCGCCTTCGGCCCCGACGGCCCCTGGCGCGAGAAGCCGGGCCTCGACTCGCTCGCCCAGGCCCTCGGCGGCCTCATGGCCGTCACCGGCGAGCCCGACGGCGGCCCGGTGCTGTGCGGGGCGCCGGTGGCCGACACCCTGGGCGGGATGCTCGCGATCCAGGGCATCCTCACCGCGCTGATCGCGCGCGCGGCCAGTGGGCAAGGCCAACGAATAGACGCCTCGCTGCTCAACGGCATGCTCTTCGCCCATACCGCGCGCCTCTCCGTCTTCCACGAGACGGGCGAGCCGCTGCCCCGCTACGGCAGCGGTCATCCCGAGATCGTGCCCTACCAGGCCTTCCAGGCCGCGGACGGCTGGATCTTCGTGGCCGCGTGGGTGGACCGACTCTGGCTGCCCTTCTGCAAGGCGGTCGGCATGGACGCGCTCGGCTCCGATCCCCGCTTCGCCACGCGCGGAGACCGCCTCGCGCACCGCGGCGCGCTGGAGGCGATCCTGGCCCCCGTGTTCCGCGCGCGCCCGGTCGCCCACTGGATGGACGTGCTCGAGCGGGCCGACGTGCTCTGCGCCCCGGTCAATGACTACTCCATGCTCGTCCGGCATCCGCAGGTGGCGGCCACCGGCTTCATCACCGAGCAGAGCCATCCGCGCGCGGGCACCTTCAAGACGGTGGCCACCCCGGTGAAGTTCGAGAAGACCCCGGGCACCATCCGGACCCCGGCCCCCTTGCTGGGCGAGCACAGCCGGGACGTGCTCGCCGAGGCCGGCTTCACGACCACCGAGATCGACTCGCTCGCCGCGCGCAGCATCATTTAAGAACGACAGGAGGCTTCAGCCATGATGCTCAAGGACAGGGTCGCGGTGGTCACCGGCGCGGCGCGCGGCATCGGCCGCGAGATCGCGCTGCTCATGGCGAAGCACGGGGCCAAGGTGGTGGTGAACGACTACGGCGGGGGCTCGGACGGGACGGGCGACGCGCGCGGCCCCGCCGACGACGTGGTCAACGAGATCAAGGGGCAGGGCGGCCAGGGCGCCGCGAACTACGACTCGGTGGCCAGCATGGCGGGCGGCCAGCACATCATCCAGACCGCCCTCGACCACTTCGGCCGCGTGGACATCGTGGTCAACAACGCGGGCATCCTCCGCGATCGCATGATCTTCAACATGACCGAGGAAGAGTGGGACGGCGTCCTCAACACGCACTTGAAGGGCACCTTCGCGGTGACCCGGGCCGCGGTCCCGCACATGCGGGAGCGGAAGTGGGGCCGGATCATCAACATGACGTCCACCTCCGGCCTCGTCGGCAATATCGGCCAGGCCAACTACGCGGCGGCCAAGCTCGGCATCGTGGGCTTCACCAAGGTGGTGGCGCTCGACATGGCCCGCTACAACGTCACCGCCAACTGCATCTCGCCCTTCGCGTGGACCCGCATGATCGGCACGATCCCCACCGAGACCGAGGCCCAGAAGGCCCGTGTCGAGAAGATCAAGAAAATGGGCCCCGAGCACATCGCCCCGGTGGCGGTGTTCCTGGCCACCGACGAAGCCAAGGAGATCTCGGGCCAGGTCTTCGGGGTGCGCGGCAAGGAGGTCATGCTGTTCGGCCACATGCGCCCGCTGCGGAGCATTCACCACGACCTCGGCTGGACGCCGGAGCGGCTGGCCGCCATGTTCCCGGGCACGCTCAAGCACCACATGGCGCCGCTCGACACCTCGGGGCAGTTCTTCAACTACGACCCGATGGTCTGAGCCGGGCGGCTCGGCCGCGGAGCATGCGCCACGCGTCGGTTTCGCTCCGTCTCGCCCTGCTCCTGGCCGCGGCGCTCGTCTCGCCCGCCTCCGCCGCGGAGCCGGGCCTGCTGGTCACGGTGGGCGAGGTGACCGACACCGCCGCGGTGGTGTGGGTGCGCGGCGTCGCCTGGGGCGAGGTCACCGTGCGCTACGAGCCGCTCGGGCGCGCGCCGGCCGCCGAGGGCGGGACGCCCGCGGGCGCCCGCGGGGAGATCCGGGTGAGCCCGAGGCAGCACCTGACCGGGAAGCTCCTGCTCCAGCCGCTAGAACCGGGGACCCGCTACCGCTACACCGCTATCCAGAACACGGCCGAGGCCACCGGCGAGTTCGTGACCGCGCCCGCTCCGACCGACGCGCGGCCGGTGCGCTTCTCCTGGAGCGGCGACCTCGGCAGCCGTGGGCACTGCCGCAAGCCCGGCGACGGGTACGCGATCTTCCGCGCCCTCGCGCGAACACCCTCCGATTTCTTTCTCTTTGTCGGCGACACCATCTACGCCGATCACGTCTGCGGTGAGGGCGAGCGGGTCCCCGGTTACGACTTCGTGGCGCGGCGCCTGGCCGACTTCTGGGCCAAGCATCGCTACAACCGCGAGGATCCGGCGGTGCAGGCATACTTCCGCCGCGCGTCGGTGTACGCGATCTGGGACGACCACGAGGTCCGCGACAACTTCGCTGGACCCACCGAGCCCTTGATGGAGCCGGGGCGGCGCGCCTTCATCGACTACTTCCCGATCCGGCCCCCGCGCGAGGAGCCCGGCCGCCTCTACCGCCAGTTCCGCTGGGGCGCGCTCCTCGAGGTCTTCATCCTCGACACGCGGCAGTACCGCAGCCCCAATACCGCGGTCGACGGGCCCGGCAAGACCATGCTCGGCGCCACCCAGCGCCGCTGGCTGGTGGACGCGGTGGCCGGGTCGAGCGCGGTGTGGAAGGTCGTGGTGTCGAGCGTGCCCCTCTCGGTGCCCACCGGCGGCCGTGCCCACGACTCCTGGAGCAATGCCAATGCCCGGGGGGTGCCGGAGGAGCACTCCACCGGCTTCGCGGTCGAGCGCGACGCCATCCTGCGCGCCCTGCGCCAGCGCGGTGTGAAGAACCTGGTGGTGCTCGCCGCCGACGTGCACCACGCCGAGCTGATTCGCCACCACCCGACGCCCGAGTGGTCCTTCCACGAGTTCATCGCGGGCCCGCTGTCCGCCGGCCCCGGAAAGCCGCGCCCGCTCGACGCCGCGCTCACCCCGCGCTCGCTGTGGAGCCTGGGCGGCACCGCCAACTTCGGCGACATCGCGATCGACGCCACCGGCCTCACGGTGCGCATCGTGGACGCGCTCGGCCAGACTCGCTTCTCCCACACCGTCGGCGCCGAGTAGCCGCCGGGCGCCCAGACGGTGGTGCCGGCTCACGCGGGCGGGGCCCGCCGCCGCCAGGCGGCGAGCAGAAGGACCGCGCCCAGGCTCAGCGCGACGCCCGCCCACTCGGCGGCACCCGCGCGATGTTCGAGCTCCACCGACGAGCCGGGCGCGACGAGCGCGACCTCGAGGAGGCCCCGCTCGTCGCGACGTACGGCCAGCGGCGCACCGGCGGCGCGGGCCACCCAGAGTGGCGAGTAGGCGATGGGCAGCGAGACCCAGCCCCGCGCGGCCGCGGGCAGGGAGATCCGCCAGCGTTGCGCCCCGATGGGGACCAGCTCGGCGCCGCCCTCCGCCATCGCAAAGAGTCTGAACGAGCCTATGCGGGATAGGCTCCTAACCGATTGATTCTCGGTCAGGAACCTCGCTCGGCCGACGTCCTCCTCGAGGGCGACGACCAGGCCGATCCCAAGGCCGCGGGCGAGGTCATTGAACGTCTCCGACTCGAGCGCCTCTAGCCGACGGCCGAACAGGGTCTGGCCGTCTCGCTGCTCGGCCAGCATGGTGAGGGGACGGTGAGCCGCCGAGCCGGTGTAGACGAGCCCCGCCACCGGCGCCGGATGCGTGAAGGTTCCGCCGACGATCGCGCGGCCGGCGCGCAACGGCGTGAGCGCGGTGAGGTGCGTGTGCGGTCGCCACCACTCGGGACGCCAGTCGAGCGGCACCGCGGAGCGGAGGAAGAGCACGCGGCCGGGCGGCGCGTGACGGATCGCCTCCCAGAGCGCGTCCATCCGCAGTCCGCGCGTCACCTCCCGCTCCCGGGGCCATTCGCGCGGCCGCGGCCAGAGCGTGAGCCCGGCCTCGTCCGGGCCCCAGGCCAGCGGCACGCAGACCGCCAGCGCGACCAGGGCGGCGACGGCAGCACGCGCGCGCCCCGCGGCGAGGGCGGCGAATCCCGCGGCGCCGGCCAGCACGAGGCCGAGGTGCAGCCCATCCACCAGCCGGTCCGCGGGCAGCCACGCCAGGCCGAGCGGCTCCACGACGAGCGCGTCGAGCGCGATCACGAGGATCATGGCCGGCGCCAGGCCCAGCAGCCACCGCGCGCCCCCATTGGGGAGGATCGGGAGCCGCGCGCGCCAGCGCCACGCGACCAGGCTCAGCAGCGCCAGCGCGAGCAGGAGCGGCTGCGACCCGAGACGGCGGCCGAGCGCGGGGAGGGTCGCGTCCGCCCAGGCCAGCGGCAAGGCCATGCGCAGGTGTGCGAGCAGCGGCAGCAGCCAGATCGCGGCCAGCCCGAGCCCGAGCGCGAGGATGACCGCGGCCTCGCCGAGGCGACGGCGGCGCGGTGCCGAGTGAAGGGCGGCCAGCACCACCAGCACGGCGGCGGCCGGCGCGTGAGCCGGATGGAGCAGGATCACCGCGGCGACCAGCGCGGCGCTCGCGAGCGGCGGGCGCGTGGCGCCCCCGGCCCAGCGCAGCAGGCATAGCGCCAGCAGCGGCAGCACCCCCCAGCCCAGGCGGGCCGCGATCAGACCCCAGCGCAGTCCTTCCTCCACCCCGCTCCGGCAGCCCGCCGAGAGGGTGAGCGCGACGACCGCGCCGGGCAGCGCGAGCCACGGATCGCCGAGCGCGCGGCGCAGCAGCGCGTACACCGCCGCGCCCGGCAGCAGCCAGGCGAGCCAGAGAAGGACCTGGTAGACGTTAGCCACGTCGAGCGCACCGCCGGCGGCCAGGTGGATCAGCGCGCCGAGCCAGGCGAAGGCGGGCGGGTAGTACTGGAGCTCCGCGTAGCCGGCCCACCAGCCGGGATTGAAGCGCCACGGCGCCCACCCCAGCGAGATCGCGTGCGCGAGACGGTAGAGCTGGCCCGGATGATCGTCGAAGACGAGCAGGCCGCCGCCGAGGGCGCGCCAGCCGAAGGCCACGGCGTAGGCGGCGAGCAACGCGGGAGGCAGCCAGGCGCGGGTCACCGGGGCCGATGATACGGCATCGCGTTGACAACCCGCGGCGTGGAGTGTTAAGTAAACGAAATCGTTGCCGCTGGGTCGGTGATCCGGGAGGGCCAACCCGGATCGTGCAGCTCATTCCGGGGCTCAAATCCCCTACCGATTGGAGAGGCCATTGGACAGATTGAAGGGCTTGAAGTGCCGGGAGTGTGGCCGCGGCTACCCTTCCTCCCCGTCTCACGTCTGTGAGTTCTGTTTCGGTCCCCTCGAGGTCGACTACGACTACGAGGTGATCCGCGCGCGGATCAGCCGCGCGCGCATCGAAGCCGGCCCCAAGTCGATCTGGCGCTACGCCGATCTCCTGCCGCTCGATCTGGTCGACGGCCTACCGCCGATCGGCGCCGCGGTGGGCTTCACCCCGCTGGTGCGCGCGCGCAACCTGGCGGACGAGTGGGGCGTCCGAGAGCTCTACGTCAAGAACGACTCGGTCTCGCATCCGACCTGCTCGTTCAAGGATCGCGTGGTGGCGATGGCGATCGGCAAGGCCCGGGAGTTCGGGTTCGACACGGTGGCCTGCGCCTCCACCGGCAATCTCGCCAACTCGGTGGCGGCCCACGCCGCGGAAGCCCGCCTCACGGCCTATGTCTTCATCCCGGCCGATCTGGAGCAGGGCAAGGTCATCGCGACGCTCATCTACGCGCCCACCGTCATCGAGGTGCAGGGGACCTACGACGAGGTCAACCGCCTCTGCGCCGAGGTCGGGGACCGGTACCACTGGGCCTTCGTGAACATCAACCTCCGGCCGTACTATGCGGAGGGCTCGAAGACCTTCGGCTACGAGATCGCCGAGCAGCTCGGCTGGCGCACGCCTCGCCACGTGGTCGCGCCGATGGCCGGCGGCAGCCTCATCGGCAAGATT
>DASQAL010000073.1:0-2517 GCA_035635775.1 Candidatus Acidiferrum sp.
CGGCTTCTTGGCCATCTGCGCATTGATGAACGGCGTGTAGTCGGGCTCGCCCAGCTTCGGCCATTGCTGATCCACGATCTGCACGCTGGGCTTGATCTTCTTGAGGTAGTCCACGAAGGCCTTCGTCACCTCTTGCCCGTAGGCGTAGTCCGGGCTGATCGTGGCCACCCGCTTGACGCCCCACTTGGCCATCAGCTCCGCCGCGGTGCGCCCCTCGATCGTGCAGGTCGAGGCCACCCGGAAGATGTAGGGATGGAGCTTGTCGGCGGCGGTGAGCTGGTCGGTCTTCGGGATCGGCGCGATGAAGACGACCTTGTTCTCCTTCGCCACCACCGAAACCGCCGGCCCCTCCGCGGAGGTGAGGGTGCCCACCAGGAAGTCCACGTTCTCCTTGAGGATGAGCTCGCGGGAGACCCGCACCGCCTCGTCTGCGTTGCCCTTGGTGTCGCGGGGCAGCAGCTCGAGCTTCCGGCCGAGCACCCCGCCCTTGGCATTGATCTCGTCCACGAACATCTGGGCGCCCTTGGACGCGGGCTCGCCGAAGAGCGCTCCGGGCCCGGACAGGATCATCGGGAAGCCCACCTTGATCGGCTTCTGGGCGCTGGCGGCCAGCGGCATCGCCAGCACCAGGGTCAGCAGCATCGTGAGTACGCGGAGCATCATGGGAAGCCTCCTTTGGCTACGAGAGATTGCGGGTCACGAACCGGCCGCCCTTCATCACCGACAGGCGGCTTCTGTCCTGCAGCACCGCGATGTCCTTCAGGGGATCACCGTTCACCACCACGAGGTCGGCCAGCTTGCCCGCCTCCAGCGTGCCGATCCGGTCCGGCATCCGCATCAGCTCGGCCCCGTAACGGGTGGCGCACGTGATGGCCTCGAGCGGGGTGAAGCCGATGACGTCCACGAAGACCTGGATGTCCTTCGCGTACTCGCCGTGCGGGTTCCAGGCGAAGCCGAAGTCGCCCCCCGGGCACATGCGGATGCCCAGGTCCCGGGCCCGCCGGTAGGTGTCCGACGCCTGCTTGATCTCGTCGCGCAGACCCGACGGCCCGACGATCTCCTCGGTGATGCCGAAGCGCGGCCCGTTCTCGATGATCGAGTAGAGGTAGCGCAGGCCCGGCACCAGGATCAGGCCCTGGTCGGCGATCAGGCGCAGCGTCTCGTCGTCGGCGTAGGTGGCGTGCTCGATGGAGTCCACGCCGGCCTGGGCGGCCACGCGGCTCGAGCGGGCGCCGCGCACGTGGGCCGCCGCGATGCGGCCGCGCATGTGGGTCTCCTCCACCAGCACGCGGACCTCGGCGAGGGTATAGGTGCAGTCCGCGATGGGGGTGTGGGGCAGCAGCGCGTCGCCGCCCACGTAGCACTTGACCACGTCGGCGCCGTCCTTGATCGAGCGCCGCACCGCGATCCGGATCTGGTCGGCTCCGTCCGCGATGAGGGCGAGCCCGTCCATGCCGAGCTTGAGGTAGGACGGGTTCCAGTCCGACATGCCCCCGGTGGCCACGATGTCGCGGCTCGCCGCGAGCAGGCGGGGGCCCGGGTAGAGGCCCTCGTTGATCGCGCGCTTGAGCGCCACGTCCACCCCGTGCACCGAGCCGGCGGAGCGGGCGGCGGTGTAGCCGTGGGAGAGCGCCAGCTCCGCGTTCTTGGCCGAGACCAGCGTGGAGTACTCGGGCGGGCAGTTCAGATCGAGATCCGCGATCACCTTCACGTTGTTGTACGAGAGATGGATGTGGGCCTCGACCAGCCCGGGGATCACGGTGCGGCCGGCCAGGTCCACCACCTGCGTGTCCGCTCCGGACGGCGCGTCGCCGGCCGAGAGCGGGCCCACGTGCACGAGAGTTTCGCCCTCGATCACCACGCTGCCGTCCCGCGCGGGCGCGCCGGTGCCGTCGATCAGGCGGGCGTTTTTAATCCAGGTTCTCATGGCTGGCTGCGCGCTTCCGTGGGGCAACGCCCTTTATTTGATCTTACGGTCGTCGCAAGCGACGACCTCTGTAAGGTGGCTTCGCATCGTTTCATAGCGCGGCAAGCCCCGGCGTCGCGACGCGGAGGCGGTAGACCGAGGTGGACGCGGTGATGTAGAGGCTCTGGTAATCCGCGTCTCCCCAGGCGAAGTTGGCGACGGACTCCGGCACGTGGATCACGCCCAGGCAGACCGCCTCGGGGCTGAACACGTGGATGCCGCCCGGGCCGGTGCAGTACACGTGGCCCTTCGAGTCAACCTTCATCCCGTCGGGCGCACCTTTGCCCTCGCCGGTGGTTGCTGCCCACACCCTGCCGCCCGAGAGCCCGCCGTCGCCCTTCACGTCGAAGACGCGGATGTGCTGGCGGGCCGTGTCGTTGACGAAGAGCCGGCGGCCGTCGAGGGAGAAACAGAGCCCGTTGGGCCGGTCGAAGTCGTCCGCGAGCAGCACCGGGCTCTTCGGGTCCGGCCCCACCCGGAAGAGTCCCTGGAAGGCCAGCTCCTGCGGCCGGGGCACGCCGTAGTACTCGGCGCGGCCGTACGGCGGGTCG
>DASQAL010000074.1:0-21192 GCA_035635775.1 Candidatus Acidiferrum sp.
CCCGCGGTCTCGTTCACGTCGCCCCCGTGCTTGACGATCTCGTCGAGGAAGGCGCCGAAGTAGCGCTCCACGAGTGAGGCCAGGTCGTCCGGCGGCAGCCGCGAGGACAGCCGCGTGTAGCCGCTGATGTCGGCGAAGAGCACGCTGACGTCGGTCTCCCGCTTCTCCAGCGACGGCGCCTCCGGCGATTCCTCGATGAGCTGGCGGACCCGGCGCGGCACGAACTTGGCGAGGCTGCCCCGGATGAGGAGGCTGCGCTCGAGCTGCTGGGCGTAGTCCAGCACCTGACGGTGCGCCTCCGCGTTGGCCACCGCCACCGCGGCCTGGTCGGCCAGCGCCTCCAGCATCTCGAGGTCCTCGCCGGTATAGGGCGCCTCCGACCGCTTGCCCCCCAGCACCAGCAGCGCGCGCAGGCGCGCCTGGAAGCGCAGCGGCACCACCACCTCCGCGCCCAGCGCCTGATAGGCGCCCAGCGCGGCCCCGCCGTCGGCGCCGAAGCGCGGATCGGCGGCGAGCTGGTAGCGCGAGAGCGCGCCCGGGGCGATCTCGAGCGCGGCCAGGACGTCATGGGGGAAGCCGTCCACGAGCAGGCGCGTGGCCCGCACGTGCATGGACGACTCGATGGTGGTGGTGAGGCGCCGGGTGATCTCGTCCAGATCGAGCAGGCTCGACATGGAGCGGGCCAGCGTGCGCATCGCCTGCGCGTAGTCGTAGCGCTCGCGGAAGAACGTGCGGTCCACCGCCCGCCGCACCCGCTCCCGCAGCGGGTTGAAGAGCAGCACGACCACGAACATGAAGCCGGCCGAGAACCACGGCGAGCGCGTGAGGTCGGTCTGGGCCAGCAGCGCGTTGGTCCCGGCCAGGAGGAGGGCGTAGGCGCCGGTGATGAGCCCGGCCAGCCCGGTGTAGATCACCGAGCGGCGGATCACCACGCTGGCGTCGAAGAGGCGGTAGCGCACGGTGGCGTAGCCGATGGCCACCGGGTAGAGCAGCATGAGGGCCGAGCCCACCTGCGGATCGAACGGGCTCTCGTAGAGCTGCTGGAGCGGCCAGAGCATGAGGCAGAGCCAGGCGCCGAGCCCCATCCCGATCCCCAGCAGCAGCACGGTGGTCTGCTGGTTCACGAGCGGCGAGGCGGCCCGCCGCCGCGTGTCGAGCAGCGCGCCCACCTTGATCGGGAAGGAGAGCGTGCTGAGCAGCGAGAGCACGGCCGCGGAGGCCGGATAGACCCAGCCGTTCACCAGGAGCGCCGGCGCGAAGGTCGAGATCAGGAGGAACGAGAGCGCGCTCGCCAGGCCGAGCGCCACCGCCACGCGGTAGAGGCGCGGGATCACGCGGTGGCGCTCGAGCCACCGCTCGCGGTCGGCATTGGCCGGGTACGTGAGAAAGAAGACCCAGCCGTGGATGGAGAGCAGCGGGGCCAGGAGCCCGACGAGGGCCGCCGCGTACTTGCGCGCGCCCAGAACCGCCTCGGGCACCGCCACGTTGGAGACGGCCCAGAGGCACATGTAGAGGAGGAAGCGGCGATTGGGCGCCGCCGCGGGATTCTGCGCGTAGACCGCCGCGCCCACGATCAGCATGACGGCCGAGACCAGGAAGTAGACCGCGAAGCGGTCCACCAAGCGGCTCCAGGTCAGCGCCTGGGGCGCTAGCTCCACCGTGAACCGGCGCCCGGCGCGCTCCACCTCGTAGCGGATGGGCCCGGCGGCGGCCCGCACGCGTGCGGCCAGGGTGAGCGGCGAGTCGCCCTCCACCGCGACCAGCCGATCGCCCGCGCGCAGGCCCGCCGCGCGCGCCGCGGGCTCGACGGGGACGACGAGGTAGTCGGGCGTGGCGAAGAAGCCCGGATAGGGGCGGCCCGCGTCGACGGCCAGGCCGCCCAGCAACGCCAGGAGCACCGCGAGGCTCGCCGCGACGAGGAGCTTGGATCGCCGATCCCACCGCGGCATGAGGACCTGATAATACTCTTCAGCTGCGGGGGCCCCGAAATGGCCCCCGCACTCCCCCAGGCCGCGGACAACCGTTCGGCTTATACTCCGAGCCCGTGACTGGGCTCAGTGCGGTGTTCCGGCCTCGCGCCATTGCCGTCGTGGGTGCCTCCGACGATCCCGTCAAGATCGGCGGCCGGCCCCTGGCCTTCCTGCTGCGCCACGGCTATCCGGGCCGCGTCTTCCCGGTCAATCCCGCGCGCGCCACCGTGCAGGGCCTGCCCGCCTTCCCCTCGATCGGCGCGATCCCGGAGCCTGTCGACCTGGCCATCGTGGTGGTGCCCGCCGAGCGCGTGCTCGAGTCGCTGGAGGAGGCTGCGGCCAAGGGCGTGCGTGCGGCCATCGTGTTCAGCAGCGGCTTCGCCGAGGTCGGCCCAGCCGGGCGGGTCGCGCAGGCGCGCCTGCGCGAGCTGGCCGAGCGCACCGGGCTGCGCATCATCGGGCCCAACTGCCAGGGCTTCGCCCACCTGCCCTCGCGGCTCGTCGCCACGTTCGCCTCACCGTTTCTCGAGCCCGGCCTCGCCACCGGGCCCATCGCGATGGTGAGCCAGAGCGGGGCCATGGCCGGGATGATCTACGAGATGGCGCGCGCGGCTGGGCTCGGCCTCAACTACTGGGTCAGCACCGGCAACGAGGCCGACGTGCAGGCGGCCGAGATCCTGGCCGAGGTGGTCGAGGACGAGGAGACGCGCGTGGCCTGCTGCTACCTCGAGGACATCAAGGACGCGGGGCGCTTCCGCCGGGCGCTGGCGCGGGCTCATCGCCGGGGCGTGCCGGTCTTCGTGCTCAAGTCGGGCCGCAGCGCGGTGGGCCGGCGCGCGGCGTCCTCGCACACCGGCGCGCTCGCGGGCGAGGACGCGGTCTACGACGCGGTCTTCGCCGACTGGGGCGCGATTCGCTGCGCCGATCCGGCCGAGCTGCTGGCCCTGCCGCAGGCCTTCCTGGGCTACCGGGAGGCCGGGCGCCGCGTGGCCATCCTCTCCAACTCGGGCGGCCTCGGCGTGCTCTCGGTGGATCTCTGCGTGGATCTGGGGCTCGCGCCGGCGGAGTTCACGCCGGAGACGACCGCGGTGCTACGCGGGGCCCTGCCGGACTTCGCGGCCGCCGCCAACCCGGTGGATCTCACCGCGCAGATGCTCACCGACCCCGGCATGCTCGCGCGCGTGCTGCCCGCGCTCGAGGCCGACCCCGGCGTGGACGCCATCGTCTTCCAGATCGCCCTGCTCGGCGCCGCGACCGACCTCGGACGGCTGGTCGGGGACGTGGCTGCGGTGGCCCGGTCCACGCGCAAGGTCGTCGCGGTGAGCTGCCCGCAGCGCCCGGTGGTGGAGGCCTTCCGGGCGGGCGGCGTGCTCGCCTTCGACGACGCGAGCGTGGCCCTCCGCTCGCTCGCCTGCCTGGCCCAGGCGACGGCGCGCCGCGCGCGCTGGCTCGATCGCGCGACCCTCGAGGCGCCCCCGCCGCCCCCGGCCCCGGCGGTTCCGGCCGGCCGGGCCGGCGAGCCGTTCCTCAACGAGTGGGAGAGCCAGCGGCTCCTCGCGCCCTTCGGGCTGCCGCTGGTGGACACCGTCTTCGTCACCGCCGCCGCGGCCGCACCCGCCGCGGCCGAGCAGCTCGGCTACCCGGTGGTGGTGAAGGTCTGCGCCGCCGCCCTGCCCCACAAGTCGGACGTGGGCGGCGTGGCCCTCGGGTTGGCGGACCGCGCCGCGGTGGCGGAGGCCTGCCGGCGCATCGAGGCCAACGTGCGCGCCGCGGCACCGGGCGTCGCCCTCGACGGCTTCCTGGTGCAGCGCCAGGTCCGCGGCGCGCTCGAGCTGGCGCTGGGCGTGAAGGTCGATCCCATCTTCGGCCCGGTCGTGCTGGTGGGCTCGGGCGGCGTCCTCATCGAGGTGCTCCGCGATTTCCGGCTGCTGCTGCCGCCGATCGACGCGGCCGCCGCCGAGGAAGCGCTCCGGAGCCTGCGCATCGGCCCCCTCTGGGACGGCGTGCGGGGCAGCGCGCCGCTCGACCTGCCCGCCGCCGTCGAGCTGCTGCAGCAGCTCGGCGAGGCCGCGCGCAGCCTCGGCGCGTCCGTCAAGGAGATCGATCTGAACCCCGTGGCGGTGGGCCGGCGCGGCGAGGGCGTCACCATCCTCGACGCCCTCGTGCGGCGCTAGCCATGCAGGCTAGGCGAGCACTGCGGCGCCTGCGGCCGCGCACTCCTGATCCTGCTCGCCGGTACCGCCGCCGCAGCCGATGGCGCCGATCACGCGGCCCTTCACCACGATCGGCACCGCGCCGTGGCTGGCCAGGAGCTGGCCTGGGACCGCGCTCCCCACCTGGGCCCAGAACGGCGAGCCCTTCTGGACGCGCTCGGCCAGATCGGCGGTGGACATGCGGAAGTTCGCGGCGGCCATCGCCTTGGCCCGCGAGGTCTCGGGCGTGAAGAAGCCGGTGCCGTCGCCGCGCGAGCACAGCACCAGCCGTCCCGCCTCGTCCACCACCGTGATCGTCATCGGGGTGCCGAGGGCCTTGGCCTTCTCCCGCGCCGCGCGCGACGCGCGCTCGGCCATCTCCAGCGTGAGCTCGATCATGCCGGCCACCTTTCTCGAAGCGCCTTCCGGAATTCCTGCGATCGCGCCCGCATTGAAGCCCGGCTGTCCCGCGCTGTCAACGGCCCCTGGGGCGGCGCTCGACACATTCGGGCCCGGGGGTGACAAATCCGGGGGGCGTGAGGCCCGTCACACGGGGAACGACTACAGGTGGGGCACGGCCCGGCTCCGTATCGTATGGAAAGTGCTTGAAAGAACGGCGCTCGGTATCCTATGCTCGCGGGTGGCGCGCCGTGGCACTGGCCTTGCTGCCTTGGTGCCGGGTCACGCCGGCCTCGACCAGCGAGCCCATGAGCGGCGCCAGCCAGAACTCGGGAGGAACACGGATCGTGCGTTTCGGATTCGGCATGCGACAGGCAGCGCTGCTGGTGGTGGTTTCGGCCCTCGCGATGGGCGGCTGCGGCACGCTGTCCGGCGGGCTGCACAGCGAGTCAATGGCGGCCGCGACCGCGGGCTCCACCGATCCGGACAATCCCCTCGCCGCCGCGCTCGCCCCCGACCAGCCGCCGACCGGCGCGATGGTGGAGCCCCGTGCGGGCGAGCAGGCCTTGGCCGCGACGGTGGCGTTCAGGCCGGCCTCCTTCGAGCTGATCCGGCCCGGGTCGCAGCCCTCCTACATGGTCGCCTCGGTGGGGCCGCTCGTGGTCGCCCAGGCCCCCGCGTGGATGGTCGCCCAGGCGCGCGCCGCCGATCCGGTCGTGCCCGCCGAGGGCATCCTCGAGGAGTACGACCCATGGGAGCCGTTCAACGAGAAGATGTTCTCGTTCAACTACAACCTGGACCGGTACGTGCTCAAGCCGGTGGCGAAGGGCTACAACTTCGTGATGCCGGACCGCCTGCAGCAGATGATCGACAGTGGCTTCGACAACCTGCTGGTCGTCCAGCGTGTCGTCAACAACCTGCTGCAGGGGCGCCCCCTGGGCGCGACCGCGGAGCTGGGCCGCTTCCTGATCAACAGCACGGTCGGCATCGGCGGCCTCTTCGACATCGCCAAGCAGGAGTTCAACCTGCAGAGGACCCGCGCCGACTTCGGCCAGACCCTCGGCATCTGGGGGCTCGGGCCCGGGCCGTTCCTGGTCCTGCCGCTGCTGCCGCCGCTCACCGTCCGCGATGGGATCGGCACCGCGGTGGACGGGGCCATGGATCCTCTGAGCTACGTGCTGCCCTTCATCTGGACGCGGCTCGGCATGAAGGTCGGCAGCATGATCAATGACCGGTCGCTCAACCTGGATCTCTACCAGGGCTTCGAGGAGACCACGGTCGACCTGTACAGCGCGGTGCGGAACGGCTACCTCCAGCGCCGCGAGAACATGATCAAGAGCCCGTCACCGTATTAGCTGAGCCGACGCTCGACCTGCAGCACCCCTCCCCGTAGCCTTTCCCTCCGCTGACGCGATGCGTGCAACTCCTGCCGTCTTTTTTTGTTGACAGGGTTCGACGGGGCGCAATATGTTGGGGTCCGTTCGCGAGACACACACTACCTATATGCATACGAGTTCACAGCGCGCCGTTCCGAGCCCCGACGCCCTCGCGTCGCCCCAACCCCCCTTTCCCGTCTGAAGCAGGCCGTCTCCGTGGATCGAGCAAGGTCGTGGTTTGGCCAGTGTTCCTTTAGGAGGAGCTCATGAGAGTTGCCCGGCGGTTCACCAGAGAAGGCCAGAGTCCCTACGCGGGCATTCAGTTCGACCAGCGAGTGTCGGAGATCAAGAACCCCGATGGCTCCACGGTCTTCCGCCAAGACGGGATCTCGGTGCCGGCCGGGTGGTCCGCGGTGGCCACGGATATCCTCGCCCAGAAGTACTTCCGGAAGTCCGGGGTGCCGCAGTATGCCCCGGACGGCAAGCCGCTGCTGGACCGGGACGGCCGACCGGTCCTGGGCGGCGAGCGGGACGCCCGGCAGGTCTTCCACCGGCTGGCCGGCTGCTGGATGCACTGGGGGGAGAAGTACGGCTACTTCGACACCCCCTCCGACGCGCGGGCCTTCTACGACGAGCTCTGCTACATGCTGGCGGGGCAGGTCGCGGCCCCCAACTCGCCGCAGTGGTTCAATACCGGGCTCCACTACGCCTACGGGCTCTCCGGCCCGGCCCAGGGCCATCACTACGTGGACCCGGACACCGGCATCCTCACGCGGGCCAGCTCCGCCTATGAGCGGCCGCAGCCGCATGCCTGCCAGCCCTATCACGCCCTGGTCTCGACGCCCGAGGGGCCCATCCCGATCGGGCAGATCGTGACCAAGAACCAGGTCGGCCTCGAGGTCTACGACGGCCGCGACGAGGGCGCCGGCACGACACGGGTGGTGGCGGTCAAGGAGAACGGGGAGAAGGCGGTGTTCCGCGTCGAGCTCCGCAACGGCGTGGCGGTCGAGGCCACCGGCGACCACCTGGTGTACGCGATCGCCAACGGCGTGGGCGCCTGGCGTCGGGTGGACGAGGTGGAGCCCGGCGCGGCCCTCCGCCTGTCCACGCGGACCGACGTGCGCAAGGACTCGCCCCACGGCGAGGTCGACGAAGCGGCGCTGGTGGGATGGCTGCAGGCCGACGGCTTCGTGGGCCAGGACGGCCTCGGCACCGACCACAGCCTGGCCGTCGAGTTCACCACCATCGACAAGGACGAGCTCGACTTCATCGTCGAGCGCGTGCACCGCGTCTTCGATGGGGTGCACTACCACGTCCGCTCCATGGAGACGCGCACCCCGGGGCTCGATATCCACCGGATCCGCCTCTATGGCGAGCGCCTGCGGCCCTTCGTGGACAAGTACGGCCTGCTCCGCTCGAGCGCCGACCACGCGGTGCCGGCCATGATCGTGCGGGCCGGCCGCGAGGCCCAGGCCGCCTACCTGGGCGCCCTCTTCCAGGCCCAGGGTACGGTGCGGTTGCGGTCGTACTGGGCCCGCCAGGCCGACGTCACGCTCAGCACCATCTCGGCCGCGCTGGGGCACGGGGTGCAGGCCCTCCTGCTCAACCTGGGCATCTACGCAAAGCTCGGGCGTGGCTCCGAGACCCGGGAGAGCCGCCGCGCGCCCTACGTCATCTCGATCGTCCACGCGGAGGCGCGGACCCGCTTCCGGGACCTGATCGGCTTCGTCTCCGACGACAAGCGCCAGAAGCTCGACACCGCCTGCTCCGACCAGTTCGCGGGCAAGCGGCTGGCCGCGCTGCGGGACGAGACGGTGATGCGGGTGGAGTGCGTGGGCGTGCAGCCGGTGTTCGACATCCAGACCGAGAGCGGGCAGTACCTCTCCAACAACGTCATCGTCCACAACTGCTTCATCCAGTCCGTCTCCGACGATCTGGTCAACGATGGCGGCATCATGGACCTCTGGACGCGCGAGGCCCGCATCTTCAAGTACGGCTCGGGCAGCGGCACCAACTTCTCCAGCCTGCGCGGCGAGAACGAGCCGCTCTCGGGCGGCGGCAAGTCCTCCGGTCTGATGTCGTTCTTGAAAATCGGCGACCGCGCGGCGGGCGCCATCAAGTCGGGCGGGACGACCCGGCGGGCCGCCAAGATGGTGATCCTCAACCTCGACCACCCGGACATCCTCACCTTCATCCGGTGGAAGGTGGTGGAGGAGCAGAAGGTGGCGGCGCTGGTGAGCGGCTCGCGCATGACCAAGCGGCGGCTCCAGGCGGTGCTGGCCGCGGTGCGCACCCCGGCGGGCGTCGAGGCCGACCCGCGGAAGAACCCCGCCCTCCGCTCGGCGGTGCGGGAGGCGCGCGCGGCCCTGGTCCCCGAGGGCTACATCCACCGCGTGCTGCTCCTGGCCGCCCAGGGCGTGCGCGAGATCCATTTCCCGGAATACGACACCGACTGGGATAGCGAGGCCTACTACACGGTCTCCGGCCAGAACTCCAACAACAGCGTGCGCGTGCCCAACGCCTTCTTCGACGTGCTCGCGCGCCGCGGCCAGTGGGAGCTCAAGCGCCGCACCGACGGCAAGAGCGCCGGGTCCATCCCCGCCGAGCAGCTCTGGGACGAGATCGCGCACGCGGCCTGGGCCTGCGCCGACCCCGGCGTGCAGTACGACACCACCATCAACGAGTGGCACACCTGCCCCGAAGACGGGCGGATCAACGCCAGCAACCCCTGCGTGACCGGCGAGACCCTGGTGGCCACCGCGGAAGGCTGGCAGCGCATCGACGCCCTGGTGGGCAAGACCGCGCGCGTCATCGGCTCGGACGGCCAGCCGCACCTGGTGACCCGCATCATCCCCACCGGCCACAAGCCCGTCTTCGACCTCCGGACGCGCCTGGGCTATCGGGTGCGGATCACCGGCGATCACAAGGTCCTCACGGTGGGCCGCGGCGACGTGGCGGTGGCCGACCTGACGGTGGGCAACCGTCTCATGCTCCGGGGCCCCGGCTTCGGCCGGCGCACCCTCGCCACCGACCTGGCCCTGGGCGTCGGCGTGGCCGCGGCGGAAGGCTACCTGACCCAGTCGGTCGTCAAGGGCCGCGCGCAGGAGTCCCTCGTGCTCACCACCGACGCGGGTGAGTCTCCGCTCCTGGCCGCGGTCGCCGACGCGGTCCACGCCGGCCGCGCCGCGCTCCAGGCGGTGGGCGGGCTGGGACGGCAGGCCGGCACCGGCGTCATCACCCGGAGCGCCGCCACCGCCCGCCTCATGCTGAGTGAGGCCACCGCGGTGGCGGTTTTCCGCGAGTTCGCGATACTCGACGAGGGCGCGGCGGCCATCCGCTTCGCCCCCGCCGTCTTCGGCCTGGACCAGCCGGCCCTGGCCGCGGTGCTCCGCGGCCTCTTCACCGCCGATGCGACCGTGGCCAACTACGGCGAGCAGTCGCGTTACATCTCACTGGACTCGACGTCGCCCGAGCTGCTGCGCCAGACCCAGCTCCTGCTCCTCGCCTTCGGCATCAAGGCGCGGCTCTACGAGGACACCCGGCTGGCCGAGGCGACGGCGGCGCGGCCCCACCCGACCCACTCGCTCCGGATCAGCCGGGCGTCCTGCCCGCTCTTCGAGCAGGCGATCGGCTTCCACGCGAAGAGCCCGAAGGCGCAGGCCCTGGCCCGGCTCAACGGGGAAGAGCCGGTGACCGGCGAGGAGCTGACCGACGAGGTCGTCGCCATCGAGCCGGCGGGCGAGGCGGACGTCTTCGACCTGACCGAGGAGGTCACCCACCACTTCGTGGCGGGCGGGCTCGTCGTGCACAACTGCTCGGAGTACCTCTTCCTCGACGACACCGCGTGCAATCTCGCCTCCATCAACCTGGTGAAGTTCCTCCACGAGGACGGCACCTTCGACGTGGACGGCTTCCGCCACGCGTGCCGCCTGTGGACCTCGGTGCTCGAGATCAGCGTGCTGATGGCCGCCTATCCGAGCCCGGCGATCGCCCAGCGGAGCTGGGACTTCCGCACCCTGGGCCTGGGCTACGCCAACATGGGCACCGTGCTCATGCGCCGAGGCATCCCCTACGATTCCCCGGAGGCGACTTCCATCTGCGGCGCGATGACCGCGATCATGTGCGGGGAGGCCTACGCGACCTCGGCGGAGATGGCGCGTGACCTGGGGCCCTTCCCCGGCTACCACAAGAACCAGGACCACATGCTGCGCGTGATGCGCAACCACCGGCGGGCCGCCTACAGCGTCGCCCCGGTGGAGTACGAGGGCCTCAGCATCACGCCGCTCGGCATCGACCCCGCCCACTGCCCCGCCCCGCTGCTCCTGGCCGCGCGCGAGACCTGGGACCGGGCGGTCGGGCTCGGCGAGCAGTTCGGCTACCGCAACGCCCAGGTCACGGTCCTGGCGCCGACCGGTACCATCGGCCTCGTCATGGATTGCGACACCACCGGCATCGAGCCCGACTTCTCGCTGGTGAAGTTCAAGAAGCTCGCGGGGGGCGGCTACTTCAAGATCATCAACCAGAGCCTGACGCTGGCGCTCGAGACCCTGGGCTACACCCCGGGCGAGATCGACGACATCGTGGCCTACTGCGTCGGCCGCAAGACGCTGCGGGGCGCGCCGTTCATCAACCACGACACGCTCCGCGCCAAGGGCTTCGACGACGCGGGCCTGCAGCGGCTGGAGGCGGCGATCGAGACCGCCTTCGACATCACCTTCGCCTTCAACACCTGGACGCTCGGCGAGGGCTATGTCGCGGCTCGGCTGGGCCTCAACGAGGCGCAGCTCGCCGAGTGGAACGGCAACCTGCTCCGCGCGCTGGGCTTCACCCCCGCCGAGATCGAGGCGGCCAACGACTACTGCTGCGGCACCATGACCGTCGAGGGCGCGCCGCGGCTGAAGGCCGCCCACCTGCCCGTCTTCGACTGCGCCAACCGCTGCGGCAAGAAGGGCACGCGCTTCATCGCCACCGAGGCGCATATCCGGATGATGGCGGCGGCCCAGCCCTTCATCTCGGGCGCCATCAGCAAGACCATCAACATGCCGCAGGACGCCACCATCGAGGACGTCAAGTGGGCCTACGACCTCGCCTGGCGCGGCATGCTCAAGGCGGTGGCCCTCTACCGCGACGGCTCCAAGCTCTCGCAGCCGCTCAACTCCACGACGGACGAGGAAGAAGAGCAGGCGGTGGCCGCCGACGTGGAAGCGGTGGCCGAGAAGATGACCGAGCGGGTGGTCACCCAGTACCTCCGCGAGCGGCACCGCCTGCCCGACCGCCGCTCGGGCTACACCCAGAAGGCGGTGGTGGGCGGCCACAAGGTCTACCTCCGCACCGGGGAGTACCAGGACGGGACGGTCGGCGAGATCTTCCTCGACATGCACAAGGAAGGGGCGGCCTTCCGCTCCCTGATGAACTGCTTCGCCATCGCCATCTCGCTCGGGCTGCAGTACGGCGTCCCGCTCGAGCGGTTCGTGGACGCCTTCGTCTTCACGCGGTTCGAGCCCAACGGGATGGTGCGCGGCAACGATCGCATCAAGATGGCCACCTCGGTCATCGACTACGTCTTCCGCGAGCTGGCCATCACCTACCTCGGGCGCACCGATCTCTCGCACGTGCCCGAGGAGGATCTGCGCGCGGACGCCATCGGCAGCCGGCCGGGCGAGGGCCCGGTGGCCGCGGCCCTCCCGTCCACCTCGGTGCCCGTTGAGCTGACGGCGCCGGAGCCCCCGGCCGCCCCTCGTCCGGGGGCCGCGCCGGTGACCGCGCGCGCCATCGCGCGCGTGAGCGGGGGCAGCGGGCCGGTGGCCGCCGCGCTGAAGCAGCTCTCCGCGTCCGAGATTGCGCGGCTCAAGGGCTACGAGGGCGACCCGTGCGGCGACTGCGGCCAGTTCACCATGGTGCGCAACGGCACCTGCCTCAAGTGCATCACCTGCGGCACCACCACCGGCTGCTCGTGAGATGACGCGGGGTTAGCGCGCACGGAGGGCCGGGCCTGTCCGTGTTTTGTCCGAGTCTCGCCTGAAAGGAGGTGACCAGCAACAGGGCCGCGAGCGCCGCGGCGCGGGTGCTACGCGATCCCCGCTCGACGAAGGCTGAGCGGTCCGCCGCGGGTAGCGCCCTCTCCCAGCGGGAGCCAAGGCGCCACCCGAAGTCAAGGTAGCAGCCCCTCCCTGAAGGCATCGCCATCACCGCCGACCCTTGGACTTGGTCAACGTGGATGCTCGTCGAGTCTCGACATACTCGTCGGTCTTGATGAGGGCCTGACGCTGGTCCGCGGTGGTGGTGATGTTGTACCGCCGGAACCCGACGCTTCGGTGGCCCGAGATTGACATGGCCACCGGCTCGCTCACGCCCGCCCGGATCATGTTCCTGATCCCGGATCTCCGGATGTCATGAAAGACCACCCCGGGATAGCCGGCGCGCGTGGCCGCATCGCGCCACCACCCGCGCAGCGTCGTCTCCGCGACCGGGCGGCCCCCGCGGTGGTGAACGACCCAGGGCACGATCCGCCGGGCAACAACCCGAGCCGCCCAGCGGTGCTCGATGATTCGGGCAAGCTCCCCCTCCAGGGGTAGACTCCTGGGCTCGTCGTTCTTCGAGTCGGCGAGGCGAACTTCGCCCGCCCGACGGTCAACGATCTCCCAGTGCAGGGCCAGAACCTCGCCCTCTCGCCAGGCAGAGTGGTAGGCGAAGCGAGCGATCTCCTGGCCGATCTTCGGGAGGCGCCGCGAAGGAGTTCGGCCAACAGTAGCGGCCGTGGGGGTCAGTTCCTCCTGTCAAGGTCCCTTCGGGTATTCCCTGCCGGGTCGCCTACCTCGGGTAGCGGCCGCGGAACCAGGAGACGATGCGGTTCCGATAGGAGTAGAGCGGCAAGGCCACCGCCACCACGATGGCCGTGAGGAGAATCACGTGGAGATAGTTGCCGGCTGCCGTCTGGGCGCCTTGAGCTGACAAGACCCAGGTGCCAGGGATGCGGCCAAGCGTGGAGACCAGCGTAAAGACCCAGAGCGGCAGAGGACTCATCCCGAAGAGGTAGCAGGCCATGTCTTTCGGCAGGCCCGGGATGAGGTAAATGATGAAGCAGAGGATGGCGCCCTCGGCCTCCACGATGAAGCCCATCCTGTCCCAGGTCGCTGGGCTGACCAGGGTACGAACGTAGTGGGCGCCGAGCCAGCGGCCCACACCGAAGGCGGCCACCGAGCCCACCGTCAACCCGATGGTCGAGTAGATGAGGCCCAGCCACTCACCGAAGAGATAGCCGCCGAGGATGCCCGTGAGCTCCCCGGGGATGGGGGCAATGATGACCTGAAGAGCCTGGAGCGCCATGAAGATGACGGGCGCTAAGATCCCCCACTGGCGCAGCGTCTTCTTGAGGAAGAATCGGTCAAGATAGAGACGGACCAAGAACTGGTACGCTGGGGCGTCGGCGAGGACGAGCCAGACGCTATAGCCGAGGAGGACGGCGGTGAGACCTGCCCCGAGGATGAGGCCCCAGCGGCGCCAGGCGATCAGCTGATACGTCCTGTCATGGCCGATGAACGCGGTGCGCCGCGACCTCCGCTCGCACTATCTAATCCCTGCCGAAGTTCCGATTCGGATCAGGCCCTGACCAAGCAGTGCATCCTCTCCTGTCCAGGATGACCTCATCGACTCGCCTTGTCCTTCGGAGCCTGCGGGCTGCTTGACGAGGCGGGGGGCGGTGCGGGTGCGAGCCCGGCTGCCCCTGGCCTCTGTACTCGGTCAAGGATTGGATCTTCGACAAAGGTCGCATGGCCGGTCGTGATGAGCGTCACCGTATCCCCGGCCTCGAGCAGCAGGTCCAGCTCGGCGACCTTCTGCGTGAAGGTGACAAGCATCGGCCCCCGGGCCGTGCCCACCTTCAGCAGGAGCCGATTCTGCTCGCGCTGCTTGCGCAAGACCTCGCCTTGAAGCCGCTCGGCCTGCCCGCTGATCGACTTGGGCAGGTACCGAGTGACGAGAGCTGGTCCCATGGTCGCAGCACCGATACCAAGGATGACTCCGGTCAGGAGTGTAAAGGTGAGGATCAGCCATCCTCTCACGGCAAGCTCACTCAATCCTGCTTACGAGGGAGACCTCGATCATGTCGCGGCTTCGGCTCCGGCTCACGCAGGGTTGTTTGTGCCAGGCGCAGAATTGCCTGGGGCCGCCGTCCCACACCGAGGGCAATGGCTCCAGTCCGGTTCCAGCGACGTCTTACAGACCGGGCAGGGTCTCGGCGCCGCTGCCGTCACGATCGAGGGACCTGCTGGTCTGGGCGGTTCTTCCTCCCCCGCCTCGGATACTCCTTTCTTGAACTCCTTCATTGACTTCCCCAGTGAGGCTGCTAGTTCCGGGAGCTTCTTTGCTCCGAAGAGAACGAGAACAATAGCCAGGCCAACCAGCAGGTCCTGTGAACCGATCATCGCCGTCCCTCCTTCTGGTAGTCCAACGCCGCATGCTTTCGGTCGTCGGCCGACAACACTCGCTTGCTACATCCCGTCGGGTCGAGCGCGGTGAACGGCCGCCGCGTCACCAGGCCCTCGGCAATGCGGCGCATACAGGGATCGGCGGGCTCTTGGCGGAGGGCCCGATCCGAGATGATCAGGTATCCCATCTTCCCCTGCCGGGCGCGGTCCTCGAAGCTCTGGTAGTTTGCGTCGTTCACGACGGGGCGGTCCAGGTTGAAGGACAGGGCGAGATCTTGCAGGTCAACCGAGAAGAGGGGCGCCGGCGCCTGCGCGAGCACGGCCCGCAGCGCACGGAGATCGGTCCCGGCGTTGAAGCGCGGGGTATCCACCGTGACGAGCGCGCCGCCGACCGCCACGACCGCGATCCACGCGCCCGCGAACGCCGGGGCGCGCCACCGCCATGCCAGCGTCGAATACCACCACCCGCTGAGAAGCGCCACGGCAGGACAGAGCGGAAGGTAGTACCGTTCTCGCTGTTTGCCCGACACGGCCATAATGGCGAACACCGTGGCCAGCCAGACGAGTAGAAGGCGCACTCGCCGGACGGTTTCCGGGTCGGATTCGCGGAGCGCTCGGCGGACCGCGAACGGCAACAGGAGGCCCCAGGGCAGCATCACCGTGGCGGCGAAAGCGATCGGCTCCGCGATGGTCCGCCAGCCCCATGCGTCGCGCCCGAAATACGCGAGCAGCTGGTCGTTCAAGACAACACCTTGGACGAATCGTTGGCGCCCCCCGGACACCGCCGACACAACCCACCAGGGGACGGCGAGCGCCGCGAGCACGATCCAGCCCGGAATCGACACCAGGCGCTTCAGTCCGACCACCCCGTGAGCGGTGATCACGTCAACGAGCACGATGGCGAGCGGGACGAAGCCGGCCGCGCCCTTGGCCAGCGAGCCGACGCCGATAAGACAGTAGAACGGCACCAGCACGTCCTGCCGGCCTCCAAACCCGGAGGCCACGTACAGGGCCATCGCGCCCGTCCCCGCGAGCAGCTGCACCATGTCCGGCATCGACGAGTGGGCCATCGAGTAGACCCCGACGGTGGTGGCCACGGTGAGGCCGGCGACGACCCCCGCGTCCGGGTCGAAGAGCCGACGTCCGAGCCAGTACGTCAGGAGCGCGACGCCGATGGCCGCCAGCAGGGAAGGCAGGACAGCCGTCCGGACACTCACTGAACCGGCGGGCCAGGCGGTGAGCGCGATCAGCCAGACCACGAGCGGGGGCTTCACGAGATGAGGTGTTCCGTCCGGGAGGGCCGGGACCAGCCAATGCCCGTTGACGAGAACGTCCCGGGCCATGACCGGGAACCGCGTGTCGTCGTTCGTCAGAAGCAGGCGCGATCCAAAATTGAAGCTGAGAACCGCGGCCGCGGCAACGGCGACAAGCGCAAACCGTCCCGAGAGCCTTCGCGGGGCGCTATTCGGCCGATTCGAACGAATCAGTCCGCATCTTCGATCTGGGCCCATTTCCGGTCCCCCTCGTGCTGCCGACCGAGCTACACCCTCGTGGTTGGTCTGGCCGCTGGAGACCCCCGAGACGGGAGTCTCCAGATGCCGAAGAAGGGAGAGCTTAGGCTAGGGGAGGTGCTCGGCCCAGGAAGGCCGATAGGACCTTGGTCGAGCGGACCGGCTGCTCGCCGGACTGGACCAAGTGGACTGACACGGGCGCCGGCGTAAGACTTGCGAGCAGATCCACTTCAACCGCCCACGCGGCCCACGAGAGTGAGACGACAACGTCGTCGAAGTCCAGGTCGTCGAAGAATCCATCCATCCATGTCGGATCGGGTGGGCTGGCGAAGGCAAGCGGAGTCAGGGTGACGAGACAGACAAGGAGGAGGAGGACGAGCGCTCTCTTGAGTGCCATTGAACGGCAGCCTACGCCCGCCCCCATGTCCGGTCAAGATCGGGCATGGGCCCCCGGCGCGGCGGGTCTGACTTGACAACGCACAATGATCCGCGTATCCACTCAAGTGGAATGGTACGCCGGGTCCCGATGCTTGCACTTTTGGTCGCGCTGCTGGTGGTTCTGGTGGTGCTGACTCCGCTCGCCTATGCCACTCCCCCAGACCCGACCTGGGTGAGTGGCTTCTTCGATGACGACGACAACGACAATGGCGTGTTCCTCATCACGTCAAGTCTGGCTGCGCTCGACCCGTTTCCACTGTGCTGCTGGACGCCCTTGCCGGTGTTCGGACCTGCGGTCGGGTTGGAAAATCCGCGTCCAGCCTCCTCGCAGTACTTCTCCACCGCTGACGCTCGAGCCCCGCCGCTCTCCTAAGCATCTGCAATCTCGATAACGGCGGCTAAGCCGCCGCAATCCCTGCTGGGATGAGGTGGGCAGGGCGCCCATTTCGGGAAAAGTCAACTCACGCCCGTAGCCTGGCCGCATCGCCGCTGAAGCGTGACGCACCGGCGGATTGACGCTTCTATGCGTGAGGGCCGACACGGAGGACACGGCACGTGTGTGGAATCGCCGGGTTCGTGGTGAATCGAGTGCGAGACGGTCGTCGTGAGATCCTGCGCCGGATGACGGCGACGCTGCGACACCGGGGACCTGACGACGAAGGCGCATACGTCGACGGGCAGGTCGCGCTCGGCGCCCGCCGGCTCGCCGTGATCGATCTGGCCACGGGGCAGCAACCGATCGCGAACGAGGACGGAACCATCCGCGTGGTGCTGAACGGCGAAATCTATAACTTTGCCGACCTGCGCGGGCGGCTGGAGCGCCGCGGGCACCGGTTCTCCACGCGCTCGGATGCTGAAGTGATCGTACACGCGTACGAGGAGGCCGGTGAGGCGTGCGTGCGCGACCTTGATGGGATGTTCGCCTTCGCGCTCTGGGATGCCTCCCGACAGACCCTCCTGCTGGCCCGTGACCGAATGGGCGAGAAGCCGCTCTACTACTACGCCGGCCCGGACGCCTTCGTGTTCGGATCCGAGCTGCGGGCACTTCTCCAGCACCCCGACGTGCCCCGGACGCTGAGCCTGGAGAGCCTCTCGCGATACCTGCTGTTCGAATGCATTCCCGCCCCGCACTCGATCCTCGCGGACGTGGCCAAGCTGCCGTCGGGCCATACCCTGGTTGTCTCACCCGGCGACAAGCCGCGGCTTGCGCGCTACTGGGAGATGCGGTTTTTGCCCGACGACTCGCTCGGCGAGGCGGAGTGGCGGGAGCAGCTACGGGCCCAGCTCGCGGCTTCGGTGAAGAGCCGGCTGGTGAGCGACGTGCCCCTGGGGGTCTTCGTGAGCGGTGGCGTCGACTCCGGGACGATCGCCGCGCTGGCGGCCCGCTCAAGCGGGCTACGGCCTCTCCGGACGTTCAGCGTGGGGTTCGAGGAGTCCACGTACGACGAACGGCTATTCGCCCGTCAGGTCGCCGAGCACTGTGGGACCGAGCACCACGCGATCGTGTTCTCGGCGCGTGAGGCGCTCGAGCTCATGGAGCCGGTTGGCGCCCTTCTCGACGAGCCGCTGGGCGACGCGTCGTTCCTGCCGCGGTACGCCCTGGCGCGGGCGGCCCGGGGCACCGTGACGGTTGTCCTAAGCGGGGACGGCGGCGACGAGATGTTTTGTGGCTATCCGACCTTCCTGGCCGATCGGCCGGCCCGGTGGCTGCGGCGGCTCCTGCCCCCGGCGGGCCAGCGTGCCATGCGCGCGATCGTGGAGCAGCTTCCGCCTTCGCCGCGTTATGGGAGCGTCGACTTCCTGCTCAAGCGATTCGTCCGCGGGCTGCCGTACGAACCCGAAGTCCGGACCCAGCTCCTGCTCGGTGGCCTCACCCCGCCCGAGCAGGCCCGCCTCCTGTCGCAAGCCGTCCAGCGCGCCCTAGACGCCTTTGATCCATATGCCGAGCTGACGAGGACGATCGAGGACACGTCGCTCCGGGACCCCTTCGAGCGCATGATTTATCAGCATTGCCGCTTCTATCTCGCGGACCAGACGCTGGTCGCGACGGACCGCTCGACCATGGCGGCTGCCCTCGAGGTCCGAGCGCCGTTCCTCGACCCCGCGCTGGTCGAGCTGGCCTGCCGAATCCCGACCCGGTTCAAGGTCCGTGCCGGGACGACGAAGTATCTCCTCAAGCGCGCGGTCGATGATCTTCTTCCTGGCGCCATCGTCACCCGGCGGAAACAGGGCCTCGGGGTTCCGGTTGCGGCGTGGTTGCGCGGGCCGCTCCGGAACGTTCTCCAAGAGCGGCTCGCCCCGGCTCGCGTCGCGCGTCGAGGCTTGTTCGAGCCCGCCACGGTAGCGCGGTCCATCGGCGAGCACCTTGCGGGCCATCGGAATCATGGAAAGATCCTCTGGACCCTCTTGATGTTCGACGCCTGGTGTGATCACTACCTGCCGAATGAGCGCTGGACCTGAGCGCTGGCGGGCGTTCGTGGGCCGGGCCGACCGCCGGGCCGGCGTCGTGGTGTTGATGGCGTTCAGCGCGGCGCTGCTGTTCTTCGACTTCGGCGCGCACGTGTTGGCGACCAACGACGAGACGCGATTTCCGATGATGGCGCGCGATATTCTCGCGCGCGGGCACTGGCTGCTCCCCGAGATCAACGGCACGCCCATGCTCAACAAGCCCCCGCTCCACGCGTGGTTGATCGCCCTCGCCGCGTGGCCAACCGGTGCGGTGACGCAGCGAACGGCGGCCCTGCCGTCGCTCCTCGCGGCGCTGGGCCTGGTCGCCGGAACGTACTGGATCGGCCGTCGCGCATTTGACGCGGACGTCGGGTTCACCGCGGGGTTGATCGCAGTGACGACGGCGGGCGTCTTTTCCTTGGCGCGCTCGCCCGTTCCTGACATGACCCTGTCGTTGGCCATGGTCGCTGCCATGGGGGCGTTTGTGGCCGCCGAGTTCGAGGGGCGTCGGGGCGCCCTGACCGTCTTCTATCTGCTGGTCGGCATCGCGTTCTGGATCAAGGGCCCGGTCGGGATGCTGCCGCTCGCCATCGCGCTGGCGTACGAAGTCGCGACGTACGGATGGTCCGGGCCGTTGCGTCTGGCCTCGCGGGCCGGCCTGCTCGTCCTGGCGCTTCTCGTGGTGACCTGGTCGGGGCTCGCACTGGGCGTGGGGCGGGCGGCGATGGTCGACGAGGTTGTGATGAACGACTATGTACGGGCCTACTTCATGGCGGGCCCGTCGGGAGGCCGGGACCTCGTGGAGCCGCTCAAGCACGCGTCCACGATTTTGCTGCCCTGGTCGCTCCTGCTGCCGGTCGCGCTCGGGTGGGCGCTGCGCGGGGTCGAGCCGACGGGTCGGCGCGGGACGCGGCTGGCGCTGGTGTGGGCGGCCGTGGTGTTCGTTGCCGTGGCGCTCTCGCACCGACAGCGATGGCGATACTATCTCCCGCTGTGCGCCCCGATGGCGTTGCTGCTCGCCGCCTGGGTCCGCAACTTGCGATGGCACTGGCGTACCCCGGCCTTCGCCGCCGCGTGGATCATCGTCGCCGTCGGTTTGGCCGTCGGCCAAACTACGCTGACCGCGCGCCAGAGTCGGGCGACCGACTGGCGGGCCATTGCCGAAAAAGCGGTCGAGATCCGCGGGCCGCTGTTCGCCCTCGAGGCCCCCGAGCTCGTCTTCGAGTTTTATCTGGGGCGACCGGTCCTGGTGACACCCAACTACCAGACGTTCGCGCAGCTGCCTGAGGCCACGTATTTGCTGGCGCGCGACCGGAACGTGGCGCACTTTCCAGCGTCGGCCCGAGTGCGCGAGCTTGCCGCCGGGCTCGTGGCCGGTCGCCGCTTTGTTCTCCTCATCAGGGAATGAGCCCTGACGTCTTGGTTACCGGCGCGCTCGGCACCCGCTCAGCGCAGGGTCGCGGCAAGGCGGAGAGAAGTGAGCCCGAGAAGACGGCTGCTCGGCTTGGAGAGCTGGTGGCGATCACCTCGATCGCCGAGAAGATCGGCTGTGCCGCCGAGACGCTCCGGAGCTGGGTCCGACAGGCTGAGCGTGATCAGGGCCGGCGCCCCGGACTGACGACCGAGGAGCGCCAGCGCCTGAAGCAGCTCGAGCGCGAGAACGTCGAGCTGCGACGCGCCAACGAGATCCTGAAGAAGGCGGCGGCGTATTTCGCCCAGGCGGAGCTCGACCGCCGAGCGAAGTGATGGTGGGCTTCATCAACGACCACCGGGACGCCGATGGAGTCGAGCCGATCTGCGCGGTGCTGCCGATCGCCCCGTCGCGGTACTACGAACTGCGGGCCCGGCAGCGGTGTCCCGACCGGCGGCCGGTGCGCGCGCGCTGGGACGAAGCGCTCGGCGGCCACATCCGCCGAGTGTGGCGGGAGAACCGCGAGGTCTACGGCGTCCGCAAGGTGTGGAAGCAGCTGCGGCGGGAAGGCCGGCCGACGGCCCGCTGTACGGTGGCGCGACTGATGCGGCAGCTGGGCCTTCAGGGCGTGGTGCGGGGCCGGACATTCAAGACGACGACGATCCCGGACGCCGCGGCCCTGCGACCGCCGGATCTGGTCACTCGCCGCTTCACGGCGAGCCGGCCGAACCAACTGTGGGTGGCGGACCTGACGTACGTCGCGACCTGGCGGGGGCTTCGTGTACGTCGCGTTCGTGATCGACGTATTCGCCCGCCGGATCGTCGGCTGGCGGGCGTCGACGATCTGGCGCTCGATGCGCTGGAGCAGGCGCTCTACGATCGCCCGATCGCGGAGTCGGGGCGGCTGGTGCATCAGAACGACCGCGGCGTGCAGTTGAACTCGGGCAGTACCTGTCAATCCGCTACACCGAGCGGCTGGCCGAAGCGAGCATCGAGCCGTCGGTCGGGAGCACCGGGGATT
>DASQAL010000075.1:0-14052 GCA_035635775.1 Candidatus Acidiferrum sp.
GACCCTGTCCCACGCGCTCCGCGGCCGCTTCGATCGGCACGTGAGGATCACGCGGTGGACGCTCCCCCTCTGGCTCTACGTGTCGGTGACCGGCGTGATCGTGTACGTGATGCTCTACCACCTCTACGGGCGCGCCTGAGCCAACGGGTGTTCGAGCGGCGCCGGATCGCGCCGAGCTGTGCCTACGGCTCCTGGGGCGGCCGGCGTCCGAGTCTGGCCGGTTACGTCACGTTGACGGGGGCCGAGGAAGGGGCGACCGCCTCCGGATGCCGTTCATGTTGCCTATCCTCTCCAGCGAGCGAGCCCCGAGATCCGTGAGGCGTACCGCTTCGCTGTCGCCAACCGGGACACGCTCCGGTACATCCCGTGCTTCTGCGGTTGCGGCGCCGAGGGACACACGAGCAACGCGTCCTGCTACCTCAAGGATTCCTCGGGCCCGCAGAGGCTCGAGTTCGATCGGATGAGCCTTGGCTGAGGGATCTGCATCGGCATCACGCGGGACGTGATGCGCATGCTCGACGAGGGGAAGCCGCTTCGCGAGATTCGGGCGTATGTCGATCGAACCTACAGCCGTCACGGCCGGCCGACCCCGACACCGCCGGTTCCATGACGAAGGGTGCGATGACGCCCGAGGGAACGGCGGCAGATGTCCTGCGCACGGCCAGGAAGCGTCGGGACAGGCTGGCGCTGATGGCGATCGCCGCCGTATCCAGTGTCGTCGTTCTCCTCGTGGGCATCCTCCTGCTCGGCGGACCGAGGGAGAGCGCGGGGCGCCAGACCTCGGTCTTGCCGGCCCTCAACGCCGCCCTCAACGGCACGAGCGCGCTACTGCTCGCCGCGGGCTACCTCTTTATCCGTTACCGAAACGTGGCGGTCCACCGGACCTGCATGCTGACGGCCTTCGGCACGTCGTCCCTGTTTCTGATCTCGTATGTCACCTACCACTATCGTGTCGGCTCCGCCTCCTTCGAGGGCACCGGCTGGATCCGGTTGGTGTATTTCGTCCTCCTCAGCTCCCACATCGTGCTCGCCGCTGCCATCGTCCCGCTGGCCCTCACCACGATCTACCGTGCCTGGGGCGGGCAGTTCGAGCGCCACGTGAGGATTGCCCGTTGGACGCTTCCGGTGTGGCTGTATGTGTCGGTCACGGGCGTGGTCGTGTACTGGATGCTCTATCGCCTCTAGCATGTGGATCATCGCGTCCTCGGTACTCCTCGGTCTCATCGGGGTCGTCGCGAGCCGGAGCGGCCTGACGCACTTGACTGCCGACGGCGCTTCACGCGATCCGCACGCTTACTGGGGCCTCGGGCTGGTCACGCTGTTCCCCGCCTGGCTCGTGGCCTTTGTCGGCCTCCTCGGCACCACACCTGGCGTGCGACCTGGTGCGGCCGGGCTGCTGTCGGCAGCGGCCGGGCTCATCGGCGCGATCGTGACGGAGGCACGTGTGCGCGAGACCGGCGACTTCGCCGAGGCTCACCAAGCCACGCGACTGTGGCGGCTGGGCGTGCTCGCCTTCCTTCCGGCCTGGGTGATCGTGCTGAGTGGCCATGTGGCCCGGTGACGCGGCCAGACGGCGCTGCGTCCTCGCGGCTTGCCTTGCGCGGCCCAGCTCCTCGTGGCGACGCTCCTGGGAGGGACGACGCATCGTGATCGCCTGGCCTCGCGAGCCGACCGCCGGTACCGGCCTCGTCGTCCAGCGCCTGGGGAGGTCGGTCCTGTGGACGTGACCCTCGCCGCCATCCTCCTGTCCTGAAAGTGGCGCTCCGACGTGGCGCTCGTCGACGGCGCCCTCGCGACGGTGTACCTCGTCGGGTGGTATCGGCTGCGATGCCGCGATCCCCGGGGGAGCGCCCGGGTGGCGCTTGGCGCTCTACCTCGGCGGGCTTGTGGCGCCGCAGGCGTACCGGCACCGCTGGATCGGCCTCGGCGGGCGTGAACAGGTCGGGTTGCCCGCGGTCGCCGGTGATGGTGCGGGCCAGCGCGCGGGGCTGGGCGCGCCCAGCGGCGTCCAGCTCCCCGAGCTGCGCGACGGTTTGTTGCACCACCTTGCCGCCCACGCGCTACCGAGCGGACCAGCCGCCAGTAGCGGTGGACCTTGCCGTCCTTCCGCCGCGTCGTATGGCGCAGGTACATTGTCCAGTGTATGCGCCTGGTCGCGCGCGCAAGTCAATGAACTTGGTCGGCACTACACGCGCCGTTCCGGTCCCCGGTGTGCTGCGGCTCAGACTTACACCCCGGCGCGGCCCGCAACCCGGGGTCGCGCCGCTCGAACTGCGGAAGTTGGGTTAGGGCCTGCTGCCTGGTCTCCCGCCCTTTTTGAACCATGCCCTCAACACCCTCCTCGCCGTTTGCCACCATCATAGCGACCGGGAGGTGTTGACACCTTCCTGACCGGGAGCTACTGACACTTACCAGTCTAAGTCTTTAGGCTCTGTCTTACGCGGGGGCCCAGAAATGGCCCCCGCGCTCCCCCAGGCCGCGGACATTCGTAGAACGCGCACCTGTCACGATCTTCGCCACGCTCCCGCCCTGTCCGTTTCTGCCGTGGTAGACTGACTGTCCGTATGTCCTGGAAACTCAAGAAGAAGGCGCAGGAGCTGGTGGCCTCGGAAGAGGGCGTGGTCCGCAAGGACTGGGGCGGCCGCGTGACCATCGCGCTCGTGTACCCGAACACGTACGCGGTCGGCATGTCCAACCTGGGCTTCCAGACCATCTACGATCACCTGAACGCGATCCCGAACGTGGTCTGCGAGCGTGTCTTCTTCCCGGACCCGGAGGATGTGGACGAGTACGGCCGCACCGGGACCGCGCCGTTCTCGCTCGAGTCCCACCGGCCGCTGACCGACTTCGACCTGGTCGGCTTCTCGCTGACCTACGAAGGCGACTACATCAACGCGGTCCGGCTGCTGCGGCTGGCGGGGCTCCCCCTGCGGGCCGCCGATCGGGGCCCCGGCGATCCGGTGGTGATGATGGGTGGCGTGTGCGCCTTCTCCAACCCCGAGCCCGTCGCCCCCTTCATGGACTTCGTGGTGGTGGGGGAAGGCGAGGAAGTGGTGGGCGAGATCGTGGCCGCCTGGTTGGAGAGCGCCCCCGCCGATACCGAGCGCCGGCGCCGCTTCATCGACCGGCTGAAGCCGCTGGCCGGCATCTACGTCCCCGACGCCTACCGCGTCGACTATGGGGCCGGTGGGCTGATCGCGGCGGTCGCGCCGCTCGCGAACGACGTGCCCGCGCTGGTCATCAAGCGCCGGCTGAAGGACGTCAATCGCTTCGAGACGCGCTCCACGCTCAAGACGCCCAAGGCCGAGTACGGGCACATGCAGCTCCTGGAGGTCGGCAAGGGCTGCGGACGGGGCTGCCGGTTCTGTCTCGAAGGCCAGGTCTACCGGCCGGTGCGGCACCGGAGCCTCGAATCCCTGCGCGAGTCGGTGGCGAAGATCGCCAAGGAGTCCAAGCGGGTCGGACTCGTGGGCGCCTGCGTGTCCGACTATCCCTGGATCGGCGACCTCATGCGCCTGCTCGAGGAGCACGGGGTCGAGGTGTCGATCTCCTCGCTCCGGGCCGACAGCCTGACCGAGGAGCTGGTGGCGTCGCTGCAGCGCGGTGGGCACCGGACCCTCACCATGGCGCCGGAGGCGGGAACCGAGCGGCTGCGCCGCGTCGTCCGCAAGGCCATCACCGACGAGCAGCTCTACGAGGCCTGCCACCTGCTCCGTCGCTACGGCATTCCGAATCTCAAGTGCTACTTCATGATCGGCCTGCCCACCGAGACCCGTGAGGACGTGGCGGCGATCCCCGACCTGGCCGCGCGGCTGATCGAGCGCCTGCGGGCGCTGGGCCCCGACGGGCACTCCTTCGGCAAGCTGACGCTGTCGGTGTCCACCTTCGTCCCGAAGCCCTGGACGCCCTTCCAGTGGGCGCCCTTCGACGATCCGCGGGCGCTCGAGGAGAAGCTCGACATCATCAAGCGGGCGGCCCGGCGGCTCGACACGATCCGGGTCGTGCACGAGAACCCGCGCGAGGCGGCGCTCCAGGCCCTGCTGGCCCGCGGGGACCGGCGGGTGGCCGACTTCGTGGAGCTGGCCGCGCGGCTCGACGGCGACTGGCGCCACGCCCTCCGCGAGTGGGACGGCGACCCCGCCTTCTTCACGCGGCGGCACCGGGAGCCGACCGAGATCCTCCCGTGGGACCACTTCGACGTCGGGGTGAAGAGGGCCGGGCTCCTGCGCGAGTGGGAGCGGGCGCTCGAGCCCGCCGCCCCCGCCGCGGTGGCGGGGTAGCGCCGATGTCGTCCTTCAAGGTCGCGAAGGCCACCGACGTGCCGCCCGGGCAGGGACTCGTGGTGCAGGCGGGGACGAAGAGCGTCGCGCTCTTCAACGTCGAGGGGGCCTACCACGCCGTCGACAATACCTGTCCCCACCGCGGCGGGCCCATGGGTGAGGGCGATCTCGAGGGCCGGGTCGCAATCTGCCCGTGGCACGGCTGGCGCTGGGACGTGACCACCGGGGCCAATGCCAATAACCCCGCGGTCAAGATCGGCTGCTTCCCGGCCGCGGTCGTGGACGGCGACGTCTACGTGGAGATGCCGTGATCCGCGACGCGCTCGATCGCCCGCTGCGCAACCTGCGGCTCTCGGTCACCGATCGCTGCAACCTGCGCTGCCAGTACTGCATGCCCGAGGAGGAGTACCTCTGGCTTCCCCGGGACGACATGCTGAGCTTCGAGGAGATGGACCGGCTCGTGGACGTCTTCGCCGACCTGGGCGTGGACAAGGTGCGCCTCACCGGCGGCGAGCCGCTGCTGCGCCGCGACCTCGACCGGCTCGTGCGGCTGCTCGCGGCCAACCCGCGCATCCGCGACCTGGCCATGACCACGAACGGCGTGCTGCTGGCCGAGCAGGCCCCCGCGCTCCGCGCGGCGGGCCTGCACCGCGTCACCGTGAGCCTCGACACGCTGCGTGAGGACCGCTTCAAGGCGCTGACCCGCCGCGACACCCACGCCCGCGTGCTCGAGGGCATCGCGGCGGTGGGGCACACCGGTTGGCCCGGCCTCAAGCTCGACACCGTGGTCATGCGCGGGGTCAACGACGACGAGCTGGCGAACCTGATCGAGTACGGGGCGTCCGTCTCCGCCGAGGTGCGCTTCATCGAGTACATGGACGTGGGTGGGGCCACCCACTGGAGCATGGAGCGCGTGGTGCCGCGCCGCGAGATGCTGACCCGCCTCGCCGCGCGCTACGGGCCGATCGAGCCCATCGTGGAGGAGAGCTCGGCGCCCGCCGACCGCTTCCGCCTCCCCGACGGCCGGGTGTTCGGGATCATCTCGTCCACCACCGCGCCCTTCTGCCGCGCGTGCGACCGGAGCCGCCTCACCGCCGATGGCCTCTGGTATCTCTGCCTCTACGCCGCGCGGGGCACGGACCTGCGCACGCCGCTTCGCGCGGGCGCCTCGCGCGAGGACCTGCTGGCCCTCCTCCGCGCCACCTGGCAGGGCCGCCGCGATCGCGGGGCCGAGGAGCGGCTGGCGACGCCCGACCGGCAGCCGCTCATGCAGATCGGCGAGCTCAAGCGCGATCCGCACCTCGAGATGCACACGCGCGGAGGGTAGGCCGTGGACGGATCCGGCGTGGACGTGCGGGAGAAGGGCGCCAACCAGCAGGTCTCCGAGCGCCGGTTGTTCATGCAGCTCCAGGTCTGGACCGGCTGTCCCGACGGCAAGCCGCTGGTGCGGGCGATGGAGCGGAGCCGCATCGAGGGCGTGCTCTACCACGACGTCAAGGATCCCGCCGGCGTGGCGCTGCTCGCCTTTCACGAGGACCCGGCCTTCTTCGCGAGCACGCTCCGCGAGCTGCTCGCCGCCGAGCCCTTCGCCTCGCTCCGGCATCGCCCCGAGCTGACCATGCTCGGCCGCACCTACGCCTCCGGCTTCGAGCCGGACCTCGAGGACTGGCTACTCGCCCGCCCGCGGCGGACCGTGCTGAATCCGGCCTGGCCCTGGGGGATCTGGTACCCGTTGCGGCGGGCCGGCGCCTTCGCGCGGCTCACCCCGCAGGAGCAGGGCGCGATCGTGCGGGAGCACGGCACTATGGGCCGCGCCTACGGCGACGCGGATCTGGCGCACGACGTCCGGCTCGCCTGCCACGGCCTCGACACCCACGATAACGACTTCGTGATCGGGCTCGTCGGACGCGCGCTGCACCCGCTGTCCCATCTGGTGCAGGCCATGCGCCGGACCGGGCAGACCTCGCAGTACCTCGAGAGTCTCGGGCCCTTCTTCGTGGGCCACGTGCTCTGGCAGAGTCCGCTCCGATGAGCCGGCGGGCCTTCGCTAGGCGCATGGGTCGAGCCCTGTGTGCGGCCCTGCTCGTGGCGGCGGTGCTCGCGCCCGCGGGGTGCGCGCCGCTGCCGCCCGCGCGCCAGGTCACCGACATCAACCTCATCGCGGGCCGCTGGCAAGGGCAGATCGTGTTCGGCCGGGGGTCCTACCAGCTCTTCTACCTCACGATCAACCCGGACAGCACGCTGATCGCCTCGTGGGACGGCGTCACCCGCTGGGGCAAGGTCACGGTCGAGGGCGGCCGCGCGCGCTTCAACTTCTATATCTGGAGCGGCAACCTCGATTACCTCGAAGGCGGTGGCGACCGCGTCATCCTCCTCAAGGAGGACTTCTCCCACTGGGACGCGATCGTCCGGCCCCTCACCTAGGGGACTCGGAGGGGGGCTACACCCCCCTTCCGAACCTCCCCCCAGACACAGGGTGCGCGGGCAGAGCCCGCGCTCGAAGCGGACCGACCCGTTCGCTACGCGTCGTCCCCCGTTCGCTACGCATCGTCCAATGTTACCCGGACAGACTACTAGGGGCGGCCGGCGGCCTCCCACGCGGCCAGGTTGGCCTCGATCTGCCGGGCGTGGATCTCCAGATGCTCGGCGTAGATGGCGAGCCAGTCCAGCGCGGTGTAGCGACCCGACGCGGTGTGACGCCCTTCTCGCGTCCAGGCCTCCTCGGGCAGGCGCCGGAGAACCGCCGCGGTATTGGCGCGCACCGCCCGCACGGTGGCCAGGGCGGCGTCGACCGGATGCCCGTGGTAGTCGAGCGCGACCGCCCAGACGTTCTCGTCGTAGCCCAGGACCACCGGCTCGGGCTCGCAGACCACGTAGCGGATGCGGGCGGCCCCGTTGGTCTCCGAGTCCGCGCAGTGGCAGGCCACCTCGTGGGCGGACCACTCCCCGGGCGCCGGCCGCCACTTCCGCGCCTCGGCGGGGACTCGGGCCAGGGCTCCGTCGAGGCGCGCGGGGCCGTCGGCGTACTGCTGGATCAGGTGCTCTCGCTCGGATCGTGTGAGGCTCATCGATGATCGTCTCCCTCCGGATGCGGGTGATGGGGCGCGCGCTGGCCGCCGCCGCGGTGGCCGGGGCGCTGCTCGGGCCCGCGGCCCACGCCCAGCCCGAGCGCGGAACGGCACGCCTCGACCACGCGGGCGTGCAGGGCCTGCTCGCGACGCTCGGCTATCAGCCGCGCGAGGCGCGTAACGAGTCGGGGCCCGAGTACGAGATCATCCTGCGTCCGCCGGGCGGCCTCGCCATCTCGACCCGCGTGACCCTGTCCCGGGACGGCACGCTGGTCTGGCTCGTGGCCTGGCTCAAGAAGGTGCCGCCCGGCCGGACCATCAGCGGCAACGCGATCCTCAACATGCTGACCGAGAACGACGCCATCGGCCCCAGCCACTTCTCCTACCACGAGAGCCGGCGCTGGTTCTTCCTCAACAAGCCGGTTCCGAATCAGGGGCTGACCGCAGACCGCCTGCAGGGCGAACTCCAACAGCTCGGGGCGACGGTCGCGCGGACCGAGGCGCTCTGGGACTTCGAACGCTGGAAGTGACGCCTCAGGGCAGGGGCGCCGGCAGGTCCGAGCGCCCCATGAGGTAGCGGTCCACGCCGCGCGCGGCGCTCCGGCCCTCCGCGATAGCCCACACGATCAGCGACTGGCCCCGCTGCATGTCCCCCGCGGTGAACACGCCGGGCACGCTCGTCATCCAGTTCTCGTCGCGCTTGACGTTCCCCCGGTCGGTGAGGGCGACCCCGAGCTGCTCGAGCAGCCCCGGCCGCTCGGGCCCCACGAAGCCCATCGCCAGCAGCACCAGCTCGCAGGGCAGGACGAACGCCGAATCCGGGATCTCCCGGAACACGAGCCGGCCGCCCTCGCGCACCGGCTCCACGCGCGCCACCTCGAGCGCCTTCACGCGCCCGCGCTCGTCCCCGACGAACCGGATCGTCGACACCGAGTAGACGCGCTCGCCACCCTCCGCGTGGGCGGAGGAGACGCGGTAGATGTTCGGCCACTGTGGCCACGGGTTGTCGGCGGCGCGCGCATCCGGCGGGCGCGGCAGGATCTCGAGCTGGTGTACCTCGAGCGCGCCCTGCCGGTGCACGGTCCCCAGGCAGTCGGCCCCGGTGTCGCCGCCCCCGATGATGACCACGCGTTTGCCCTGGGCGCTGATGAAGACCTCGTCGGGCACCAGGTCGCCCTCGCAGCGCCGGTTCTGCGGCGTGAGGTAGTCCATGGCGAAGTGCACGCCGCCGAGCTCCCGCCCGGGAATCGGCAGGTCGCGGGGGGCGCACGCGCCGCCGCAGAGCACGAGGGCGTCGAACGCGCGCCGAAGCGCCTCCACCGGCCGACCCACGCCGACGTGCGCCGAGACCACGAAGCGCACGCCCTCCGCCTCCATCTGGGCGAGCCGCCGGTCCAGCACGCGCTTCTCCATCTTGAACTCGGGGATACCGTAGCGGAGCAGCCCGCCGATCCGGTCCGCGCGCTCGAAGACGGTGACCTGGTGGCCGGCGCGCGCGAGCTGCTGGGCGGTCGCGAGGCCGGCGGGGCCGGAGCCGATCACCGCGACGGTCTTGCCGGTCCGCCCCGCGGGCGGCTCGGGCGCGATCCAGCCCTCCTCGAAGGCGCGGTCGATGATCGCGAGCTCGACGGCCTTGATGGTCACCGCGTCGTCGTTGATGCCGAGCACGCAGGAGCCCTCGCAGGGCGCCGGGCAGAGCGTGCCGGTGAACTCCGGGAAGTTGTTGGTGGCGTGCAGGCGGCCGATGGCCTCCCGCCACTTGTCCCGGTAGACGAGGTCGTTCCAGTCCGGGATGAGGTTGCCGAGCGGGCAGCCCTGGTGACAGAAGGGGATGCCGCAGTCCATGCAGCGCGCGCCCTGCTTGCGCAGGGTCTCGCCCGGCCACGGGAGCATGACCTGCCGCCAGTCGCGCGTGCGCTCCTCGACCGGCCGGTACGGCTGCTTGTCGCGCTTCCACTCGATGAATCCGGTGATCTTGCCCATCGCTCCTCTGGTCCGCTCCTACTCGCTAACGCCGTGGCCGCTCACGTCAACCCTGCCGTGTTCGAGCGCCGGCTTTGCCGGCGCAATCGGTTCTTCCGGGGGGAGGCATCGGAAGGGGGGCGGAGCCCCCCTCCGAGCTAATTATGCGCGCTCGCCATGACGGCCTCGTCGACGGACGTACCGGTTTCCTGCGCCTTCTTGATGGCGGCCATCACCCGCTTGTAGTCCTGCGGGATCACTTTGACGAACCGGGACTGGCTGCGCTCCCAGTCCACGAGCAGCCGGGCCGCCACCGGGCTCTGGGTGAAGCGGATGTGCCGCGCCAGGAGATCCTTGACGAGCTCCACGTCCTCGGTGTCCACCAGGGGCTCCAGATCCACCATGCCCAGGTTGCAGCGCGCCTTGAAGTCGCCGGCCTCGTCGAGCACGAAGGCGAGGCCGCCCGTCATGCCGGCCGCGAAGTTGCGGCCGGTCCCTCCGATGACCACCACGCGCCCGCCCGTCATGTACTCGCAGCCGTGATCGCCCACGCCCTCGACCACCGTGAGGGCGCCGCTGTTCCGGACCGCGAACCGCTCGCCCGCGACTCCGCGGAAATAGGCTTCGCCGCCGGTGGCCCCGTAGAGCACGACGTTGCCGACCAGGATGTTCTCCTCGGCCACGAAGGTGGCCTCCCGCGGCGGGTAGACGATGAGCTTGCCGCCCGAGAGGCCCTTGCCGATGTAGTCGTTGGCGTCGCCCTCGAGCGTGAGGGTCACCCCGCGGGGCAGGAAGGCCCCGAAGCTCTGGCCGGCCGAGCCCGAGAAGTGGATGCGGATGGTATCGTCGCGCAGCCCCTCCGCGCCGTAGCGCGTGGTGATCTCGGAGCCCAGGATGGTGCCCACCGTGCGGTTGACGTTCTGGATGCGGAGGCGGATGTCCACCGGCTCCTGCCGCTCCACCGCGGGTGCGCACATCGGCAGCAGGGTGGTCATGTCGAGCGACCGGTCGAGGCCGTGGTCCTGCTCGACCACCTTCCGCACCGCGACGTCGGGGCCGACCGGCGGGCGGTACAGGATCGCGGAGAAGTCGAGGCCGCGCGCCTTCCAGTGATCCACCGCGGGGGCGACGTCGATCCGGTCCACCCGGCCGATCATCTCGTCCATGGTGCGGAAGCCGAGCCGCGCCATGTACTCGCGCACCTCTTCCGCGATGTAGCGGAAGAAGTTCTCGACGAACTCGGGGCGCCCCGCGAACTTGGTCCGCAGGCGCGGGTCCTGGGTCGCGATCCCGACCGGGCAGGTATTCAGATGGCAGACCCGCATCATGATGCAGCCCATGACCACGAGGGGCCCGGTGGAGAACCCGAACTCCTCGGCCCCCATCAGGGCGCCGATCACCACGTCGCGACCGGTCTTCATCTGGCCGTCCACCTGGACGATGATCCGGTCCCGCAGCTTGTTCATCACCAGCACCTGCTGCGTCTCCGCGAGCCCCAGCTCCCACGGGGTGCCGCCGTGCTTGATCGAGGTGAGCGGAGCCGCGCCGGTGCCGCCGTCGTGGCCGGAGATCAGGACCACGTCGGAATGGGCCTTGGCCACCCCCGCCGCCACCGTGCCCACCCCCACCTCGGAGACCAGCTTGACGCTGATGCGGGCCCTGGGATTGCCGTTCTTCAGATCGTGGATGAGCTGGGCCAGGTCCTCGATCGAGTAGATGTCGTGGTGCGGGGGCGGGGAGATGAGCCCGACGCCCGGGATCGAGTGCCGCACCTTGGCGATCCACGGATAGACCTTGTGCCCGGGGAGCTGGCCGCCCTCGCCCGGCTTGGCGCCCTGGGCCATCTTGATCTGCAGATCCTCCGCGTTGACCAGGTACTCGCTGGTCACGCCGAAGCGGCCGGAGGCGATCTGCTTGATGGCGCTGCGGCGCGAGTCGCCGTTCGGCTCGCGCTGGTAGCGGGTGGGATCCTCGCCGCCCTCACCGGTATTGGACTTGCCGCCGAGGCGGTTCATGGCGATCGCGAGCGTCTGGTGCGCCTCGAGGCTGATGGAGCCGTAGGACATGGCCCCGGTGGCGAAGCGCTTGACGATCGCCTCGACGGGCTCCACCTCCTCCAGGGGCACCGGCTCCGGCGCGTCGCGCAGCCGGAAGAGGCCGCGCAGGGTCGCGTGGTTCCGGCTCTGGTCGTCGACGGACCGGGTGTAGTCCTTGAAGATCTTGTACTGGCCGCTCTGGGTGGCGTGCTGGAGCTTGAACACGGTCTCCGGGTTGAACAGGTGGTACTCGCCGTCGCGCCGCCACTGGTACTCGCCGCCCCAGCCCAGCTCGCGGCCACCCACCGGGCGCTCCGGATGCGCGTGCCGGTGACGCGCCACCGCTTCCTGGGCGACGACGTCGAGCTCGACCCCGCCGATGCGGGAGGCGGTCCAGGTGAAGTAGCGGTCGACGAGCGCCTTGCCGAGGCCGATCGCCTCGAAGATCTGGGCGCCGCGGTAGGAGTGGATGGTGGAGATCCCCATCTTGGAGATCACCTTGAGCACGCCCTTGTTCAGCGCCTTGATGTAGTTCTTGATCGCGGTCTTGTGATCGAGGCCGGGCAGGAGCCCCTGCCGGATCATGTCGTCGAGGCTCTCGAACGCGAGGTAGGGATTGATCGCGCCCGCCCCGTAGCCCAGCAGCAGGGCCATGTGGTGCACCTCGCGGGCCTCGCCCGTCTCGATCACGAGCCCCACCTTGCACCGCGTGCCCTCCCGGATCAGGTGGTGGTGGACCCCGGAGGTGGCCAGGAGCGCGGGGATCGGCGCGTGGGTCGCGTCCATCCCCCGATCGGACAGGATCAGGAACGTGCAGCCGTCCGCGACCGCTCGGCTCACCTGCGCGCACAGCTCGTCCATGGCCCGCTCGAGGCCCGCGCCGCCGTCCGCGGCCGGGAAGAGCATGGACACGGTGGTGGCCTTGAAGCCGGGCAGGTTCACGTGGCGGATGCGCGCCAGCTCGTCGTTGTTCAGCATCGGGGTCTTGAGCTTGATCTGGCGGCACGCCTCGGGCACCGGCTCGAGCAGGTTGCCCTCCGGCCCGATGCTGGTCGCGATCTGGGTGACCAGCTCCTCGCGGATGCCGTCGAGCGGGGGATTGGTCACCTGGGCGAAGAGCTGCTTGAAGTAGTCGTAGAGCAGGCGCGGCCGCTCGGAGAGCACGGCCAGAGAGGTGTCGGTGCCCATCGAGCCCACCGGCTCCTCTCCGCCGGCGGCCATCGGGCCCAGGAGCAGGCGCAGGTCCTCGTGGGTGTAGCCGAAGGCCTGCTGCCGCTCCAGCACCGTCTCGTGATCCGGCTCCGGGACGTGGGGCGGCTCGGGCAGGCTCTCGACGGGCGTCAGATACGCCCGCAGCCACTCCCCGTAGGGATACTGGGCCGCGTAGGTGTGCTTGAGCTCCGCGTCGTCGATGATCCGGCCCTGGGCGGTGTCCACCAGGAAGATCCGCCCGGGGTGCAGCCGCTCCTTCAGGAGCACGCGCTCCGGCGGGATGTCGAGCACGCCCACCTCGGAGGCCATCACCACCATGCCGTCCTTGGTGACGTAGTAGCGCGACGGGCGCAGGCCGTTGCGGTCGAGCACCGCGCCGATCACGGTGCCGTCGGTGAAGGCGATGGAGGCCGGCCCGTCCCACGGCTCCATCAGGCAGCCGTGGTACTCGTAGAAGGCCTTCGTCTCCTCGCTCATGGCCTCGTGCCCGCTCCAGGCTTCCGGGATCATCATGAGCACGGCCAGGGGCAGCGGCCGGCCCGCCATCACCAGGAACTCGAGCACGTTGTCGAAGACGGCCGAGTCGCTGCCGCCGTCGACCACGATCGGCACGATCTTCTTGAGGTCGTCGCCCAGCAGCGCGGAGTGGCAGAGCGGCTCGCGCGCCCGCATCCAGTTGATATTGCCCCGGAGGGTGTTGATCTCGCCGTTGTGAGCGATGAACCGGTAGGGGTGCGCGAGCGGCCACGACGGGAACGTGTTCGTGGAGAACCGCTGGTGCACCAGCGCCAGCGCCGATTCGACCAGGGGATCGGTGACGTCGGGGAACATGCCCTCGATCTGGTCGGCCGAGAGCATGCCCTTGTAGATGAGGGTGTTCGCGGAGAGGCTCGGCAGGTAGAAGTACTTCCGCTCGCCGATCGCGCTGGTCCGGACCGCGTGCTCCGCCCGCTTGCGGATGACGTAGAGCTTGCGCTCGAAGGCGGCCCGGTCGGGGACGGCGGGACCGCGGGCGATGAACACCTGCTCGCACACCGGCTCCACCGCCCGCGCGGAGGGCCCGATCGGCGAGGAGTCGGTGGGGACGGGCCGCCAGCCGAGCGTCACCTGCCCCTCCTCGGCCACGGTCCGCTCCAGGATGGCCCGGCACTCGGCGCGGTCGGCGCCGTCGCGGGGCAGGAAGACCAGGCCGGCGCCGTAGTGACCCGGTGCGGGCAGCGTGAGGCCGAGCCGGCCGCACTCGCGCTCGAGGAACTGGTGCGGCATCTGGATGAGGATGCCGGCTCCGTCGCCCGTGTTCACCTCGCAGCCGCAGGCGCCGCGGTGCAGGAGGTTCTTCAGCACGGTGAGGGCCTGGCTCACGATCGCGTGGGACCTTCGGCCCTTGATGTCCACCACGAAGCCGACCCCGCAGGCGTCGTGCTCGTGCGCCGGATCGTACAGGCCCTGCGCCGGGGGGAGCCCCGGGTTCGTCATCGCCGGCATGCCATCGTC
>DASQAL010000076.1:0-16166 GCA_035635775.1 Candidatus Acidiferrum sp.
CGCAGTAACGGCCGCGCGGCGACGAACATCTCAACCGCACAGGAGAAAACTATGAACATCCACTGGCAAGACACGGCCATCCTCTTCACCGATCCACAGAACGAGGTCTTGAGTGAGCAAGGCGGCGCGTGGAAGCTTGTCCGCGACTCCATCCGCGAGAACAAGACCGTCGAACACATGGAACGCATCTTTCAGAGGGCGAGGCAGACCGGATTCGAAGTCTTCATCTCCCCCCACTATTACTTCCCCACAGATGACAGGTGGCAGTTCCGTGATCCCCTCGGGTCGGTGATGCACGAAAACCATCTGTTCGCTCGAACCGGCGCGTTGACGCTCGACGGGTTTTCGGGATCGGGCGCCGATTGGCTCGCGCGCTTCAAACCCTACATTGAAGACGGCAAGACCGTCGTGGTCAGTCCGCACAAGATCTATGGGCCCGAGTCCAACGACCTCGTGTTGCAGCTGCGCAAGCGCGGGATCGGGAAGGTGATTGTCGGTGGGATGCTGGCGAATATGTGCGTCGAATCGCACGCGCGCGAATTGCTCGAGCAAGGGTTCGACGTGGCCGTCGTGAAGGACGCGACCGCCGCCCCAAGGCATCCTGTTTGGGGCGACGGCTACGCGGCGGCGCTCATCAACTTCGCCTATCTGGCCCCGGTCATGACCACCGACGAGGTGATCGACGCGATGAAGCGAGGCCAGCGGTAGGAACATCGCCCGACCCCCCAAGACAATACAACCTCAACCTATAAGGAGTTGAACATGTCCACTTCAACGAAACCGCTCCACATCGATATTCCAGTACGACTCACAGACTTTCGGGTTGCCTTCAGCATCGCTGACCTGGCGTTCGAAGGGGACCTGCCGGCGTCCATTTTTCACCTCCAGCTCATCACGAACGACATCTCTGACTGGAAGGCGAAGGCCCAGGTCATTGCCGTCTTTCACACAAATGCCGGTCACGTGACTCTGAACGACGATGCCTACAATACCGAACGAATGGTGGCGACCGGCAATCCGTACAAGGAACTCGTCGCCGAGCTGATGAAACGCGGTGTGCAAGTTGAGTTGTGTGGTGCGACCGCGACAGCTCACAAGTGGGGCAATGACGATCTGCTTCCCGAAATCAAGATCAATACGGATGCCATGGCAAGAATGTCACAGCTCGTTCAAGAAGGGTTCGTACAGATCACGGAGTGGGATTGAAGCACGGTTCCGCGCCGCACGATCGACCTGGCCCCCACGTTCCGGACGGCGCTGGCCAAGCTCCCGAGCCGATTTCGTCTTCCGCAGTACAGACGGCAAACCGAGCGATCCGGACAACTTCGCTCACCGGGACTGGGTGCGCGTGCTTCGTCGCGCGGAGCTTCGCCGCTCGATCGGCTGGTGTTCGGTGAGAGAGGATAGGCAACATGAACGCCGACCGGGACAATGCTGAGAGAGTGATACACCGAACCGGGTGGGGACGACGGCGGCCGGACCGCTGCCGGCGGTGCGTCTACGTTCCGGAACGGTGGGGATAGCGCGGCCACGTCCGGGTCGCGGGGGCGGCTGTCAGATCACGCCCTCGGCGCGCCAGCGCTCGAGGTCATCGGGCGAGTGGCCCAGGAGATGGACAAAGACCTCCTGGTTGTCCTGCCCCGGCATGGGAGCCAGCCAGCGGACCCGGCCGGGAGTCTCGGAGAGCTTCAGCGGCGTCCCGGTCGTCTTCAGGGGCCCGTAGACGGGATGGTCGAGCTCGACGAACATCTCGCGGGCCTGCACCTGAGGATCGGCGACCATCTCCGCCACGTTGTTGACCGGAGCGGCCGGGATGCCGGCCGTCGCGAGGGTGTGCACCACCTCCGCCTTGGCCCGCGCGCCGGTCCACTGCTGGATGATGGTGGCGATCTCGTCGCGGCGGTCGCGCCGGGCCGCCGCGGTGGCGAACTCGGGGGCGCGGGTCAGATCGTCCCGGCCGATGACGGCGCAGAACCGGGCCCACACCGCGTTGCTCGCGGCGGCGGCGATGGCCACGTGGCCGTCGGTGGTCGCATAGATCCCGGTGGCCGAGCCGGCGAACGAGACGTTGCCGGCGCGGGTGAGGATCTCGCCGCCCACCGTGTAGCGCTCCCCGAGGTTGTCGAGGGCCACCAGGAGGCTGTCGAGGAGAGCCAGGTCGATGCGCTGCCCCTTGCCGGTGCGCTGCCGGTAGTGCAGGGCGGAGACGATGCTGAAGGCGCACAGCATGCCGGCATAGTAGTCCGAGATGGACTGGCCGGACCGGGTGGGCGGCCCGTCGGGATAGCCGGTGATGCTCATGTACCCGCTGATCGCCTGCGCGAGCATGTCGTAGCCCCGCTGGGGCGCGTAGGGCCCGGTCTGGCCGAACGCGGTGATCGAGGCGTAGACGAGCTGGGGGTTGACGCGGCGCAGCTCTTCGTAGCCGAGGCCGAGGCGCTCCATCGTGCCGACGCTCCAGTTCTCGGTGACCACGTCGGCGAGCTTCACCAGCTCGCGGAAGAGCTCGAGGCCGGTCGGCGTCTTCAGATCGAGGGTGATGCCGAGCTTGTTGCGATCGCGGTACTGGGCCGCCGGCACCCGTTCCTCGATGCCGTCGCGGCGGCGCTTCACGCCGAGTGACACGCGCTCGCGCCCGCGCTCCGGCGACTCGACCTTGATCACTCGCGCGCCGAGGTCGGCGAGCAGCATGGTGCAGAACGGCATCGCGATGACCTGCCCGAGGTCGAGCACGGTGACGTCGCTCAGGGCGTGATCCATCTCTCCTCGATGGGCTCGGCCGGGCCCGGCGGCCGGGGCCCTAGCCCGGCGTGCCGCCGGGAGCCCGGCCGCCGGGCGCGCCGGACCAGAGGCCGCCGGCCAGGTAGCCGCCATCCACCGCGAGCGTGTGGCCGGTGACGTAGCTTGCGTCGTCGGAGGCGAGAAAGAGCGCCACCCGGGCCACCTCCTCGGGCTCGCCGAAGCGCCCCATCGGGATGCGCTCCACCCGTCGCCGCCGCGCGCCCTCGGGCAGGCTCCGCGTGAGCCGCGTGTCGATCTGGGCCGGGGCGATCGCGTTCACCGCGATGCGATGCTGCGCCAGCTCGACCGCCATGGTGCGGGTCAGCTCGATGACGCCGGCCTTGGCCGCGTTGTACCCGGCCAGGTTCTCCACGCCTCGGAAGCCGTTGATCGACGCGGTGGTGATGATCCGGCCGCCGCCGCCCTGCTTGACCATCTGACGCGCGGCGGCCTGGCAGCAGAGGAAGACGCCGGTCAGGTTGACGCGCAGGACCCGGTGCCACTGGGCCTCGGGGTGCTCCAGGAACGGCGCCGAGTGCGCGATCCCCGCGTTGGCGAACATGATGTCGAGCCGCCCGAATTCTTCGACCACGCGGTCGACGAAGGCCTGCACCTGGGCGGCGTCGCCCACATCCAGGCCGACCGCGATCGCCTGGCCACCGCGCCCGCGGATCTCCTGCGCCACCGTCTCCGCGGCCTCGATCTGGACGTCGCCGAGCGCGACGGTCGCGCCCTCCTCGGCAAAGGTGAGCGCGGTCGCGCGCCCGATCCCGAGCGCTCCTCCGGTGATTGCCGCGACCCGACCCGGCAGGCGCATCGGCCGGATCATAGCGCATCGCGCGGAGGGCGCGCGAGCCAGAAGCACGTCGCGCCCACCGCGCAGAAGCCGACCGCGATCAGGAAGGCGATCCGATAGCTCCCGGTGAGGTCGTGGACGAAGCCCGCGAACCACGGGGCGACGCCGCCGCCGATGCCGTTGCCGACGCTGAGGAAGCCGTAGATGGCGCCGAAGCGCGCCGGAAAGAGCTGGGAGGCCATCGCGGTGATGATGGGGCCGCGGGCGCCGAAGCCGAGGCCGAAGAAGAGCGCGTAGGCGTAGAGCGCCGCCACGTGCGGCCATACCTCGAGCCCGAGCAGGCAGAGCGTTCCCACCGCGGTGCAGCCGTAGGAGATGGTGGCCGACGTGGCGCGGCCGATCCGATCGGCCGCGATGCCGAAACCGATCCGGCCCACGACCGAGAGCAGTCCGGTGAGCCCGAAGATCCCGGCGACGAACAGCCGCGGGAAGCCGTGGTCCACCGCGAACGCCACCTGGTGCGTGACGACCGAGAAGACCGCGAGCGGCGTGCAGAGGTACGCGAAGAAGAGCGCCCAGAACGCCCGCGTCCGCAGCGCATCGCCGATTTCCGCGCCCCATGTGAGGGCTCCCGGGGCGGTGCCTCGAGCCGACGCGGGGACGGCGGGCCCGTCGTGCACACCCAGCCAGACGAGGGGAAGGAGCACGGCGAGCGTGCCCAGGCCCAGGACGAGATAGGCGGCGCGCCAGCCAAACCCGGCGATCAGCCACTGGGCGAGCGGCCCCACCGTCAGCACCCCGGCTCCCATGCCCGAGAACGCCACGCCCATCGCACTGCCCCGCCCCTCGGGGTACCACCGCGCGATCAGCGCGCCCGTCGGCACCCAGCTCACCGCGCACGCCCCGGTCGCGGCCAGCACCCCGACGATCAGGTACAGCGACCACAGCGAGTCGATCCGGCTCGACAGCGCGCACCCCACCCCGAGCACGCCCGCCCCGCCAAGCATCACCCGACGCGGCCCCAGGCGGTCCACGAGCGTCCCCACCACGGGAGAGAGCACCCCTTGCACGATCGACGAGATGGAGAACGCGGCCGCGGTGGCCCCGCGCGACCAACCGAACTCATCCAGGAGCGCCACGAAGAAGATCGGGAACGAGAAGTAGAGGCCGGAGGCGATCGCGAGCGTGACCCACACCGAGCCGACCACGATCGAGCGATGCGAGGGCGCGCGGCCCGGAAGGACGGAGATCGGCGGACTCCGAGGTCAGAGCTTCGAGAAGTCGATCTCGTCCGCGCGGGTCCAATCGAGCGCATCGCCGCCGCCGACCTTGGTGCGGACGTCCTTCAAGAACTCCCGACCTTCGGGAGTCAGCCGGAAGTTCGCGGGAGGGGCCGCGGCCTCGATGAGGCCGGTGTCGGTGAGCCGCTTGATCGCGGCCGTCCGCTCCGCGGCTTGCGGCGCTTTGCCGGTGATCCGGCTCCGGCTTCGCCCGCCCTTCTCGATCTCCAGCAGCACCTCGAGGCGGTAGAGCTTCTGGCGAAGGTCGCGCGCGCCGTGAAGAAGATCGCTCATGGCGCCAGAGCTTAGCACCATCTCCGTCCTGACTTCTAGCCTCAGCCCGGCCGGCGCCGGGTCACCACCTCTCGGGCGAATAGGGCGATGGCGTCGAGCAGGGCGGGACGGCCCAGGGCGTCGTTGTGGTCGGCGCCGGCGATGCGGAAGAAGCGCTTGGGGGCGGGGGCCGCCACGAACAGGCGCTCGCCCAGCTCGAAGGGGACGATCTCGTCCTGATCGCCGTGGGCGACGAGGATCGGCGCTGACACGCGCGGGAGGCGCGCCAGCGAGTCGAACCGGTCGCCCGCGAGCGAGCCCAGCGGGCCGTAGTGCCGGCGGGCGACGTCGGCCAGCCGCGTGAACGCCGAGACCGCGATGACCGCCCCGCAGCGGCGGCGGGTGGCCACTTCGATGGAGACGGCCCCGCCGAGCGATTCGCCGAAGCACACGATGGTGGCCGGATCGGTCCCGCGCGTCACCAGGTCGTCGAAGGCGGCGGTCGCGTCGAGGTAGACGCCCGGCTCGCTCGGCGAGCCCTCGCTGCGCCCGTAGCCCCGGTAGTCATAGGCGAGCACGCCGAGGCCGCGGGCGGCCAGGGCCGGCAGCAGCGCCCGGCGCGAGTCGATGTTTCCCGCGTTGCCGTGCGACCACAGGAGCACCGGTCCCCCGTCGGGCGGGGGGACGTACCAGGCGTGCAGGCGTAGGCCGTCCTCGGTGGCGATCCAGCGCTCCTCGACGCCGGCGGGCGGCGGCCCGACCTGCCGGTCGGGAAAGAAGACGAAGTGGTCGATCCACATGGTGCACCCGGTCAGGAGAAGCGTGGCAGCCGCGAGCGCCGCCCCGGCTCGCAATCAGTAGACGGCGCGAGTTGGCGACGGGCCAGTGACCGCCCGCGCCTCGTTCACCGAACGGGCCAGGTCCGCCAGGTACTCGTCGATGATCGGCGCGTGCACCGGGGTCAGCATGAGGTGGATCCCGCGCGGCTCGCGGATGCGCCCCACCGACCAGCCCCGGGCCGTCATCCGATCGGCGATGGTGAAGATGTCGTGCCCCGCGCTGCCGAAGCCCACCGCCCACAGCTCGGGCTCGCCCCACACGTGGAGCCCCCCGCCGATGCGCGCGAGACCCTCGACGAGGTGAGCCTTCGCCTCCATGACCGTGGCCGCGATGCGGCGGTACCCCGCCTCGCCCAGGAAGTTCATCACCGCCCACGCCGCGGCGATGGCCCCGCCGGGCCGGGTGCCGGTGAACGTGTTGACGCTGTAGAGACCGGTGGGCCAGTCATCGAAGTCGTAGCGCCCCGCCGCCTGGTGCTCCGCGGTCCGGAAGAGGACCACCGAGGCGCCCTTGGCGGTGTAGCCCGACTTGTGGAGATCGGCCGACACCGAAGTGACGCCGGGCAGCGCCAGGCCGAACTCCGGCACCGGGTGACCCAGCGCGCGCACGAACGGGCCGAGGATCCCGCCCACGCAGGCATCGACGTGGAGCCAGAGCCCGTGCGTCCGCGCGAGGTCGGCCAGCTCCGTGATGGGATCGATGACGCCGAGCGAGTAGGTGGGCGCCGAGGCGTAGAGCATGACGGTGCGCGGGGTGATGGCGGCGGCCATCGCCGCCACGTCGGCCCGGAAGCCGTCCCCGACCGGCACGCGCAGGACCTTCATGCCGAGGTAGTGTGCCGCCTTGCTCACGGCGGGATGCGCCGACCATGGGGCCACGATCTCGGGCTCGGTGACGTCGGGGCGCTGTTGCCGCGCCCACTGGCGTGCCGCGTGGGTGGCGAGGAAGATGCTTTCGGTGCCGCCGGACGTCAGGTGGCCGGTGACGGCGGCATCGCCTCCGAGGAGGTGACGGACCATCGCGACGACGTCGGCCTCCATGCGTCGCAGGCTGGGGAACACGCGCAGCCCGAGGCCGTTCTCGGTCATGAAGAGCGCGTAGGCCTCGCGGGCCACCTGCTCCACCGCATCGTCGGCGTGCCAGACGAAGGCGGCGTGCCGGCCCCGACGCCAGTCGAGGTCGTCGCGCTTGAGGTCGCGGAGCGCCTGCGCGAGCTCGGGCCAGCTCCGGCCTTCGCGGGGCAGCGGCGCCCCTTCAGGTGGACGGGCAGGTGGACGGGCCTCGCTCATGATGGGCGAGGTTATCATGGCTCAGGAGGGTCATCGATGACGCGTCCCGCGCTCTTCGTCGTCAAGGCCACCATCGCGCCCGAGCGCGAGGCGGCCTTCAACCAGTGGTACGACACGGTGCGGTCGCGGGAGGCGGCCCAGGTACCGGGCTGCCTCGGGATGCGCCGCTACGCGCCGATCTCCCTCGAGAGCCCGCACGCCGGATCCGAGCCGTGGCAGTACATGGTCTGCTACGAGTTCGACTCGGAGGAGTCGCTGCAGGCCTTCGTCCGGTCGGACACGCTGCGGGCCATGACCCGCGACTACAATACTCGCTTCGGCGGCGCGGGGGACCGCGCGCGACTGGCGTACCGGCAGATCTATCCGTGACCGGCTCCGATGTGGCAGAATTCGAGGGATCGGGCGGGGCACGCGGTCGCCCGTAGTCGGGTGACACCACCAATGAGATACGATCCGCGAAGGGCACTCCCATGAACGGCGCCGCCGGATCGCGCGGCCTCCTGGCCCTGCTCCCGCGCATCGCCCGCTACGCGCGGCCCCACCGGGCGCCCATGGCGCTGGGGTTCGGGCTCTCCGCCTTCGGGATCGCCCTCGACCTCGCCAAGCCGCTGCCGCTGGCCATCGTCCTCGACAGCATCCTCGGCAACAAGCCGCCCCCCGCCATCCTGGGGCCGTGGTTCGCGCACCTCGACTCGATGGCCCAGCTGGGACTCGCCGCCGCGGCGATCGTGCTGATCGCGGTCTGCCGCGGCATGACCACCATGCTGGCCAACCACCTCACGATCGACGTGGGCCAGCGCATGGTCAACGACCTGCGCATCGCGATCTGGACCCACCTGCAGAAGCTCTCGCTCCGGTTCCACAACAAGCAGCAGACCGGCGACCTGCTCTTCCGGGTGATGGCCGATACCTACGCGATCCAGGGCATCGTGATGAACGGGGCCCTGCCCCTGGTCAGCGCGGCCCTGATGCTGACCGGGATGTTCGTGGTCATGCTGCGCTACGACTGGGTGCTGGCCTGCGTGGCCCTGGTGGTGAGCCCGCCGCTCTACCTCGCGATCCGCTGGCTGACCACCCGGATCCACGGTCACGCCACCGCCGCCAAGGAGGCGGAGAGCGAGCTCTACAGCCGCGCGGAGACCGCCATCGGGGCGGTGAAGCTGGTGCAGGCCTACGGGCGCGAGGACCGGGTGGTCCAGGACTTCCGGGCCGGCAGCGAGCGGAGCCTGGCGCTATCGCTCCGCCTCTACGGGACGGAAACCCTGTTCGTGCTGGTGGTGGAGTCCCTGCTGGCTGCGGGCACCGCGGCGATCGTGTGGCTCGGCGCGCTCCGGGTGCTGAGCGGCGCCCTGACCATCGGCGAGCTGACCGTGTTCCTCTCCTACCTGCGAGACCTCTACCAGCCCATCCTCAGCCTGAGCCAGAACCTCGCCGAGATCAGCTCGGCCCGCGTGGGTCTGGAGCGCGTCTTCTCGGTGCTCGACGCGGAGCTCGACGTCAAGGATGCCCCCGACGCTCAGTCGCTGCCGCCGATCACCGGAGAGATCCGGTTCGAGAACGTGAGCTTCGCGTACGACGACGGCCGGCCGGTGCTCCGCGACATCGATCTGCGCATCGCCCCCGGCGAGCACGTGGCCATCGTGGGGCGGACCGGGGCGGGCAAGACCACCCTGGCCGGGCTCGTGCTGCGCTTCTTCGATCCCCAGCGCGGGCGCGTCACCATCGACGGCCACGACCTGCGCCGGGTCAGCCTGGTGTCCCTCCGCCGGCAGGTCACCCTGATGCTCCAGGAGCCCATCATCTTCCGGGCCACCGCCTTCGAGAACATCGCGTGGGGCTCGCGCAACCCGGATCCCGCGAAGGTGCGGGAGGCCGCCCGCCGCACCGAGGCCGAGTCCTTCATCGAGGAGCTCCCGCAGGGCTACGACACGATCCTGGGCGAGGACGGCTCCACGCTTTCGGGCGGGCAGCGCCAGCGCCTGGCCCTGGCGCGGGCGCTGGTCCGCGACACCCCGATCTCGATCCTGGACGAGCCGACCAGCGCGCTGGACGTGGCCACCGAGGCCCAGGTCTGGCGCAACCTGGAAGAGCGGCTGCGGGGGCGTACCGCGATCGTGATCGCGCACCGGCTGAGCACCGCCCGGCGCTGCGACCGCATCCTGGTGATCGACGACGGCGCCATCATCGAGCAGGGCCCCCACGATGAGCTGATGGCCCGGCGCGGGGCGTACTTCGATCTCTGGCAGCGGCACGGGGCCGAGTCCACGGCCGCGGCCGTCCCGAAGGAGCGGTAGGCTGGGTCGCCCGCGCGTGCTCGTCGTCCTGGGCATGATGGGCCGCTGTCCCTTCGGCGGGCAGACCTGGCTCTATCTCAACTGGCTGCGCGGCTTCCACCGGCTCGGGCACGAGGTCTGGTACGTGGAGGACGACACCACGTGGCCCTATGACCCGGTCGCCAAAGCCATCACCGAGGACTCCCGCTACGCCACCGCCTATCTGCACCGGACGCTCTCGGCCATCGGGCTGGGCGACCGCTGGGCCTACCGTCCGCTCTACCGCGGCGGGGACGAGTGCTACGGGCTCCCGGTCGGCGGCCTGCGCGATCTCTACCGGCGCTGCGACGCGCTGATCAACCTGTGCGGAGCCACCGTGCTCAACGAGGAGCACGCCCTGGCCGCGCGGCGCGTGTACGTCCAGACGGATCCGGTCACCAACGAGCTGGAAGTGGCGACCGGCAAGCTGAAGACGCGGGTGGCGCTGGCCTCCCACGACACGATCGTGACCTACGGGGAGAACTACGGGGCGCCCGATTGCGGCGTGCCGCTCCCTCCCGGGATCAGCTATCTGAAGACGCGTCAGCCGGTGGACCTCGACCTCTGGCCGGTGGCCTTCGACCCGGCCGCCCGGAGCTACACGACCATCGGCAACTGGAAGCAGCCCGGCCACGACGTGGTCTGGCGCGGCGAGACCTATGGCTGGAGCAAGCACCACGAGTTCCTGAAGTTCCTCGATCTCCCCCGGCGCCGGCCCCGGCAGCACTTCGAGCTCTCGATCAATATCGACGACGAGGCGGACCGCGAGCGGCTCCGGGCCCACGGCTGGGAGGTCACGAGCCCGCTGGCCGGCTCGCTCGACCCGTGGAAGTACCAGGCGTTCTTCCGGACCTCGCGGGCGGAGTGGACGGTGGCCAAGGACCAGAACGTGCGGCTGCGGAGCGGCTGGTTCAGCGAGCGCGCGGCCTGCTACCTGGCCACCGGCAAGCCGGTGATCACCCAGAGCACCGGGTTCGAGAACGTGCTGCCCACCGGCACGGGGCTGTTCGCCTTTCGCGACATGGACGACATCGCCTGCGCCATCGATACCATCGAGTCCGACTACCCCGCCGCGTGCCGCGCGGCCCGGGCGGTCGCCCAGGAGCACCTGGAGGCCACGCGCGTGTGCCGGAAGCTCCTCGACGACATCGGGCTCTAGCGGAGAGGGTCTGACACGGATGAAGTTCCTGATCATCAACGCCGATGATTTCGGGTACGGCGGCGGCGTGAACCGCGCCATCACCGAGCTCCACGACCAGGGCGTGGTGACCTCGGCCGGGCTCATGGTGAACACGCCGGGGACCGTGGAGGCGGCGGCCCTCGCGGCGGTGCGGCCCCGGCTCTCCCTCGGCCTGCACGTGAACTTCACGAACGAGGCCCAGCGCCTGGTGGAGTTCGACGACCCGGAGGTGTGCCGGCGCGAGCTACGCCGGCAGTTCGACCAGTTCGTGGCGCTGACCGGCCGGCCCCCGACCCATCTCGACTCGCACCAGCACGTCCACCGGCGGCCGCGCTGCCAGCCGAGCTTCGTCGAGCTGGCCGAGGAGCACGGCCTGCCGCTCCGGGACCGGCCCCCCGTCACCTTCAAGGGCGGCTTCTACGCCCAGTGGGAGCACGGGGTGTCGCAGCCGGAGAAGGTGAGCTTCGAAGCCCTCACGAGCATCGTGTCCACCGAGCTCCGGCGCGGCATCTACGAGCTGGTCGTGCACCCCGCCTACCACGACGTGGCCGCGGACTACGTGTACCACCGGGACCGGGAGTGGGAGCGCGAGACCCTCTCCGATCCCCGCCTGCCCGCGCTGCTCCGCGACCACGGGGTCGAGCTCATCAGCTATCACCAGCTCAAGGACGCGGTCGCGCAGCTCGACGGCGGCGCGGCCTGAGCGGAGCAGCGCCTGGCGCCTCAGCGCCGCGCGAAGAGCGAGATCAGGGTCTCGAACTCCACCCCGTTCTTCGTGCCCTGGATCGTCTCCTCCCGGTCGAGCGCGAAGCCGGTGTTGAGCATGAGGTCGCGGTAGGTCCGGGTGATGTGGGGGAGCAGGAGCTTGTCATACCCCTGCTTGTCCATGGTATTGGCCATCAGGAACCGGCCGCCCGGCCGGATCGCCTCGTGGACCTCGGACGCGAACCACGCGATGTCGAAGAACGAGTACAGCCACCCGAGGTAGCAGATGGTGTCGTTCATCACGATCAGATCCCACGGCCCGTCGGCGCGCCACGCGTAGTCCATCGCGTTGCCGGCGCGGAAGTCGATCGTGCGGTCTCCGCCGACCGCGGTGCGGGCGCGCGCGATCGCGGTCGGGGAAATGTCGTAGGCGACGAGCTGATCGACGTGCGGCGCGAGGAGCCGGGTGAAGTAGCCCGCCCCGCAGCCCAGCTCGAGGCCCCGGGGGTAGCGCGCGCCCTCGAGCACCTGGATCGTCCGCCCGAAGCGGGCGCGCTCGTACTCCGAGGTCTCGAACTCCCAGAAGTCGCCGTGCTTCCACAGGTTCTCCGAGAACTCCAGCGCCTTCTGGCCGGCCTGCTCGCGATCATCGGTCATCGGCGGCCTCCTCTGGTCGGCCTGGCGGTTACTTCAACGCGTACGGATTGATCGGGGTCCCCACCGCGCGCGCCACCGGCAGCGGCGGCGCGACGAGCAGGAAGGCGTAGCGGCCGTCGGCCGCGCAGTCGGCGGCCAGGTCCTCCAGGAAAAAGATTTCGCCGAGCGTGAGGCCCATGTTGGGGATCGCGACCACGTGGAAGGGATTGCGGAAGCCCGCGATCTCCGAGGGCCGGACCTCGACCGCGTAGTTGTCACTGGCGATGGCCGCGATCTGCCGGGCGTGCAGCCACGGGGCGGTGTAAACCGAGACGCCGGGGAACGGGTCGAGGTCGTAGTGCCGCCAATCGTTGCGGTCGAGATACCGGGACATGTGCCCGGTGCGGACGAGGAGGAGGTCGCCGGCCAGCACCTCGACGCGCTGGGCGGCCGCGGTCGCTTCCAGGTCGGCCACCGTGATCGCATACCCGGGCTCGAGCGCCTTGACCCCCTTCTGCCGGGCCACGTCGAGCAGCACGCCGCGGCCGGCCAGCCGGCTCTTGGTCTTGTCGATGCTGTTCTTGGCCGCGCCGCTGCTGGTGACCAGCGCGGCGTCGTAGCCGTTGTACATCTTGCCCTCGTAGAAGATGTGGGCCAAGCTGTCCCACTGGGTCACGCACTGCAGCGGCATGACGATCCAGTCGTCGGAGCCGCCGTAGCCCTCCATCGCTCGGACCTCGGCGGGCGTCTTCGGGGCGTCGCCCCCGTCGCGGAACATGGTGTGGATCGGGTTGAAGCGCTGGCGCGTGCCGCTCTGGGGGCCGTTGCGGTCGAGGGGGATGCCGAGCGCGAAGACCTTGCCGGTGGTGGCGAGCCGGCACGCCGCCGCGATGCGCTCCGGGGTGATGTAGTTCAGCGTGCCGAGCTCGTCGTCCGGCCCCCACTTCCCCCAGTTGCGGACTTGCAGCGCGATCTTGCGGAGCGCGTCTTCACTCATGTGGTCACGTCAGGACTTGAAGGCGGGCAGGACGTCGCGCGCGAGGATCTGGAGGCTGCGCGTCTCGAGCTCCTGGGGAATGCGGCCGCCGGGATTCAGCTCGGCCACGATGCCGTCGAGCTGGAGCTGCTCGCGCAGCTCGGTCAGGCGATCGACGATCGCCGGGGCGGTGCCGAAGGCCACTTTCCGGGCGAGCATGTCGTCGTAAGAGAGGGCGGCCATCCGCTCGGCCTGCATCTGGCGCCGGTCGGCCGGCCCGGCGCCGGCCCGTCCCACCGCGCTGCGGGCCAGCTCGGTCTGGCGGGCGAAGAAGGACGTCAGGCTCGCGCGCGGCTCCTCCACCGCGCCGCGGGCGGTGGGCGAGGCGTAGACCGGGATGCGCAGGTAGACGCTCGGCTCGCCCGGATGGCCCGCCTCGCGCCAGGCCTCCCGGTACGGAGCGAGCTGGGCCTGCAGATCGGAGATCTCGGTGGAGCGAAGCCCCACGAAAATGGGCAGGCCCAGGCGACCGGCCGCGGGGAACGTCTCGTCGCTGGTGGCCGCCATCCGGATGGGGGGATGGGGCACCTGGTAGGGGCGGGGCGCGACCGTCGCGTCCCGGATGCGATAGAATTCGCCCTCGTAGCTGAACGGCTCGCCCGTCCACGCCAGCCGGACGATGTCGAGCGCCTCGCGGAAGCGCGCCTGGCTCTCGTCGTAGCGCACCCCGTAGGTGTCGTAGGTGCGCACGACCCCGCTGCGGCCGATGCCGAACTCGAAGCGACCCTCGCTGATGTGGTCGACGGTGGCGACCTCCTCGGCGATGCGCAGCGGATGGTTCAAGGGTAGCACCTGGACCGCGGTGCCGACCCGGAGGCGGCGCGTGCGGGCCGCGATGGCGCTCGCGACCTGGAGCGAGGCGGAGATGATCGAGCGGGTGGGTGTGAAGTGGATCTCGCCGAGCCATACGCAGTCGATGCCCCACGCCTCCGCGCGGTCCGCCGTCTCGAATATGTCCCGGAACGCCCCAGCCTGAGTGGCCCCGTGGCGCAGCTCCTCGACGAAGATCCCGAAGTGCACGGCGTGATACTGGCCCGCCGGGGCCGGCGCCGTCAAGCCGGCAGAAAGAACTTGCCGGTGCGTTTGCCGGATGGGGCTTGAATCCCTGACGTGGTCGAGCGGCGGGCCCGGATTAGGGTAGCGTGTCGCCGGACCGCCCATCTCATGCCCTCGGGATCCCTCGCGCACGCGGTGGCTCTGGCCGTCCTGTCTGTCCTCGCCGCCGCGCCCGAAGCATCCGCGCAGCAGCCCGGCTCGCCGTCCTACCGCCCCGGCCAGAGCTGGCCGCGCACGCAATTCCCCGATGGCAGCGGTAGCATCGCGCTGCCACCCGGCTGGCGCCTCAACAGCGCCCGGCCGGCCGCCGCGGAGCTGCAGGGGCCGCGCGGAGAGGCCGTCGCGGTGGGCATCACCATGCCGATCGGCCCGCCCCAGTTCAGCACCCCGGGCTCGCTCGCGGCGCCCTACATGCCGCCCGCCGACTCGGCCGGTCCCTTCTCAATCAGGCATCCAGCGTCGAACTCGCCCGCGAAGTCCCAGGTATGTTCTCCCGTCCGGGTAATCGTGATGCGGTCGCAGCCCAGCTTACGAAGGACCTGCCGCACCGCGAGCGGGTGCCGCGAGTTCAGCATGACCCTGAAGGCCGCGTAGCCCGTCAGGTAGCGGGCCTTGGTGACCGGCGTGAGCGCTGGGGCCACCTGGAGGGCGGCCACCTGCGCCCGCCGGTCGGTGATGGCGGTGGTGATGTCCGCAGAGGCCGTCCCAGCCGCCAGGGCGGCCACCAGGCGGCCGATCTGGGTCTCGAGCCGGGCTACCTCCTTCTCCACGTTAACCCGGGTGCCTTGGTGGGCCTCCCGCTCGAGCTGGCGCTGGGCGTCGTGCGCCTGGATCATCTTCCACAACCGGGCCGGATCTGAGAGCAGCTCGTCGTACAGCACCGCCAGCACGGCCTGGTCGAGCACGTCCATCGGCACGCCACCTTTGTTCGAGCAGTAGGCCGCGCCCCTGTGAGCCCGCTGGAGACAGTAATACCGCTTCCGGTGGTACCCGCCCAGCATCGTCATCGTGGCCCCGCAGACGCCGCACCGGGCGATCCCGCTCAGCATGTAGCGCGCGACCACGCCGCTCTCCGGCTTCCCGGCCAGCTTGTCGCCGGGCGTCCGCACGTAGTGGGCGCGTGTCTTCGCCTTGCGGTCCTGCACCTGCTGCCACAGCTCGTCGGAGATGATGCGCAGCTCCGGGGCGGCGACCCGGATCCACTCCGACTCCGGTACAGGCTCGCGGGTGCCGCGGCCATCATCGTCCACGTTCCGGATCTTGCCGTACACCGACGTGCCGATGTAGACCTCGTTGCTCAGCATCCGCCGGACCGCGTTCTTGGTCCACCCGCTGGCCCGTGGGTGCTCAGTGGTCAGCAGATTCCGAACGCGGTCATCGCCGTGGCCGTCAGCGGCGAGCTGGAAGGCGCGGCGCACCACCACCGCCTGCGCCTCGTCGATCACGCGGATGGTGTGGCCGCCCTGCTTCTCGTTCCGGTACCCAAAGGCGGTGGGGCCGGTGGCGTGGCCCTCCGTGGCCTTCTTGCGCAGGGTCGCGATCGTCTTGCCCCGGACCGCGTCGCGGTACTCCTCCGCGGCGAACCCGCCGACGCCCACCATGAACTTCTGGGTCGGCGTGTTGAATAGCACCCGCTGGCCGTCCTGGTAACACCACACCTGGATGCCCGCCCGCGTGAGCCGCTTCAGCACGCCCGAGGTGGCCACCTGCTCGCGGCCGATGCGGTCGATCGCGGCCACCACCACGATGTCGAAGGGACGAGGCTTCTGGCGGGCGCCCTCGAGCAAGCGCACGAGGCCCGGCCGGTGGTCGAAGTTCGCGCCGGAGACGCCGGCGTCGGCCAGGACGTAGGACTCATTCACGGTCCACCCGTTCTTCACGACGAAGGCACGGCCCAGCTCGAGCTGGCGCGCGGTGCCGTTGTCTCCGGCGGTGCGGGTGTCTTCCTTGCTGAGTCGCGCGTAGACGGCGGCGATCACTTG
>DASQAL010000077.1:0-32217 GCA_035635775.1 Candidatus Acidiferrum sp.
GCAGACCGAGCCGCCGTTCGCGGTCGCGCAGCTCGTCGTGCTGGCGCTCTTCATCGCGCTCACCATCGCGGCGACGAAGAAGGCCCGGGGCTGACGGGCTCAGCCCTTCCGGGAGCCCTTGCCGTCCTTGTGGGCCAGCGCGACCGCGGCCTCGGGTGTGAGGACGCGGAAGGCCATCGTCTCGACCAGGTAGAGCCGCACCGCCTTGTCGGTGTGGCTCTGGTAGGCGATCGAGAGGTCGCGGCCGATCGTCAGCTCGAAGTCGCCCCCGCGGAGGCTCAGCACCACCGCGCCCTTGACGGCGGGCGCCCACACGAGTGGGCCGTCCACCAGCTTGCGGACGACGTTGAGCACCGGGTAGCCGCCGTCGCCCACCGCCTGGGTGAGCCCGGTGTAGTAGCGCGGCCCCATGGCGATGGCGTAGGGCCCGTCCACGCCGGCCAGGCGCAGGAGCCGTGTGGCCTCCGCGATGCTGTGCGGATACTCCTGGAAGTCGTCGGGAATCGGGAGGATGGGATGGGCGGAGGCCTGGTCGATGCCCTTGATGCCGCCGGCCGTGTAGCCGTGGAAGATCGCGGTGTCCTCGGCGTAGGCGATCCGGGTGGCGGCGTCGATCAGGGGCTGGAGCTCCGGGTCTTCCGCTCCGCGCTCGACCGCGTCCATCTCCTCGCGCGAGAGCTCGAAGTACGAGCGCAGCTCGACCAGGGGCAGCACCTGCCGGCGGGAGGCCTCGATGTCGGCGGCCGGCGCGCTGCTCAACGGCTCTCGGCGCCCGGTGTTCACGGCCGCGGCGGTCGGGCCGAGGGGCCCGTCGAAGTCCACGAGCTTCCGGCCGGCGAGCTTCAGCTTGAGGACACGGCTGGCCTCGGCGTCGATCTCCTTCCACGCCGCGGTCGAGACGGGGGCGAGCTCCCGCTTCAGGTTGTTCATAGCCCCTGTCCCCCCTTCAGGCTGCCGATGCCGAGCGAGCCGCCGCCTCCGCCCGCTCCGTCAGCGCCCTCCTCGCCACCGCCCGCGCCGGCCTGCTCGAGCGCGATGAGCGAGCCGCTCGTGAAGAGGTACTCCTTGAGGTGCGCGTCCATCTTGGCGTCACGCCGCCGGTACCACTCGAGCAGCATGGCGAAGTGCTCCTTCTCCTCGTCCCGGTTGTGGGCCAGGATGTCCTTCAGCCCCTGGTCGGTCGCCGCGTCGACCCGCTGATCGTACCAGTCGGCCGCCTCCAGCTCTTCCTGCATGGAGGTCAGCGCCCGATGGTTGTCCAGGGTCTCCGGCCGCAGCTTGCTTTCCGATTCGTGGTATCCCGCCGAGTTCGCCATCACCACTCCTCTGAGAGATTGTCCGCGCGCCACCGAGGCACCGGTCGAGCGAGGTCACCATAACCCAGCCGCAACCGCGCTTCAACCGTGGACGTGCTATCGTAGCGGCGCGCGGAGGACACCATGAACGGGACACTCATCGCCAACACGACGATCCTCGACGGCAGCGGAGCGGCGCCCTTTCCCGGCGACGTGCTTGTGGAGGGCCAGCGCATCGCCGCGGTGCAGCGCGGTGGGGGCCTGCCGCGTGGAGGCGCGCGGGTCATCGACGGCGCCGGCGCCACGCTGATGCCGGGGCTCATCGAGCCGCACGGCCACGTGAGCTACCCCGACGCCGCCCGCAACTCCGACTTCACGCGGCTGCCGCCCGAGGAGCACGTGCTGGTGACCATGCGCAACGCCAAGACGCTGCTCGACTGCGGGTACACGAGCGTGCTGTCGGCGGCCTCGGCCAAGCCGCGGCTCGACATCGTGATCCGCAACGAGATCGAGGCCGGCCGCATCCCCGGGCCGCGCTATCTGGCCAATGGCCCGGAGATCACCGTCACCGGGGGGCTGGGGGACGAGAACGCGCTGCACCTGCCGCACCTCGAGACGCCGACCTTCGCCTGGGTGGCCGACGGGCCCGACGAGATCAGGCGGATCTGCCGCGTACTCGTGCGCGAGGGCACCGACCTTCTGAAGCTCAACATCTCGGGCGACAGCGGGCCGCGGAACTCGCGCTCCCAGCGCGCGGTGATGACCGACGCCGAGGTGGCGGCGGCCATGGAGATCGCGCGGGCCGGGGCGGTGCGGGTGTGCGCCCACGCCCGCAGCGCGGAGTCGGTGAAGATGTGCGTGCGGCACGGGGTGGGCATCATCTACCACGCCAACTTCGCGGACGAGGAGGCCCTCGACTTGCTCGAGGCCAACCGCGACTGGTGCTTTGTCGGACCGGCGGTGGGCCTCACCTACCAGGCGTGCTACGCGGCGAGCGAGTGGGGGTTCACGCCCCAGATGGCGCGCGAGCGCGGCCTCCTGGAGGAGCTCGAGGTGTCGGTCGACACCATGAGCAAGATGCGCAAGCGCGGCATCCGCGTGCTGCCCGGCGGCGACTACGGCTTCGCCTGGAACCCGCACGGGACGTACGCGCGGGACCTGCTGCTCTTCGTCGACGTGCTCGGCTTCTCGCCGATGGAGACGCTGGTCGCGGCCACCCGGATGGGCGGCGAGATCATGGGGCGGCCGCACGAGCTGGGGCAGGTGAAGGCGGGCTACCTCGCGGATCTGCTGCTCGTCGACGGCGACCCGCTGACCGACATCAAGCGGCTCCAGCGGCCGGACGCGCTGCTGATGATCATGAAGGACGGCCAGTTGCACAAGGCGCCGGCGGCCTGACGGCTGGCCGGGCCAACGAGAGGAGAGCGCGATGGCGGACAGATTCCTTCGACTGTTCACTCTGGTCTCGGTGCTGGGACTCGGCGCGGCCGGCGCCGCCTCGGCCCAGGATTGCAGCGGAACCATCACCGCCGACGAGGCGATGAAGGCGGAGACGGCGCGCTACGCCGCGCAGACGTCGAACGACTTCGCGGCGATGGAGAAGCTGTTCGGCGCCGACCTCACGTACAATCACTCCTCCGCGGTGAGCGACGACAAGGCGAAGTACATCGATGCCATGCGCTCGGGCCGCACGAAGTACCGCAAGATGACCCCGAACAGCGACGTCAAGACCCGGACCTATGGCTGCGTCGCGATCATCACCGGCACCGCGGTGTACGAGGTGACGGCGGGCGGCCAGGATCGCACGGTGCCGTTGCGCTTCACCGCCATCTGGGCGAAGCGGCCGTCGGGGCTTCAGTTCGTGTCGTGGCAGTCGACCGGCATTCCGCCGAGTCAATAGCCCACGCGCATCACGCCAGGCGCGTGAAGCTCCGCGCTCCCGCGCTGGCTGCCGACGGCGTGATGGACGAGGAAGAGCCCGTCGGGGTCGTATATGCCCTTCACCCCTGGGGATCGCCCAGGTCGAAGCCGGCGCGGTCGACAAGCGAGCCGTCGGCATTGCTGTTCAGGAAGTCCTCCGCGAGCTTCTGGTCGAACCAGCGGACGTCCGACATCCGTACCGACCGGATGTAGTTCCGGTTGAGCTCCTCCAGCGTCTCCACGTCGTTCGTGCGGGTTGGGGTTACCAGCGCGTGAAGTGAGCGGAGATGCAGAGCCAGCGTCCCCCGCGGCGGGCCCAGATGTCGGTATAGCGGCCCTCTCCCACGCGGCCGTCGGGCCGGGTGTCCCGGAACCCCGCATGGATGAGGGCGATGTCGCCCAGGAGCCTGATCCGCACGTCGATGGCTTCGAGGTTCGACCCCGGGTAGGGCCGGGCCATCCGCGCCAGGAAGCCGGCGCGGTCGATGAGCGAGCCGTCGGGATTGGTGCTCAGGTAATCCTCGGCCAGGTGCTCCTCGTACCATCGGACGTCCGAGAACTCGGCTGATCGGACATAGCTCCGGTTCAGCTCCTCCAGGACTTCCAGGTCTCGTGCGGCGGCGTCGGTCGTAGTGAGGACGGTGTCCGGCATGGCAATACCCTCCGTGGTTGGGTTTCTCACGGCGACATCCTAGCCGGTGTTCTGGCTTGTACAAAGAGCCAGATTCTCGTTAATCTCAGGTGCCAGATGATTCAGGGGACCGGGCGCGCATGCTGCTGCTGAATCTCCGCGGGGCCAGCGGGCCCCTCTATCGTCGCGTCTACCACGCCCTCAAGTCGGCGATCCGCTCGGGGCGGCTCGGACCCGCCGCGCGCCTGCCGTCGACACGCGAGCTGGCGGAGGACCTCGGGGTGTCGAGGAACACGGTCATGCTGGCCTACGAGCAGCTCGCCGCCGAGGGCTACGTGGTGAGCCGTGACCGCTCGACCACGTCGGTGGCGGGGGCGGTACCTCCGCCGATGACCCTGGCGTCGGCCGGGCCCAAGGTGGCGCGCGTGCCGCGGATCTCGTCCTACGCACGTCGCCTGACCAGGGATCCCGCGGTGCCGTCGCCGGGCGCGTCCGCGGCGCGGCCGGTCCCGCGGTACGACTTTCGCTATGGGCGCCCGGCTCTCGACGAGTTCCCACGCGAGATCTGGCGGCGGCTCCTCGCGGCGCGGGCGAGGCGGACATCCCGCGACGCGGTCGGCTACGCGTCGCCCCACGGATACGGGCCGCTGCGGGAAGCCCTGGCCGAGTACCTGCGGCGGGCCCGCGGCGTATCGTGCGACGCCGGCCAGATCCTGATCGTGAACGGCTCGCAGCAGGCGTTCGATCTCGCCGCGCGGGTCCTGCTCGATCCCGGTGACGGCGCGGTCGTCGAGGAGCCGTACTACCCTGGGGCCACCGCTCCCTTCGAGGCGGTGGGAGCGCGGCTCATCCGGATCCCGGTGGATACGGAAGGGCTGGAGACCGCGCGGCTTCCACCATCCGGCGCCCGTGTCCGGCTGGCCTACGTGACCCCGTGCCACCAGTTCCCGACCGGCGTCATCATGCCGCTCGAGCGCCGCCTGACTCTCCTGGACTGGGCCTCCCGCGTGAGGGCCTGGATCGTCGAGGACGACTACATCAGCGAGTTCCGCTACGAGGGTCGCCCGCTCGAAGCCCTCCAGTCCCTGGACCGCGACGGGCGGGTGATCTACGTCGGGACGTTCTCCAAGACCTTGTTCCCGGCGCTCCGCCTGGCCTACCTCGTCCTGCCCCGCTCGCTCGTGCGACCGTTCGCGGCCGTGAAGTGGGTGACCGACCGGTTCTCGGCCACGCTCGCCCAGGAAGCGCTCACCGACTTCATCACCAGCGGCCAGTTCGAGCGCTATCTCCGCCGGGCCGGCGGCCGGAACGCGTCGCGCCGGCGCACCCTGATCGCGGCGCTGCGGCAGCACTTCGGGGATCGGATCGAGATCTCCGGGGAGAACACCGGGGTGCACCTGCTGGTCTGGCTGAACGATATCCGGCCGCGCGACCTCGATGCGATCATCGCGCGGGCCGCGCGGGTCGGCGTCGGCGTCTATCCCATCGGGCCGTACTACGCGCGTCCTCCGCGTCGGGCCGGCCTGCTCTTCGGCTACGCGTCGCTGACGGAAGGGGAGATCCGGACGGGGATCCGTCTTCTCGCGGATGTCATCCGCTGACCGCGCCCCCGGACGCCGAGGACCCCGTGACGAATGGGGAGCCAAACGAGCCTCGACCTGGCTTATGCTACAGGGTGCTTCGTGCCGGCGCTGACGCCGGCCCACAACCCCGTCGAGGAGGACGCGCCCATATGTCCGAGCACCAGCCGCATCCCATCACACGCCGCCAGATCCTGAAGGCCGGGGCCGTCCTGGCCGCCACCCCCATGCTGGGCCGGGTCGGGCCGGCCGGCGCCCAGTCCCCCGTGAAGGGCACCAAGGTTCTCGACTTCCTGACCGGCGCGGACGTCGCCAAGGCGGAAGCGGAGGGTGAGGTCGTCTATTACAGCCACGACGGCGAGGCCGGGATCGCCGCCCTGCTGGACGGCTTCCGGAAAGACTTCCCCAAGATCAAGGCCAGCTACGTGCGGGCCCAGACCGGCGCGCTCTACGCCAAGGTCACCGCGGAGCGCTCCGCCGGCCGCTTCGGGGTGGACGTGCTCCAGCTCTCCGACATCTCGCCCACCATCGATTTCCAGAAGAAGGGCGGCTACGAGCTCTACGTCTCGCCCGAGCACGCGTCCTACAAGGCGCCGTATCAGAGCACGCCCGGCGGCTACTTCACCTGGATGGGCGTCACCTTTGCCGGCATCTCCTACAACAAATCCAAGATCAAGCCCGAGCAGGCGCCCAAGACCTGGAAGGACATGCTGAACCCCATCCACAAGGACGGCATGAGCGCCAAGCTGTCCACCTCGGGCATGCAGCACATGCAGTGGTACATGCTGCGCAAGCTCTATGGCGCCGACTACTGGCAGGAGTTCGCCAAGCTGCGCCCGCGCGGCTTCGATTCGCGCGCCCAGCTCTTCGACCGGCTCGCCAAGGGCGACGACCGCATCTGCGGGCTGGCGGAGTACGCGGGCTATGCCCTCTTCAAGGAGAAGGGCGCGGACATCGAGTTCGTCGCGCCACCGGACGGGCTGCCGGCCACGCCGGCCCTCATCGGGGTCGTCAACAAGGCGCCGCATCCGGAAGCCGGCAAGCTCTTCGTGGACTGGGCGCTCTCCAACCGGGGCCAGTCCGTGTACCAGACGCAGACCATCCTCCTCTACGGCTCGGTCAAGAACGACGCGCCGCCGATGGCGACGGGCAAGAAGCTGGCCGACTTCAAGCTGCTCTTCCCCACCGACTGGGCGGACTTCCAGGCCAGCCATGCCGTCTTCGTGAAGGAGTGGAACTCGATCATGGGGCTCTGAGGGGCGCCCGCGGTGGCGCGCCTCGTCAGCCTCCTGGTCGGGGGCGCCGCCGCGGTTCTCGTCCTCTACCCGATCTTCTTCCTGGTCCAGGCCTCGCTCAGCGTGGGGGACCCCCAGGCGCGCCCGCCGGAGGCCTACGGGCTCGGGAACTTCGCGGACCTGCCCCGCTACAGCCACATCTTCGGCAATACGGTGACGGTGGCGGTGGCGGCCACCGTGATGGCCGTTCTCTTCGGATTCGTGATGGGTTGGATCCTCACGCGCACCAATGTCCCCGGGCGCGCGGCGCTGGAGCAGCTCATGGCGCTCCCCTACTACGTGACGCCGCTCATGGGGGCGCTGGCCTGGAGCCTCATCGGCTCGCCCAGCGGCGGCTTCCTCAATCAGGTCTGGCGGGCGCTGGGCGGCGAGGGCCACCTCATCGACGTGACGACGCCCTACGGCATCGCGTGGGTCATGGCGCTCTTCGAGGGTTCGGTGGCCTTCGTCATGATCGGGGCGGTGATGAAGTCCATGGATCCCGCGCTGGAGGAGGCGTCCCAGGTGCTCGGCGCGGGGCGGCTGCGCACCATGCTGCGCATCACCCTGCCGCTGGTTCTGCCCGGCGTGCTCGGCGCGGCCATCTTCGTCTTCGCGGAGATGCTGGGCTCGTTCTCGGCGGCGCTGGTGCTCGGGCTGCCCAGCCGCTTCTACGTCGTCACCACCGCCATGTACCAGCTCGTCTCGCAGTATCCGCCGCAGTTTCCGCGGGCCGCCGCCATGGGCGTGTCCCTCTTCGCGGTGATGTTCGCCATGGTCTACGTCTACCGGCGGGTGGTGAGCCGGGGCACCTACGTGACCATCACCGGCAAGGCCTTCCGCCCGCGCGTCATGGACGTGGGCCCCCTGCGCTGGTCGCTCCTCGCCGTATGCTGGGCCTATCTCGGGGTGGCGGTGATCCTACCCATCCTCACCCTGCTCTACTCCTCCGTCCAGCGGCTCGCCACCGCCTTCCCCAAGGCCGGCAACTTCACGCTGGAGAACTACCGGATCGCCCTGTCGCTCGACGCGGTGCGGTCGGCGCTCTGGAACAGCCTGCTCCTCGGCGTGGGCACCGCCAGCCTCGGCGTGGTGATCATGGGGTTCCTGGCGTGGATGATCTACCGGTCCCGCCTGCCGGGCGTCGGGGCCATCGAATACGTGCTGATGTTCCCGCAGGCGGTGCCCCGGCTCGTCTTCGCCTTCGGGATGCTCTGGGCGTGGCTGATCTTCCCCATCCCCGTCTACGGGACCCTCTGGCTCCTCCTCATCGCCTACCTCACCGTGTTCCTGCCGCTTGGCCTGCGCACGATCTCCGGCGTCATCTTGCAGATCGACCGCTCGCTGGAGGAAAGTGCCCAGATGTGCGGGGCGTCGTGGGGCTACCGGCTGCGCACCGTGACCATGCCGCTGCTCCGCCCCGGCCTCATCGCGGCCTGGCTGCTCCTGTTCATCGCCAGCGTGCGGGAGCTGGGCGCGTCCATCCTCCTGATGGGGCCCAGTTCCAAGGTCATCACGCCGGCCATCGTGGAGTCGTGGTTCTCCACCAGCACCGAGCTGACCGCGGCGATGGCGCTGCTGCAAACGCTGGCCGTCGCCATCGCGCTCGTGCTCCTCTTCACGGTGGCCCGCCGCGCCATGCAGCACCCGGGCGAGTAGCGTGAGCGGGCCGCCGGTGGGGTCGGGGCGCAAGGCGTCCATCGAGGTGCGCGACCTGGTCGTGCGCTACGGCAAGGTCGCCGCGGTGCGGGGCGTCTCCTTCACGGTCGCGGCGGGCGAGCACCTCACGCTGCTGGGGCCGTCGGGCTGCGGCAAGACCACCACGCTCCGGGCCATCGCGGGGCTCGAGCAGCCCGAGTCCGGCGAGATCCGCATCGACGGCAGTCCGGTATTCGCTTCCTCCCCGCGCGTCCAGGTGCCGCCCGAGAAGCGGGGGCTCTCCATGGTGTTCCAGTCCTACGCCATCTGGCCGCACATGACGGTCTTCGACAACGTGGCCTACGGGCTCCGCGTGCGCAAATTGCCGGCCGCCGAGGTGGCGGAGCGGGTACGCGGCGCGCTCGAGCTGGTGCAGATGGGCGAGCTGGCCGCGCGGAGCGCGTCGAAGCTGTCGGGCGGCCAGCAGCAGCGGGTGGCGCTGGCCCGCGCCTTCGTGTTCTCGCCCTCGGTGCTCCTCTTCGACGAGCCGCTCAGCAACCTCGACGCCAAGCTGCGGGCCGAGATGCGGCTCGAGATCAAGGAGCTGCAGCGCCGGCTCGACATCACCTCGGTCTACGTGACCCACGATCTCGAGGAAGCGCTGGCCATCTCCGACCGCATCGTGGTCATGCGCGACGGGGTGATCGAGCAGATCGGCACCCCGAACCAGATCTACGATCTGCCCCGCAATACCTTCGTCGCCGACTTCGTCGGTTCGGCCAACCTGATCCGCGGCCGCCACCGGCCGGATCTCGAGCGCGACGGGCTCGTGGTGCTGGAGACGCCGGGCGGCGACATCGTCCACGGCACCGCCCATGGCCGGCGCATGGGCGCCGAAGCCCTGCTGTCGGTACGAACCGTCCACGTGCGGCTCTCGCGCGAGCGCCCGGCCGGAGCCCTGAACGTGTGGCCCGCCACCGTCCGGCGCCGCGTCTTCCAGGGCGACTTCACCCAGTACCACGTCGACTGGAGTGGCCGTTCCCTCGTGATACGCGAGGTGGCGACGGACCCGGTGACCGAGGGCGAGACGGTATTTCTTACAGTCGAGCCGCGGCACTGCGTGCTGCTGGAGGACTAATCAAGCTGACGGTGGTCTCGGAACGGGGGAAATCGGCGGTCGTGGCCATGCTCGGACCCGGGGACTTCTTTGGCGAAGGGTGTCTCGCGGGCCAGCCCGTCCGGATGGCCACCGCGTCGACGCTGACCGAGGTATCAGTGGTGCGAGTCGAGCGGGAAGTCATGATCCGGCTGCTCCACGAGCGGTCGCTGTTCTCCGAGCGCTTCATGGCGCACCTGCTGGCCCGCAATGTGCGCTTCGAGGAAGACCTGGTGGATCAGCTCTTCAACTCGAGCGAGAAGCGGTTGGCGCGGGTGCTGTTGTTGCTGGCCCGCTTTGGCAAGGAAGGGCAGACCGAGCCGGTCATTCCGAAGATCAGTCAAGAAGTCTTGGCGGACATGGTCGGCACCACGCGGCCGCGGATCAGTGGGTTCATGAACAAATTCAGGAAGCTCGGCTTCATCGAATACAACGGGGGCCTGCACATTCACAGTTCTCTACTCAAGGTCCTCCTGCATGGGTGACGCGCGGCGGTAGGCCCTGATGGGGGCGGGCTGGTCCCGCCCCCATCGAAGGCGAAGCCGTCCTCTTGGCTAGCCGGGCCTAGAAGTCCCCGCCCCCGCCATGCGGCATGGCCGGCATGCCCGCCTTCCCGTCCGGGCTGTCCGTGATGAGCGCTTCGGAGGTCAGCATCAGGGACGCGATCGACGCGGCATGCTGCAGCGCGACCCGCTCGACCTTGGTCGGATCGATGATCCCGGCCCGCACCATGTCCACGTACGTGTTCGACTCCGCGTCGAACCCGTGCGCCACGTCGGTGGCGCTCCGGACCTTCTCGACGACGATGGAACCCTCGAGGCCGGCGTTCTGGACGATCTGTCTGAGGGGCTCCTCGAGCGCCCGCCGCACGATGTCGGCGCCGGTCGCCTCATCGCCGGAGAGCTTGAGAGTGTCGAGGGCCTTCGCGGCCCGGAGCAGGGCGACCCCACCACCCGGCACGATGCCTTCCTCCACCGCGGCCCGGGTCGCGTTGAGCGCATCCTCCACGCGGGCCTTCTTCTCCTTCATGGCCGTCTCGGTCGCGGCCCCCACCTTGATTATCGCCACGCCGCCGGCCAGCTTGGCGAGCCGCTCCTGGAGCTTCTCCCGGTCATAGTCCGAGGTCGTCTCCTCGATCTGTGTCCGGATCTGCTTGATGCGGCCCTCGATCGCCGCGGTCTTACCGGCCCCGTCGATCAGGGTCGTGTTGTCCTTGTCGACGACCACCTTCTTGGCCTTGCCCAGGTCCTCCAGCTTGAGGTTTTCGAGCTTGATCCCCAGGTCCTCGGTGATGGCCTTGCCGCCGGTCAGGATGGCGATGTCGTCCAGCATGGCCTTGCGGCGGTCCCCGAAGCCCGGCGCCTTCACCGCGCAGCAGGAGAGGGTCCCGCGCAGCTTGTTGACCACGAGCGTGGCCAGGGCCTCGCCCTCCACATCCTCGGCGATGATCAGGAGCGGCTTGCCCGACTGGGCAACCTGTTCGAGCAGCGGAATCATGTCCTTCATGATGCTGAGCTTCTTTTCGTGGATCAGGACGAGGCAGTCCTCGAGGATGGCTTCCATGCGATCGGGATCGGTCACCATGTACGGGGACAGGTAGCCTCGATCGAACTGCATCCCCTCGACGACCTCGAGGGCGGTCTCCATCCCCTTGGCCTCTTCCACCGTGATGACGCCGTCCTTGCCGACCTTCTCCATGGCCTCGGCGATGAGGCTGCCGACCGCGTGGTCGTTGTTGGACGCGATGGTGGCGACCTGGGCGATCTCCTTCTTGTCTTTCGTGGACTTCGACATCTTGCCGAGCTCGGCGACGACCTTCTCCACCGCCTGCTCGATACCCCGTTGCAGCCCCATGGGGTTCGCGCCGGCGGTCACGTTCCTGAGGCCGGCGCGGAAGATGGCCTGGGCCAGCACGGTCGCGGTGGTGGTCCCGTCACCCGCGATGTCGGAGGTCTTGCTGGCGACCTCCTTGATCATCTGGGCGCCCATGTTCTCGTAGGGGTCTTTGAGCTCGATCTCCTTCGCGACCGTCACCCCGTCCTTCGTGATGGTGGGGCTGCCGAACTTCTTGGCAATGACGACGTTGCGCCCCTTCGGGCCCAGCGTGACCTTGACCGCGTGGGCGATGACGTTGACTCCGCGCAGGAGCGCCGCACGGGCTTCCTCTTTCAACAGGAGCTGCTTGGGCATGAAATGTTCCTCTCATGGGTGCGAAGAGTAGGACAGCGGCGGAGCCACCCGGAGCCCCCAGTTTCAGGAGCCCCCGGTTTCAGGAGCCCCCAGTTTCAGGAGCGGAGGATGCCGAGGACGTCCTCCTCCTTCATGATGAGATACTCCTCGCCGTCGAGCTTGACCTCGCTACCGGAGTACTTGCCGAAGAGGACGCGATCCCCCGCCTTGACGTCGAGCGGGGTCTTCTTGCCGTCCTCGGAGACCTTGCCTTTGCCGACCGCGATGACCTTGCCCTCCTGGGGCTTCTCCTTGGCGCTGTCCGGGATGATGATGCCGCCGCGCCGCGCGGGTTCCTCCTCGATCCGCTTGAGCAGGACACGGTCGTGGAGCGGGTGCAGGATCATCTTCTTTGCTTGAGCCATGGTGCGCCTCCCTGTTCCAGGTGTTTGTGAGCGCGGTTGGTGGGGGCGTCCGTCCAGCGTCGGCGCGGGCGCCATTCGTCTGAGCGATATCGCGCGCGCCAAGGCGGAAGAGGTGAGAGATCGTCAAACGCCGCCCCAGCACTCAGAGCCGGATTCGACTGGCTACTGGTTGATGCGCAGGTTAGCCGCTCGGTCAGAGGGCCGGCTATTGGACCTTGGTCCCATGAGGCTGTTCCATTTGGAACACATCGGGGTGTTCTGTCTGGCACAGACCGAAATTATTGGCCCGTAGTGTACTAATTGCACGAGTGTACTAGTTGCACGCAGCCTTGGTGGCCGCACTCTGACGCAGACGGGGGACACCTGTGGCGGAGGGAATCATGAGTGTGATGACCCAACACGCCGACATCCTGGTCGTGGATGATGACCCCGGCATGCTCGAGACGCTGGGGGATGTGCTCGCCAAGGAGGGCCACCGGGTCTACGCCGCGAACCGGGGCAGCGTGGCGCTCACTCGGCTGGCCCAGTCGCCCCCCGTGGACGTGGCCATCGTCGACTTCAAGCTTCCGGACATCTCGGGCCTCGAGCTGCTGAATAGACTCAAGGCCGGCTCTCCCGAGACCGAGGTGATCCTCATCACCGGGTATGCCTCCCTCGCGACCGCGCTCGAGGCCATCAATGGACAGGCCGCGCACTATCTCGTCAAGCCGCTCGATCCTGGCCATCTCCTCAAGACGGTCGAACAGGTCCTGGCCCGGCAGCGGCAGGCCCGGGTCTTGCGCGAGTCCGAGGAGCGGTATCGGCTCGTCACCGACACTCTGACCGAGGCGGTCCTGTTACTGGACCCCAGCGGCCATCTGGTATTGGCCAACCGCTATGCCGAGACGCTCACCGCCTATAGCGCGGCCGAGCTGCGAGACCAGCCGCTCGTCCAGCTGTTGACGCCGGATGGTGCGGACCGTGCGAGGGACCGGCTCGAGGCCGCGCGGCGCGGCGAGGATGTGCCGCCGCTGGAGTGCGAGCTCCTCCGAAAGGATGGCACACGGGTGTGGATCGAGGCCCACGTGAGCCGCGTCGTGAAGGCGGAGCGCCTCGTGGGCTATCTCGCGGTGGCGCGCGACATCAGCGACCGCCGGCGGGGCGCGCGGGCCACCCGCGCCATGGCCCAGGTCGGCCGGGAACTCCTGGCCTCCCTCGATGTCGGCGCGGCCGCCCAGCGCATCGTCACGGCCGTGGTCGAAGTCTTCCAGGGCCGGCGGGCCGTGTTGTATGAGATCGACGCCGCCTCCCTGGTCTGTGTGGCCGCCGGCGGTGCCGAAGACTCCCGGAGCTGGCTGGGCTGGCGGCTCCCGCCCGGTGCCGGGATTGCCTGGCGGGCGCTAGCTGAAGATCGGATCGTGACCTCAGCGGAGACTCCCGAGTCGGCCCTACCCCCGGGCGCCGACCCGCGGCTCGTCGAGGAGGAGACCGAGTCGACGGTCGCGCTGCCGCTTCGGGCCAGGGGGCAGCTCCTCGGCGTCCTCGTGCTGGGCGGCGGCGCGCATCGCGTGTTCTGCGAGGCCGAAATCGAGCTCCTGACCGTGTTTAGCGCCCAGGCCGCGTTGATTCTCCAGAATGCCCACCTCTTCGCCAAGAGCGAGCGACGCCGGCGGGTGGCCGAGCGTCTGTCCGAGATCGCGAACCTCCTGCCCCAGTCGCTGGCGATCGAGGAAGTTGGGCAGCGGATCGCAGACGCCGTCTTCGCCGTCCTGGACGTCCGCGTCGCCTCCGTCTTCGGGCTCGACCACGGCTCTGGGGACCCCGTGCTGGTCGCCCTCTCGGGTAACACGGGGCCGGGCCTCCGGCCCGGGATCGTGTTCCCCGACGCCGCGGGGATGGTTGGTCTCGCGGTCCGGGAGCGCCAGCCCGTGGTGACGCCGAACATCCTGACGGACCCCCGGGTCGCGCTCACACCGGAGCTTCGGGCGGCGATCGAGCATGCGCAGTATCACGCCGTGCTCGCCGTCCCGCTGCTCGTTCAGGATCGGGTGGTCGGGGCCCTCGGCATCGGTGACCTCGCCGGACGTTCCTTCGGCGCCGAAGACGTCGAGATCGTCCGCGCCTTCGCCGATCAGGCCGCCATCGCGCTGGAAAACCACCAGCTCTATGGGGACTTGCGCGAAGCGCTGGCCGCGGTCCGAGCGTCCCAGGAGCAGCTCGTGGAGACCGAGCGTCTGCAGGCCGTCGGCACGCTGGCCGCCGGGGTCACCCACTACGTGAACAACGTGCTGCAGGCGGTCCTGGGTAGTGCGCAGCTCCTCCTCCAGGAGCCTGCGGAGCCCAGAACCCGGAAGCGGCTCGAGACCCTCGAGCGGACCGCCATCGATGCCGCCGCCATCATGCGACGCGTCAAGGCCTTCGCCGAGGCCGCGACGCTCTCGGATGCGATGCCGCTCGACTTGAACCGGCTCGTGCGTGACCTGCTTGATGCGAGAGGGGCGCCATGGGCGGACGCCGTGGCCGACGGGACGATCGAGCTGGCCTTCGAGCCAGGCGAGATCCCGGCGGTGCTGGCTCTGGCTGCGCCGCTCCGCGAGGTGCTCGTGGCGTTGATCCTCAACGCCGTCGAGGCCCTGCCCGACGGGGGTCGGATCCTGGTGAGAACGTGGGCCACCGCGGAGGCCGTGTACTGCGCGGTAGCCGACTCCGGCCCAGGCATGTCCGACGAGGTGCGCCACCGCGCCCTCGAGCCCTTCTTCAGCACGAAGGGCCCTCGACACCAGGGGCTTGGCCTGAGCATGGCGTACGGGATCATCCGGCGGCACCGCGGAGAGCTCGAGATCCTGCGAGACGAGGGGCAGGGCGCGGTGGTGACCTTCCATCTTCCGCCGCACCGTCAGGCGGTAAGGAGACCCTAGGCTCCTCTTCGCCCGTCGACTATGTCACGCGCTGCAGCTTGGCCGAGCCGCGCCCGTCCGCCCGCACGAACAGGAGCATGTCCTTGCCGTCCTCCTGGGACCACGCGACGGTTCCCGCCGAGGTGGCGGACTGAAACGACGCCTTGCCGCCGCCGGTGGTGATCTTCCCGGCCGTCTTGACCCCGTTCGCGGCGGTGCCCTCGTACGAGCCGTCCGGCTTGATGCGAATCGCCGCCGCCGACGCGCCGCTGATGGCGCGCCAGTCGCCGGTCAAGCTCTTCACGTTGGCAATGGGCTTGTCGGGTCCGGCGAAGGCGACCGCGGCCAGGCTGAAGACGACCAGACACACCCCGACTCGAAATCCAAGCATCCCGCTCCTACCTTGTGGGCGGACCCACGCGCTGCTGCTGCCGCCATAGCTTCTGTCGCTCCAGCTCGTTGGCTTCCTGGACCTTCTGCTGCAGCTGCTGAGCCGTGGTCCCGCGGTAGGTGTCCTCGCGCTGCTTCGTCTGCCGCGCCGCTTCACTCAAGGCTGGTTTGCCGATTCCGGTCGGCCCGATCCAGACCGCGGCATCGCGGTAGGTGGCGGGTACGTCCAGCTTGTACTGCACGACCTTGCTGACGCCCTTGGCGTCTGTGTACTGGTACTGCGCGTCCACCTGCCCGGCGACGAGCAGGATCCCTGCGCCGAGCCCCATGGCCACTGCGAATCGTAGCGATCGCCTCATGCTGTCCTCCATCCACGCGAAATATGTGCACGTTAGGGGCCACACCGGTCGCGTGACATTTGGCCTACTTGGAACCACGACAGTCAGTCGGCATGACGATGGGTGTCGGGAAGTGACCAGAACAGGGCACGTTCCGCTCCGGCTTGACGGGGCACCTCTTTGGGCAGATCCTCGGACGCATGAGCACGATCACGACCCAGGACGGCACGCAGATCTACTACAAGGACTGGGGCAGTGGACAGCCCGTGGTTCTGAGCCATGGCTGGCCGCTGACCGCGGACGCGTGGGAAGACCAGATGTTGTTCCTCGGCACCCGGGGATACCGCTGCATCGCCCATGACCGCCGCGGCCACGGCCGGTCGAGCCAGCCGTGGCACGGCAACGAGATGGACACCTACGCCGATGATCTCGCGGCGCTGGTCGGCGCGCTCGACCTGAAGAACGCGATCCACGTCGGCCACTCCACCGGCGGGGGCGAGGTCGCGCGCTACATCGGCCGCCACGGCACCAAGCGCGTGGCCAAGGCGGTGCTGATCGGCGCGGTGCCGCCGATCATGCTGAAGACGGCCGCCAATCCGGGCGGCCTGCCGATGGAGGCGTTCGATCAGATCCGCGCGGGCGTCCTCGCCGACCGCTCGCAGTTCTTCAAGGATCTGAGCGCGCCGTTCTACGGGGCCAACCGCCCGGGCGCCAAGGTCTCGCAAGGCCTGCGGGACTCGTTCTGGCTCCAGGGGATGCTGGTCGGCTTCAACGCGGCCTTCGACTGCATCAAGGCCTTCTCGGAGACGGACTTCACCGCGGATCTTGGAAAGTTCGACGTCCCGACCCTGGTGCTGCACGGCGACGACGACCAGATCGTGCCGATCGGGGCCTCGGCGATGCGCTCGTCGAAGATGATCAAGGGCGCCACCCTGAAGGTCATTCCCGGCGCGCCGCACGGCCTGTGCTCGACCCTCAAGGACCAGGTGAACGCGGAGCTGCTCGCCTTCTTCAAGCCATGAGCGGATCTCTCGCGCGACGGAGCATCCTGATCGGGAGCGTGACGCTCGCGCTCTCCGCCGTCGGCGAGCGTCTCGTCGGCGCGGCGGCCAAGCCCACGATCACGGTGCACAAGTCGCCCACCTGAGGCTGCTGTGCCGCGTGGGTCGGGCACCTGCGCGCGAGTGGCTACCCGGTCAAGGCCGAGGACCTCGACGACCTGACGCCCATCAAGCGGAAGCTCGGCGTGCCGCGGGCGCTCCAGAGCTGCCACACCGCGGTGGTGGAGGGGTACGTCATCGAAGGGCACGTCCCCGCCGACGTGATCGATCGCCTGCTCCGCGAGCGGCCCTCCGTGGTCGGGCTCGCGGTCCCGGGCATGCCCGTCGGCTCCCCGGGCATGGAGGCGCCGGGGCAGGTGTCCGAGCGCTACCAGGTCCTGGCGTTCGACCAGAAAGGCCGCACGACCGTCTACGCCAGCCGCTGACGTCGCGGCGCCCCGGCGCTCCGTCTCGCCCGTGATAGACTCCCGCCGTGCTGGAGAGACGCGTGTGAGCCCGTTGCCCGCGCTCGGCTCCCGCGAGGGTCACGGGCCCCTGAGCGGCGTCACGGTGCTCGATCTGAGCGGCTACGTGGCCGGCCCCTACGGCTGCGCCTTGCTCGGTGACCTCGGCGCCCTGGTCATCAAGATCGAGCCGCCCGAGGGCGACAACCTGCGCAACTACCCGTCCACGCTCCCCGGGGAGAGTCGCGCGTTCCTCGGGGTCAATCGCAACAAGCGCGGCATCGGCCTCGACCTCAAGCATCCCGACGGCGTGGGCGTGCTGCGCCGGATGGTCGAGCGCGCCGACGTGCTGGTGCACAACTTCCGGCCGTCGGTGCCCGCGCGGCTCGGCGTCGACTACGACCGGATGGACACGGTCAATCCGCGCCTGATCTACTGCGCGCTGACCGGCTACGGCGACACCGGCCCGCTCAAGGATCGCGCCGGGTACGACCAGGTGCTGCAGACCATGACCGGCATCTGCATGGAGCAGGGGAAGCCGGGCGATCCCGAGATCGTGTACGGCTCCGCGGTGGACTTCTACTCGGCCTCGATGCTGGCCTTCGCGGTGTCCTCCGCGCTCTTCGAGCGCAGCCGCACCGGCCGCGGCCAGTACGTGAGCGTGTCGCTCCTGCGCAGCGCGCTCACGATGCAGGCCATCCGGCTGGTGTGGGCCGACGGCGAGGGGCGCGACGTCGCGCGCGACGTGCGCCCGGGAGGCATCACCGGGCTCCATCCGACGAAGCACGGCAGCCTCTACCTTTCCGCCAACACGCCCCATTTCTGGAAGGCCCTGTGCGAGCTGACCGGCCTGGCGGAGCTCGCGAGTGATCCGCGCTTCGACACGGTGCGGAAGCGGGCCGAGCACGCGGCCCTGCTGGTGCCGCGGCTGCGCACGGCGCTGCAGGCGCGTACCGCGGTCGAGTGGGAGGCGCTCTTGGGTGAGCGCGTGCCCTGCGCGGCGGCGCGCCCGGTGGAGGACATGTTCGACCACCCGCAGGTGGCCGCGGAAGGCATCCTGGCGAGCTTCGAGCACCCGGGCGTCGGGCGCTACCGCGGCATGGCGCATCCGGTGCGCTTCGGCGACGGGCCTCCGCCCGCGCCCTTCGCGGCACCGCAGCTCGGGCAGCACTCGCGGGAGATCCTGGCGGGCCTCGGCTACTCGGACGAGGAGATCGAGCGGCTCTGCGGCGCGGGCGCCGTGGTCGGGCCCGCGAAGCGCGCGGGGACCTGACCGTGGCGGACCTCCTGATGCGCAGCCAGCTCTTCGTGCCCGCGTCGCGGCCCGAGCTCTTCGCGAAGGCCCTGGCCAGTGACGCCGACGCGCTGTCGTTCGACCTGGTGGATGCGGTCCAGGAGGCCAGAACGGGCGAGGCGCGCCGGCTCGGCCTGACCCCCGCTCCCCGCGGGGCCTGAGCTTCAGGAGTCGATCCGGCGCTCGTCGAGGTCCAGCTCCCGCTCGAGTGCCCGCAGCACGTCGTCGTCGATCGTGCCCTCCGCGCGCAGCCGCAGCAGCGCCTCGCGCTCCGAGTCGATGACGGTGCGCTGGATCTCGCGGTGCTCGATGATCTCCCGGTCTTCTTCCCCGGAGCCCGACACGTCGCGCTGCCGCTCGACGTGCTCCGAGCGGTGCTGGTAGGTGTCGCGCAGCCGGTCGAGCAGCGGGCGGTGGTCCGGCCAAACCGGGTAGAGCTGATCGATCCGCCGCGTGGCGGCTTCGACGAGCTGCTGGCGGGCGCGGGCCTCTTCCTCGCGCAGCTCCGGATCGGTGCCCAGGCGGAGCCGCCGGATCAGCCACGGCAGGCTGAGCCCCTGGCCCAGCAGCGTGATCACGATGACGGTCACGGTCACGATCACGAGCGCCTCGCGCGCGGGAAACGGCGCGCCGCCGGGCAGGGTCAGCGGCAGGGCGAGCGCGATCGCGAGGGAGACGCCGCCGCGCATCCCGGCCCACGAGAGCACCAGCGAGTGCGCGAGGAAGCGGCGCGGGCGCGGCTCGCCGCGCACGGCGCACGCCACGAGCTCGCTCGGGAAGATCCAGAGCGCCCGGACCACGATCAGGACGAGGCTCACGATGAGGCCGATGCCGACCAGCCGGATCGCAGTGGAGGGATCGAGCGAGCGCAGGAGGAAGGGGACCTCCAGGCCGGTGATGATGAAGACCATCCCGTTCAGCAGGAAAGTGATCGTCTCCCACACCGCGCGCCCGGTGAGGCGGGCGTCGGCCCCCATCATGCCCGAGGCGCGCCGGCCGAGGTACAGCCCCGCGACTACCGTCGCGATCACCCCGGAGGCGCCGAGCCCCTGGGCGGGGAGGAACGCGGCGTAGGGAGTCAGGAGCGAGATCGTGATCTCGACCGGCGTGTCCTCGATGCGCGCGCGGATCTTCGCGATGATCCAGCCCATCGCGAGGCCGATCGCCAGGCCCCCCAGCATGGCGCCCACGAAGGTCCCGACGCCGGCGGACGCCTTGAACGCCCCCCCGACCGCCACCGCGATCGCGATGCTGTAGATCGTGAGCGCGGTGGCGTCGTTCAGGAGGCTCTCACCCTCGAGGACCGACACGATCCGCCGCGGGACGGCCAGACGGGAGGCGATGGCGGCCGCCGCGATCGCGTCGGGCGGCGCGACGATCGCGCCGAGCGCGATGGCGACCGCCCACGGGATTCCGGGGATCAGGGCATGGGCCACCGCGGCCACCGCGAAGGCGGAGACGACGACCAGGCCGACCGCGAGCGAGCCGATCGTGCCCAGGTTCGCGCGCAGGCTGCGCAGCGGCGTGTAGAAGGCCGCGATGTAGAGCAGCGGGGGCAGGATGAAGAGAAAGATGAGATCCGGGTCCACCTCGACGTGCGGGGTGCCCGGCACGAGCCCCAGCGCGAGCCCGCCGATGACCAGGAAGATCGGGTAAGCGATGCCGAGCCGTCGCGCGATCGTGACGAGCGCGGCGACCGCGATGAGCAGAGCCAGAACGAGCTGGGCGCTCTGCATGGCTCCCGCAGCCTAGCACACGGGTTCGGGCGCTAGACGGTGATGCTATCCTTCGGACATCATGGCGGTGCCTTCCGAGCGGCTGGGCGCGATGTTCCCGAGGCTCACGCGGGTGCAGATCGATCGTCTGCGCGCAGTGGGCCGGCCCCGCCAGTTCGCGCCGGGAGAACTGCTCTACGAGCGCGGATCGACGAAGCGCACGTTCTACGTGCTGCTGGAGGGGCGCGTCGAGATCTCCAGCCCGGCCCGGGAAGGGGAGGAGCGCATCACGATCCATGCGGCCGGGGAGTTCACCGGCGAGGTGGACATGATCTCCGGGCGGCAGAGCCTGGTCCGCGCCCGCGCTCTGGATGCGACGGCGGCGCTCGAGATCGACCTGGCGGACCTCCGGCACATCGTCCAGACGGACGCCGAGCTGAGCGAGCTGTTCCTGCGCGCCTTCGCCCTCCGCCACGCGCACCTCGTCGACAACACCCTGGGCGGGCTCGTGCTGATTGGATCGAGCCACTCGGCGGACACCCTGCGCCTCCGGGCCTTTCTGGGACGCAACGGGCAGCCACACGTCTATCTCGACGTCGAGCAGGACGCCAGCGCGGAGGTGCTACTCGGGAGCTTCCAGATCGGCCTCGACGAGATCCCGGTCTTGGTCTGCAAGGACCGTGACCGGGCGCTGCGCAATCCGAGCAACGCGGAGGTCACGGCTGCGCTCGGCCTCAATCCGGAGCTCGACGACGCGCACGTGCACGACGTCGTCGTCGTGGGCGCGGGGCCCTCCGGTCTGGCCGCAGCGGTCTACGCGGCCTCGGAAGGGCTCGACGTGCTGGTGCTGGAGACCAGCGCCCCCGGCGGCCAGGCGGGTTCGAGCTCCCGCATCGAGAACTACCTCGGGTTCCCCATGGGCATCTCCGGCCAGGACCTGGCGGGCCGCGCCTTCCTCCAGGCCGAGAAGTTCGGCGCGAACCTGGCGGTGGCCCGGGTGGCCGTGGGCCTGGCCTGCGCGGAGCGGCAGCTTCGGATCACGTGCGCGGACGGCGGGACGGTGCTGGGCCACGCGGTCGTGGTGGCCACCGGCGCGGCCTACCGCAAGCTCACCGTGCCCGAGCTCGGCCGGTTCGAGGGCAACGGCGTGTACTACGGCGCCACGCGCGTGGAGGCGCAGCTCTGCGACGGTGAGGACATCGCGGTGGTGGGCGGAGGCAACTCGGCCGGGCAGGCCGCGGTGTTCCTGTCCGGCATCGCGAAGCACGTGCACCTGCTGGTGCGGGGCGCCGGGCTCGCCGACAGCATGTCTCGCTACCTCATCCGGCGTATCGAGGAGAGCGCGGCCATCACGCTCCGGCCCTACACGCAGATCGAGGCCCTCGAGGGCGACGTGCGGCTGCAGCGCGTCTGGTGGCGGAGCGCCAAGGCCCCAGAGGGTGAGATCCGCGAGGCCCGCGACATTCGGCACGTCTTCTCCATGACCGGCGCCGACGCGAACACCGGGTGGCTCGGCGGCTGCGTGGCGCTCGACGCGCAGCGCTTCGTCAAGACCGGCGTGGACCTCAAGCCCGAGGATCTGGAGACGGCGCAGTGGCCGCTCAAGCGCCGGCCCTACCAGTTCGAGACCAGCCTGCCCCGGGTGTTCGCGGTCGGCGACGTCCGGTCGGGGAGCATGAAGCGCGTGGCGTCCGCGGTGGGCGAGGGCTCGGCCGCGGTCCAGCTCGTGCACAAGGTCCTGGCCGAGTGACGACCGGCGCGGTGAATCAGCAGCCCGGCACCATTATCGACCCGGTCTGCGGGATGGACGTGACCCCGGGCGACGCGGCCGGCGGCAGCGCGGAGCACGCGGGCACCACCTACTGGTTCTGCAACCCGGGCTGCCGGGAGCGGTTCATCGCCGATCCCGCGCGCTTCCTGAAGCCGCCCGCCGCGCCCGCTTCGACGTCCGGGAACGACACGCGGATCTACACGTGCCCGATGCACCCGGAGGTGCGCCAGGTCGGCCCTGGGAGCTGCCCCAAGTGCGGCATGGCGCTCGAGCCGCTCGAGGTCACCGCCGACGAAGGCCCGAACCACGAGCTCGTGGACATGACCCGGCGCTTCTGGGTGAGCCTGGCCCTGACCGTGCCCGTGCTCGCGCTGGCGATGGGCGAGATGCTCGCGCCGACGCTGGTGGCCGCGCTCGGCCCCACCGCGTGGCTCTGGAGCCAGGTCGTCCTGTCCACGCCGGTCGTGCTGTGGGGGGGCTGGCCGTTCTTCGTGCGCGGCTGGCAGTCGCTGGTCACGCGCAACCTCAACATGTTCACGCTCATTGCGCTGGGCACCGGTGCCGCGTTCGCGTACAGCGTCTTCGCGGTGCTGTTCCCCGACGCGCTCCCGCACGCGATGCGCCATGGCGGCGTGCCCCCGGTGTACTTCGAGGCGGCGGCCGTGATCACGGCCCTGGTCCTCCTGGGCCAGGTGCTGGAGCTGCGGGCCCGCAGCGCCACGTCCGGGGCCATCCGCGCGCTGCTGGGCCTTCAGCCCAAGACGGCCCGGCGCCTCCGGGAGGTTGGCAACGAGGAGGACGTGCCGCTCGAACACGTCGCCGTGGGCGACCGGCTGCGGGTGCGGCCGGGCGAGCGCGTGCCGGTGGACGGCGTGGTCCTCGAAGGTCGGAGCGCGGTGGACGAGGCCCTGGTGACCGGCGAGCCGATCCCGGTGGAGAAGGAGCCGGGCAGCCGGGTGACCGGCGGCACCGTGAACGGCACGGGCGGCTTCGTCATGCGCGCGGACCGGGTGGGCGCGGACACGCTGCTGGCCCAGATCGTTCGCATGGTCGGCGAGGCGCAGCGCAGCCGGGCGCCCATCCAGCGCCTGGCCGACCAGGTCTCCGCCTGGTTCGTCCCGGCGGTCGTGGCGGTCGCGGTGCTGACCGCGCTCGCGTGGGGACTCTTCGGGCCGGAGCCGCGTCTGGCCTACGCGCTCGTCAACTCGGTCGCGGTGCTGATCATCGCGTGCCCGTGCGCCCTCGGCCTGGCGACGCCGATGTCCATCATGGTGGCCACCGGCCGCGGCGCCCTGGCTGGGGTGCTGATCAGGAACGCGGAAGCGCTCGAGACCCTCGAGAAGGTCGAGACCCTGCTGGTGGACAAGACGGGCACGCTCACGGAAGGCAAGCCGCGTCTCGTCTCGGTGGTCGCGGCCGATGACGCGACCGGCGCCGCGACCGACGCGAAAATCCTGGCCCTGGCCGCCGGGCTCGAGCGCGGGAGCGAGCATCCGCTGGCCGCCGCGATCCTGGCCGGCGCCGCCGCGCGTGGCGTAGCGCTCACCTCGGTTGACGCGTTTCGCTCGCTCACCGGGCGCGGGGTGATCGGCGCGGCCGCGGGCCGGCGCGTGGCCCTCGGGAACGCGCGCCTGCTCGAGGAGCTGGGGATCGACGCGGGCGCGCTCGGGAAGCGGGCGGAGGCCCTGCGCGAGGAAGGCCAGACCGTCATGTTCCTGATCGCGGGCGACGCGGTCGTGGGCATCCTGGGCGTCGCCGATCCCATCAAGGCGAGCGCGCTCCGGGCGATTCGCGATCTCCAGGGGGAAGGTCTTCGGGTAGTCATGGTCACCGGCGATAGCGGAGCCACCGCGCGGGCGGTGGCCCGCACGCTCGGCCTCGACGACGTGGTCGCCGAGGTCCTGCCCGAGCAGAAGGCCCAGATCGTCCGCCGCTTCCAGGCCGAGGGCCGCGTGGTGGCGATGGCGGGCGATGGAGTGAACGACGCCCCGGCTCTCGCGGCGGCCGACGTGGGGATCGCGATGGGAACGGGCACGGACGTGGCCATGGAGAGCGCCGGCATCACCCTGGTCCAGGGCGACCTGGGCGGCATCGTGCGGGCCCGCCGGCTCGCGCGCGCGACCATGCGGAACATCCGTCAGAACCTCGCCTGGGCCTTCGTCTACAACGTCCTCGGCGTGCCGGTCGCCGCGGGCGTCCTCTACCCGTTCACCGGCCTCCTCCTCAGCCCGATGATCGCGAGCGCGGCGATGAGCCTGAGCTCGGTGTCGGTGATCGCCAATGCCCTACGCCTCCGCCGGGTGGCGCTGTGAGTGTCAGCCGCGCAATCTCGAGGCTGACAGCAGACTGACATTGCCTTCGTGCGTCACACCCGAAGGCTCTGTATCCCAAGCAGTTTGCGTCTGGCCCGCTTCTTGCGATTCCCCCCGGGCACCCGCCCATGGCAACGCACCACGACAGCAAGACGGTCGAGCCCGAGCAGGATGCGCGGCGATGCCCTCGCCAGCAGGTATCCTGGCTCGTCACCGTGGCCGCGGGCGCCCGGCAGTTCCAGGGACGGACGAAGGACATCAGCGCCTCCGGCGCCAAGATCTTGCTCAAGGAGCGGCTCGCGCTCGGCGCCGAAGTGGGCCTCTCCTTCCGTCCTCCGGGCCGCCGGCCCGTCGCGACGCGCGCGCTAGTATGGCGCCTCGACACCGAGGGGCTGGCCTGCATGTTCGTGGGCACACACCCGCCGGAATTCCTGGAGGCCGTGACGCCCCGCGTGGCGCGTGGACCGGCGCGGGTCAGCGAGCCGAGACCGGCCGGCTCCGTGCTCCTGGCGACCGTGGATACGGGCTTCCGCGCGCTGGCCCTGGACACGCTCGGGCGCCGCGGCTATACGGTGCTCGACGCGGGGTCGCAGCCCCTGCTGGCCCTTCGCATCGCGGAGGAGCACCGGGGCGCGATCACGCTCATCCTGATCGCATCGGACCTGCGGCTCATGAACGGGGAGCCGCTGGCCAAGCGTCTCGTGCCGCTCCTGCCGTCGGCCAAGCTCGTGCTGATGTCGAGCCGCTCGACGCCGAATCCGGCCGGCCCCGGAGCGCTGTGGCTCCCCACGCCGTGCACGGACGGCGAGCTGATGGCGCAAATCCGCCAGGCCTAGGCCGAGACCCCCGCGCGAAGCAGGGCGCTGGAAAGGGTCCAGCTGCGAGGCGGCGCCCGAAGAGCCGCACGCGAGGCGTACTCTCTGTACGTTGAGCGTGCGGCCGAGGGCGCCAACGAAGCAGATGGGCCCTTTCCAGCGCCCTGCTAGTGGCCGTTGCCCTTGACCGCCTCGGACAGGGCCGCGGCGAGGTTATGGTTGGCCGAGGTCAGGTGCGGGTGCACGGTGAGGGCCCGCCGGAACAGCGCCGCCGCCTCCCGGAACTGGCCGAGCGCCATGTGGCAGAGCCCCTGGCCGGACAGCGCGCCGAAATGGTGCCGGTTCCGCGCTAGCGTCTCCTCGCAGTCGGCCACCGCCCCCGCGTAGTCCTCCGCCACGTAGCGCGCCGTCGCCCGCTTGTTCCATCCTTCGGCGAAGTCGGGGGCGCGCGCGATGATCCGGCTGAAGAGGGCGACCGCTTCCGCCAGCTCGCGACGCTCCATCGCCTCGATGCCCTGACGAAGGAGCCGGTCCACCTCGGGGATTCCCGAGCGGCACCAGATCTCCCAGAGCGTGGCTTCGGCCTGGGCGGCCAGGGCCGGGTCATCGCCGCGGAGGGCCGCGAGGGCTTCGGCCTCGGTCATGCGTCCGAGGTTACTTGACGGGGAGCCCTGTTGGCCAGATGCTGCTGCCCGGAGGCTCGGATGGCAGGTCAGGATCGGATCGAGGAATTCAAGGAAGTGGTGGAGATCATGCCGGACGATCCCGTCGTCCGCTTCGGCCTCGCGGGCGCCTATCTGGACGCGGGCCAGGCGGAGGCGGCCGCGGTGGAGTACGCGGAAGCCATCCGCCTCAAGCCCGACTACTCGGCCGCCCACCGCGGCCTCGGCCGGGCGCTCGAGCGCGCGGGCCGGATCGCCGAGGCGAAGGCCGCCTACACGAAGGGCCTCGAGGTCGCGAGCGGGACCGGGGACCTCCAGACCAAGAAGGAGATCGAGGTCTTCCTGCGCCGGCTCGAGAAGACGTAGTGGAGATCTGGGTGGACGCCGACGCCTGCCCCCAGGTCATCAAGGAGATCCTGTTCCGGGCCGCCGAGCGGGCGCAGGTGCTGACGACCTTGGTCGCCAACACGTCCCTCCGCGTTCCGTCCTCGCCCTTCATCCGGAGCCTCCGGGTGGATCAGGGCTCGGACGTGGCGGATCACCGTATCGTGCAGCAGGTGCAGCCCGGTGACCTGGTGATCACCGCGGACATCCCGCTCGCCGCGCTGGTGATCGCGCGCGGCGCTCGGGCACTGGACCCGCGCGGGGAGCTGTACACGGAGGACAATGTCCAGGAGCGCCTCGCGGTGCGGAACCTGATGCAGGGCCTGCGCGCGGGCGGCGACCTCATCGCCGGCCCGGCTCCCTTCTCCCAGAGCGATCGGCAGCGCTTCGCGAATCACCTCGACCACTTCGTGACGCGGCGGCCAAGGGTCGAAGGCTAGTCGGACGCCGGCGGCTTCTTCAGGACCGCGGGCTCGATCGCCACCGTCACCTCCGAGTCCGCCAGCCAGATCTGGCCGTCCTGGATGGTGCAGGTCAGGCGCATGTTCCGCTGCGCCAGCTTCGCCAGCGCTCGCGTGGCGGCGAAGGGCAGGTTGACGACGGTCAGGTTGTCGGCCCGGTCGAGGGAGGCCTCGGCCTGCTCCCACCAGAGATCGGCGCCACGCCCTCCGTAGCTGTAGACGAACACCGCCTCCGCGCGGCCGCAGGCTCGCCGGATCCGCTTCTCATCCGGTTGCCCCACGTCGATCCAGAGCTCGATGGCCCCGGTCAGGTCCTTCCGCCAGAGATCGGGCTCATCGTCGGTGCCCAGCCCTCGGCCGAAGGCCAGCGCCTCGTGCGCATGCCGGGCAAAGGCCAGGAGCCGGACCATCATGCGCTCGTCGTTCTCGGAGGGATGGCGCGCGATCGTGAGGACGTGGTCGTGGTAGTAGGCGCGGTCGATGTCCGCGACCTCCACGGTGACCTTGAAGATGGTGGCGTTCTGGGCCATGTCGCCGCTCCTGGAGGCGGCAGGGCGATACTCCCCCGGCGGCCACTCGCGGTCAAGGAATGCGCGGGGCGGATTGCGCGGCGGGGGCGCCTTGATCTATCCTCGATCACCGCCGGCGCGGGTCGGCACAATCCGTTCAAGGGGGCACGGGGCCATGATCGTTCCGCTCACGCTGGCCGACTTTCTCGAGCGCGCCGAGCTCGTCTACGGGCACCGCGAGGCGGTGGTGGACGAGCCCAATCCGCCCGGCGGGGGCCTCGGACGCGTCACCTACGCGCAGTTCGCCTCGATGGCGCGAAGCCAGGCCGCCGCCCTCGACGATCTCGGGGTCGGGGAGAACGACCGCGTCGCGATCGTCTCGCCGAACGCGGCGCGCTTCCTCATCAGCCTCTTCGGGGTCAGCGTGTTCGGGCGGGTGCTGGTGCCCGTGAACTTCCGGCTGAACGCCGAGGAGATCCGCTACATCATCGAGCACTCCGGCTCCTCGGTCCTGCTGGTGGACCCCGAGATGGACGAACCCCTGCGCGATATCAAGGTCAAGCACCGCTTCGTGCTCGGTAGCGGCACCGATCGGCAGCTCTTCCTGCGTCAGGGGGCGACGCCGCGCCTGCGGGTCACCGACGAGAACGCCACCGTTTCCATCAACTACACCTCCGGCACCACCGCGCGGCCCAAGGGCGTCCAGCTCACCCACCGCAACTTCTGGCTCAACGCGGTCACGTTCGGCTGGCACCTGGCCATGACCGACCGGGACGTGTATCTCCACACCCTGCCCACCTTCCACTGCAATGGCTGGGGCATGCCCTACGCGGTCACCGCGATGGGGGTCCGCCACGTCATCATCCGAAAGATCGACGGCGAGGAGATCCTGCGTCGCGTGGAGGGCGAGGGAGTGACCCTCTTCAACTGCGCGCCGGCGGTCATCGCGGCGGTCCTCGACGCGGCCGCGGCCCGTCGCGGCAAGGGCGTGGTGGTGCCAGGGCGGGGTCGCGTGCGGGTGGTCATCGCGGGGGCGCCGCCGCCGACCAAGACCATCGAGCGGATCGAGGCCGAGCTGGGCTGGGAGTTCATCCAGATCTACGGCCTCACCGAGACCTCGCCGCTGCTGACCATCAACCGGGCGCCCGCGGAGTGGGACGGGCTCGAACCGGTCGAGCGCGCGCAGCGGCTCGGCCGCGCGGGCGTGCCCGCGGTCGGGGTGCGCATGAGCGTGGACGCGGAGGGCGAGGTGCTCGCGCGATCCAACCACGTCTTCGAGGGATACTGGAACCAGCCCGAGGAGACGGCCAAGGCCATCGTGGACGGGTGGTTTCACACCGGCGACGGCGGCTACACCGACGACGCCTTCGTCGCGATCAGCGACCGGAAGAAGGACGTGATCATCACCGGCGGCGAGAACGTCTCGTCCATCGAGGTGGAGGATTGCCTCTTCCAGCATCCGGCGGTGGCCGAGGTCGCGGTGATCGGCGTGCCCGACGAGAAGTGGGGCGAGACGATCAAGGCGCTCGTGGTCCTGCGCCCGGGCGCCCATTGCGCCGAGCGGGACCTGATCGAGCACTGCCGCAGCCGCATGACGCACTACAAGTGCCCGACCTCGGTGGAGATCCGGGACGCGCTCGTCCGCACCGCCACCGGCAAGCTCCAGAAGTTCAAGCTCCGCGAGCCCTACTGGGCCGGCCGCCCCCGCCGGGTGAACTGATCGCGGCTGGCCCAAAAAAGGGGCTTGACTCCGCTTCCATACTTCGATATATCTGGAAATACAGAATATGAAGACCATCGCGCGCCTTCCGCTGGCCCAGCTTCAGGCGAGCGATGAGCACGTCGAGGCGTTCAAGGCCTTGGCGCATCTCACCCGGCTCCGGGTGTTCTTCTGCCTGGTCCACGCGTGCAAGGAGATGTCGGTGGGCGAGATCCAGGCCGAGGTCGAGATTCCGGGCCCGACCCTGTCGCACCACCTGGACCAGCTCCGGCGGGCGGGGCTGGTCGAGAGCCGCAAGGAAGAGCGGTACATCTACTATTCCGTCAAGCGGGACACGGTGACGACGCTCGTGCGCCTGCTCACCGCCTGCTGCTAAAGGAGAACGTCATGAGCGCAAAGGTCCATCTCCACCTGCACGTGTCGGACCTGGCCAAGAGCCGGGAGTTCTACGAGAAGTTCCTCGGGGCGGAGCCGGTCAAGGTGAAGCCCGGGTACGTCAAGTTCCTCCCCGAATGGGCCCCCGTCAACCTGGCCCTCTCCGACGGCGGGGCGGCCGGCGCGGGCACGATCGACCACGTCGGGGTCCAAGTGGCCGAGGTGGATACCGTGATTGCCGAGCTGGCCCGCGTCAAGGCGGCCGGACTGCCGGTGCGGGAGGAGATGGGCGTCGACTGCTGCCACGCGAACCAGGACAAGTTCTGGGTCCGGGATCCCGACGGCGTGGAGTGGGAGGTCTATCACCTCAACTACGACCTCGAGAGCGAGGTGGCCGCGCCTCGACGCATGGGGCTGCCGCTGGCCAAGGGCGCCTCCTGCTGCTCGTCGTGAGGAAGCCGAGATGAGCGAGGACATCAAGAGCATCGTGAAGGAGAAATACGCGCGGGCCGCGCTCCGAGTGACCGCGGCCGATAGCGCGTCCTGCTGCGGCTCGGCGTCCTCTCGCGGTGAGTGCGATCCGATCACCTCCGGCATCTACGCGGACAGTGACACGTCCGCGCTGCCGGCCGAGGCCAGAGCCGCCTCTCTTGGTTGCGGGAACCCGACCGCCCTGGCGCAGCTCGAGCCGGGCGAGACCGTTCTCGATCTCGGATCGGGAGGCGGTATCGACGTGCTCCTCTCCGCCGGCCGCGTGGGACCGACGGGCAAGGCGTACGGCCTGGACATGACCGACGAGATGCTCGCCCTCGCCCGCGAGAATCAGCGGAAGGCGGGCGTGGCCAACGTGGAGTTCCTCAAGGGTGAGATCGAGCAGATCCCCCTGCCGTCGGACGCGGTGGACGTCATCATCTCCAACTGCGTGATCAATCTCTCGGCGGACAAGGATCGCGTCTTTGCCGAGGCGTTCCGGGTGCTGAAGCCGGGCGGGCGCTTGGCCGTTTCGGACGTGGTCGTGCGCGGCGAGGTTCCCGCCGAGATCCGGCGGAGCGTCGAGCTCTGGATCGGCTGCGTGGCCGGTGCGCTGGAAGAGCGAGAGTATCGAGACAAGCTCGCGGCGGCCGGGTTCGAGGGAATCGACCTTGAGCCGACTCGCGTCTACCGCGTCGAGGAAGCCCGGGACTTCCTGGCGGGGGCGGGGATCGACGTCGATGCCATCGCGCCCCAGGTGGCCGACCGGTTCATGAGCGCGTTCGTTCGCGCCCGCAAACCCGCGTAACGTGTCTTCGGTTGCCGAACGAGCGAGCCTCGGCCGGCGGCTGACCGCGGAGGCGGTGGGGACGGCGCTGCTCCTCGCCGCGGTGGTCGGATCGGGGATCATGGGCGAGCGCCTCGCGGGCGGCAATGTCGCGGTGGCGCTGCTCGCCAATACCATCGCGACCGGCGCCGCCCTGGTGGCGCTGATCCTGACCTTCGGGCCGATCTCGGGCGCCCACTTCAATCCGGCGGTCACGCTGGGCGAGGCGACGCAGGGGGGCCTCGCGTGGTCGGACGTGCCGCCGTACCTCGCGGCCCAGGGCCTGGGCGCCTTCGCGGGCGTCGCCGCCGCCCACCTGATGTTCGAGCTGCCGCTCTTCTTCGCATCCGGCCACGCCCGCTCCGGGCCCGCCCAGATGTTCAGCGAGTTCGTCGCGACCTTCGGACTGCTCGCGGTCATCTGGGGATGCGCGCGCGCGCGGCCCGCGGTGGTGGTGCCCTTCGCGGTGGCCGGCTACATCACCGCCGCGTACTGGTTCACCGCCTCCACGTCGTTCGCCAATCCCGCGGTCACGCTCGCGCGCTCCGCCACCGACACGTTCGCGGGGATCCGGCCCGCCGATGCGCCCGGGTTCATCGTGGCGCAGCTCCTCGGAGCGGCGGCCGCGACCGGGCTGTTCCGGTGGCTCCTGCCCGTCCGATGACCTCGATCCGCACGCGACTGGCGACCCCCGCCGACGCGGTGGCCATCACCGCGATCTACAACGAGGGGATCGCCGACCGCGTCGCGACCTTCGAGACCGAGCCGCGGACGGAGGCCCAGATCGCGCAGCAGCTCGCGGACAAGCGCGATCGGTTTCCGACCGTGGTCGTGGAGCGGGACGGACAGGTGGTGGCGTATGCGGGCGCGGGAGCGTACCGGAGCCGTCCCGCGTACGCGGGGGTCGCCGAGCACTCGGTGTACGTGGCCCGCGCCGCGCGGGGCACCGGCGCGGGGCGGCTGGCGCTGGACGCCATGTGCCTGGCCTACGCCGAGCGCGGCTTCTGGAAGATCGTCTCCCGGATCTTCCCGGAGAACACCGCGAGCCTCCGCCTCCACGAGCGGTGCGGCTTCCGGGTGGTCGGCGTCTATCGGCGACACGGCAAGCTCGACGGCGAGTGGCGCGATTGCGTGATCGTGGAGCGGCTCCTGTGACGCGCGTCCTGTTCCTCTGCACGCACAACTCGGCCCGCAGCCAGATGGCCGAGGGCTTTCTCCGCGCGATGGCGGGCGATCGCTTCGAGGCCGGGAGCGCGGGGACCGAGAAGACGTCGGTCAATCCGCTCGCGATCCGGGCGATGGCCGAGCGGGGCATCGACCTCGGGGGGCATACCTCGAAGGTCTATGCTGACGTCGCGCTCCCGTCCTGGGACTACCTCATCACGGTCTGCGACGACGCGAACGAGCGGTGCCCCTGGGTCCCCGGCTCGGTGAAGCGGCTGCACTGGTCCTTCCCCGACCCGTCGCGCGCGACCGGGACCGAGGAGGAGCGGTTCGCGGTCTTCCGCCGGGTGCGCGATCAGATCCAGGAGCGCCTGACCGACTGGCTCCGGACCCTTTGACCCCCGCCCGCCTCGTCGCCTGCGTCTGTGCCGCGCAGGTGTGCGCCCAGATCGGAGCCTACACGTGGCCGGCGCTGCTGCCCGGCTTCCTCGCCGAGTGGCAGCTCACCAACCGGGAGGCGGGCTGGATCACCGGGATCTTCT
>DASQAL010000078.1:0-2406 GCA_035635775.1 Candidatus Acidiferrum sp.
TGGCCGAGATCCTGGCGGGCGTGCCGGAGGAGGAGCAGGCGAAGATCGTCGGCGGCAACACCGCGCGGTTGTATGGCTTCGACGTCGCGCGCCTCGCTCCCGGGGGGACCCCATGAACTTCGGCCTGATCGTCTCCAAGCAGCATCCTTCGGGCGTGTCGATGGTCGATCGCTTCCGAGAGCACATCGAGCAAGTCCGGGCCGCCCGCGACGCCGGCTTCGACCTCATCGTGATGGGTCAGCACTTCCTCTCGACACCGTTCCAGGAGGTGCAGAGCCTGCCCGCGCTCGCCCGGCTCGCCGCCGACGCCGGGACCATGCGCGTGGGCGCCACCGTGATCCTGCTGCCGCTGCTCAATCCGGTGGACGTGGCCGAGCAGGTGGCCACGCTCGACGTCATCACCGAAGGGCGCTTCATCTTCGGCGTGGGGCTGGGCTATCGCGACGAGGAGAACGAGGCGTTCGGGGTGGCGCCCAAGGAGCGGGTGGGGCGCCTGGTGGAGAGCCTGGAGGTCATCAAGCGACTGTGGTCGGGCGAAAAGGTGACGCACCACGGGCGCTTCTTCCACCTCACCGACGCGCACATGATGCTGCGCCCGGTGCAGCGGCCGCATCCGCCCATCTGGTTCGCCGCCAACAACGACACCGCGGTGGTCCGCGCGGCGCGCCTGGGCGACGCCTGGGTCATCAACCCGCACGCGAATATGGCCGTGCTCGAGCGCCAGATGGGCGTGTACCGTCAGGCCCTGCGCGAGGCCGGCCGCCCCTTCCCGGCGGAGCTGCCGATCATCAAGGAGCTGTACGTCGCCCCCGACCGCCGCACCGCCCTGCAGGAATGCCGGCCCTTCCTCGAGGCCAAGTACAAGGCCTATGCCTCGTGGGGACAGGACAAGGCGCTGCCCGAGGGAGACAGCTTTGCCCACGAGTTCGAGGAGCTCGTGGCGGACCGCTTCATCGTGGGCGACCCCGACGACGCCGTCCGCGAGATCAAGCGCTACGCCGAACGGCTCGGCGTCAACTCCTTCATCTTCAGGATCCAGTGGCCGGGCATGGAGCAGGCCAAGGTGCTGCGCACCATCGAGCTCCTCGCCACGCGTGTGTTCCCCGCGCTGCGCGCGCCCGTCTGAGGAAAGCAGGATAGACCGAAGCCCTCATCGGCACCCGGCCAAGTTGGCCATCAGTTCGATGGCTTCGTCCTGCTGGGTGGCCACGGTGAGGCCCGTTGCGCCGCTGTCCGCCCACGCTCGGAAGCGCTCGCGGATCCGGTCCCGCGGCCCCACCAGCGCGCCCTCGTCGATGAAGTCGTCGGGCACCGCGGCCACCGCCTCCGCCTTGCGGCCGGCCAGATAGAGCTCTTGGATGCGCTCGGCCGCTAGGCCGTAGCCGTTCGCCGTCATCGCCTGGGTGTGAAAGTTCTTGTCGCGGTGGCCCATGCCGCCGACGTAGAGCGCCACGCGCGGCTTGAGGGCCTGGAGCCCAGCCCGCACGTCGTCGGTCAGCACCACGAAGGCTCGCGGCTGGATCTCGAGGTCGCGCAGGGTCTTGCCGCCGCCGGCGCGGCGCAGCCCCTCGTCCAGCCAGGGCCGGAAGGCCTTCATGCGTGTGGGGGTGAAGCCCAGGGGCAGCCAGCCGTCCGCGATCTCGGCGGTGAGCTTCACGGTGGACTCCCCGCCCGTCCCCAGCCAGATGGGGATGTCCGGGCGCATGTGCAGGATCGACGTCAGGGGCTTGGCCAGCCCGGCCGAGCCCGGACCCGTGTAGGGCAGCGAGATCTCGCGGCCCTCGTGCTGCACGGGGGACTTGCGGGCAAAGATTTTCCGCATGATGCCTACATAGTCCCGGAGGCGCCAGTAAGGCTTGCCCCAGGGCTGCCCGTACCAGCCCTCCACGATCTGCGGGCCCGACACGCCGAGGCCCGCGATGACGCGCCCGCCGCCCGCCAGCGCATCGATGGTACCCACGGCCATCGCGGCGGCCGCGGGCGTGCGCGCGGCGAGCTGCATGATCCCCGTGCCGAGCCGGATGCGCGTGGTCACCGCCGCCAGGTAGGCCAGCGGCGTCAGGGCATCCGAGCCGTACGCCTCCGCCGTCCACACGGAGTCGTAGCCCAGCCGCTCCGCGAGCTGCACGCGCGCCACCGGCAGGTCGAGGTGGGCGCCAGAGTACCCGATCGAGAGCCCGAGCTTCATGGGCCGCCTCAGCCGCGCGACGGTAGCGCCGCGACGAAGGTGCCGCTGATGAGGGTCTCGCCCTTCTGGTTGATTGCCTCGAGCTCGCCCTCCACCAGCTTCTCGCCCCCCTGCTCGAGCTTGCGCGTCACCTTGCCCCGGCAGACCACGTCGTCGCCCGGCCAGGCCCGCGTCGAGAAGCGCACCTTGTAGCGCCGCACGTTGGGCCGTCCCGCGAA
>DASQAL010000079.1:0-12978 GCA_035635775.1 Candidatus Acidiferrum sp.
GTGCCCGGCTGGTAGGGGATGGGCGCGCCCGGGTCGTCGGGCGTGATCGGCAGCGGCACGCCGTCGCGGCGGCCGAGCGCGCGCTCGACCAGCTCGAGGAGCGGCCCCTTGTCGTACTGGGTGTAGAAGCCCGCGGTGAGCCGGATCGGGTCGCCGGAGTAGAAGCGCACGTACTGGGCCATGCGCTGGGCGAAGGCCTCGCCGGTCGCGTCCCACGCGAGCTTGAAGAGCGCGATGCGCTCCTCGGCGGAGACCCCGGCGCGGCCGCGCACGTAGCGATCGATGTAGGGACGCAGCTCCGGGCTCTGCAGATCGGCCTCGCTCGGGGCGTAGAAGAAGCCGCCCGCGGCCAGGGTCTGGACGATCTCCACGAACCGGCTGTAGACCTTGCCGGTCTGCAAGTGAAACGCGCGGAGCCCGTGGCCGCCCGGCACCCACACCCCGCCCGGCAGCTTCTGGGCCATCGCCTCGGAGCCGTAGAAGACGGCGCGCGCGATCTCCATCTGGCTCAGCATCTCGCCGAGCTTCTCCTGCACGTGGAGGAAGCCGGTGATGCCGATGGCGTCGGCCACCTTCATGGCGAGCCCGCAGAAGAACTCGAGCTGGCTCAGCATGCGCGCGCTCGTCTGCACGTTGAGCAGCGCGCCGTAGTCCGCGCCCATGGTGTTGATGACCTCGGCGCTGCCCGGGCTCCCGTCCACCATCACGCGGTCCCACGGCACCAGCACGTCCTCGAAGACCGCGATGCAGTCCATCTCCTCGAAGCGGCTCGAGAGCGGATGGTCGAAGCGCGAGCGGGGCAGCGGCGACACCGTCTCGCGGCAGATGAACGTGAGGCCGGGCGTGGACGACGGGATGCCGAAGGCGAGCGCGTAGGCGTCGTCCCCCGGGGCCACGCCGCCGAACGGGATCACCGCGACCTCCTCGGTGATCGGGGCCATGGTGCCCAGCATCTTGGCCCCGCGCACGACGATGCCGTCGGCGGTCTCACGCACCCGGCCCAGGTGGAAGTAGGGGTCTTCCTGCTCGGCCGAGGTTTTGCTGCGATCGATCTGCGGATTGATCAGCATGTGGGTCAGGAAGAGATCGCGCTCCCGGACGTACTCGTAGTAGCGCGTCGCGTTCTCGCCGAAGCGGGCGCCCGCGCGGGCGAAGCGGTCGGCCATGAGGTGCCAGCCGGTGACGAACTGGTTCATGAAGTCGGGCGATCGCCCCATGAACCCGAAGTTGTGGTCCGCGCGCAGCTTGAAGTGCTTGCGCTTCTTCACCAGGTCTTCGCGCGAGTAGGGGATGAGGAACGACGTGGACACCGGCTGGCCGGTGGTCGGCGACGGGTAGGTCATCACGTCGCGGTAGGCCGGGTCCCCCTGCATGTCGTACTGCTCGGCGATGGCGCGGATCGGCTCCTGGAAGACCGGCTCCGCGGTCACGTCGGTGATGCGCCGGCCGCCCAGGTAGACGCGGGGCGGCTGCTTCTTGAGCGACTCGACGTATTCGGCGCCGCTCCGGGCTGGCATGGCGCCCACCCTTTCATGAAACGCGCAGCGAAGTCAACCGGCCCCCACGACTTCGAGCCCCCCTCACCCTGCCCTCTCCTCCTCGGCGGGGGAGAGGGTGGTGTTACTCGGTGCGGGCGTGGAGCTTCAGCAGCTCGCCGGTGGTGGCGGAGGCCTTGAGCCCGGAGCCGGTGAGCACCAGCACCGTGTACTCCTGCGGGCGGATGACGCCCGCGGCGAGGAGCCGGCTCAGGCCGGCCGCGGCCACCGCGGAGGTCGGCTCGACGTAGAGGCCGCGCCGGGCCAGGTCGCGGAGGGCCGGGACGATCTCGGCTTCCTCGACCGCCACGATGCTGCCGCCGGTGTCGCGCACCGCGCGCAGCACGTCGACCACGCGGGTGGGCTTGGGGGTGGCGATCCCCTCCGCCACGGTGGGGGCGATCTCGGAGGCCACGAGGTGCTCGACGCCCGCGCGGAAGGCGGCCGCGTAGGGCGCGCAGCGCGCGGCCTGCACGCCGAAGAGCCGCGGCCGGCGCGCGATCTCGCCCGCGCGGAGCAGCTCGTCGAAGCCGCGCTCGGCGCCCAGCACATTGCTGCCGTAGCCGAGCGGCACCACCACGTTGTCGGGGGCGCGGAAGCCCGCCTGCTCCCACAGCTCGTAGGCGAGGGTCTTCGTCCCTTCCACGAAGAAGGGCTGCCAGTTGTGGCTCGCGTAGAAGATCTCGGCGCTCTGGCGCAGGGCCGCCTCCGCCACGTCCTGGCGCGAGCCCTTGATCGTCACCACGTCGGCGCCGCAGGCCGCGATCTGGGCGATCTTGGGATAGGACGCAGTCTCCGGCACCAGGATGCGGCAGGTGAGCCCGGCCGCCGCCGCGTAGGCCGAGAGCGACGCCCCCGCGTTGCCCGAGGAGTCCTCCAGCACCCGGGTGACCCCGCGGCTCTTGAGATAGCTCACCATCACGGTCATGCCGCGGTCCTTGAAGGAGCCGGTCGGCATCATGAAGTCGAGCTTGTAGTGGACGGGCGCGCCGTGCCATTCCCCGGCGAGCAGCGGCGTCCACCCCTCGCCCAGGCTCACCGCGTGCTCGACGCCGACCAGGAGCCCGCGCGCGTAGCGCCACACCGAGTGGCGCGCGGGGTCGATGTCGCGCCGCTTGAGCCCGGGGCCGGGCGCGAGGTTCAGGTAGTGGCCGTTGTCGGCCCGCCAGCGCGCCTCGCTCAGCGGATAGGTCTGGCCGGTGGAGGGATCGACGTAGTGCACGGCGGCGGCCGCGTCAGCGCGTCGCTTCGAGCGCAGTCAGGGCCAGCACGCGCGTGCACAGGAAGAGATCCTCCAGATCCACGTGCACGTCGTGGTAGTCGGTGTAGCCGCCGCCCGGGCCGTAGAGGCAGCAGGGGATGCCGGCGGCCCAGAGGTGCGTGGTGTCGTTGCCCGCGTAGCTCTGGGGCAGCCGGACCCCGAAATGCTCGGGCTCGGCCCCGGTCATCAGGTGGAGGTTGCGCCGCACCATCTGCACGACGAGCGAAGTCTTCGGCACGTCCACCGCGGCCTTGGCGAGCCGGCCGAGCCCGCGCTCGAGCCGGGGCGGGAACTCGATCTCGTACTCGAACTTCGGATCCGCGGCGGCCAGCGCGTCGAGGGTTTGGCGGATGTCGGCCACCACGGTCTCGCCGGTCTGGCTCGCGTTGAAGCGCACGTTGACGTAGGCGGTGCAGAAGTCGCTCACGGTGTAGGCGCCGCGCAGGTTGTGGTCGCGGCCCCGCCCGCCGATGATCGAGCCCACGTTGAGCCGCGGCAGGCCGGGCAGGTCCGGGTCGTGGGTGTGGGTGAAGCGCAGCGTGTCGAGCGCGGCCACCGCCCGCATCATCATCGCGATGGCGTCCACCCCGTGCTCCTTCTTGCTGATGTGGGTGGCGCGGCCCACGGTGTGGATCACCACGTCCACGGTGCCGGTGTGCTTGGTCAGGATGGTCCGCGCGCCGTAGGGCTCGGCCACCACCGCCATGTCCGTCTTCTGGCCGTGCTCGAGCGCGTGGATCGTGCCGATGCCGCCGTTCAGCTCGGCGGCCACGCAGGCCAGTACCACGTCGCCGCGGAGGGGCACCCCCGCGCGCTGGAGCGCGAGCGTGGCCACGATGCAGGCGGTGACCCCGGCCTTCATATTGTAGATGCCGTGGCCGAAGAGCTTGCCGTCGGCGATCCAGGGGTCGAAGGGGTCGCGCGTCCAGCCGGAGGCGAGCGGATCGATGTCGATGTGCCCGTTGAGCATGATGGACCGGCCGCCGCCGGTCCCGCGCAGGCGCGCGATGGTCTGCTTGCGGCCGGGCTCGATCTCCTGCACCGTCACCGGGAGGCCCTGCTCGCCGAGGTAGTTCGCCAGCCACTCCGCGAGCCGCGTCTCCTCGGTGGTGAAGGAGGGGATCCGGATCAGCTCGCAGGCGAGCCGGACCACCTCGTCGTCGTCGATCTGGGCGAGGACCTTCCCTCTGAGCTCGGCGGGCACCGCGTCGGCCATCGCGTCACATATGGGCCGATCACCGGCGGCTGTCAAGGCGGTTGACAGGCTCTCCCGCGCCGCGGTAAGACCGGAGCGCGCCGGGAGGGCGCGAGCCATGTCCGCATCCGACTCGATCACCATCGACGCGCCACGCTTCTGGTCCACCGTCATGCGCTCCGGCGAGATCGGCCCCGGCAAGGCGGGCGGCCTCCGCCGCCTGGCGCTCACCGACGCGGACAAGGAGATGCGCGATCTCTTCATCACCTGGTGCACGGAGGCCGGCTGCACGGTCGCGGTGGATCGGGTCGGCAACATCTTCGCCCGACGCCCCGGTACCGACGATCACCTGCCGCCGGTGCTGATGGGCAGCCACCTCGATACCCAGTTCGCGGGCGGCAAGTACGACGGAATCGTGGGCGTGCTCGCCGGCCTCGAGGTGCTCCGCACTCTCGACGACCGCCGGGTGCGCACCAAGCGCCCGCTCGAGCTGGTGTGCTGGACCAACGAGGAGGGCGCCCGCTTCACGCCGCCGATGGTGGCCTCGGGCGCCTTCGCGGGGGTCTTCGCCGTGGACTGGGTGCTCGCCCTGCGCGACGACGACGGCAAGCAGTTCGGGGGCGAGCTCGAGCGCATCGGCTACCACGGCAAGGCCGCGGTGGGCGGCCGCGCCATCGACGCCTACTTCGAGCTGCACATCGAGCAGGGCCCGATCCTGGACCGGGAGGCGGTGCCGGTGGGCATCGTGGTGGGCGGCTACGCCACGCGGGGCATGCATGTGGACGTCCACGGGGAGACCGCGCACGCGGGGCCGACGCCGATGGACCGCCGGCGCAACGCGCTCGTGGGCGCGGCGATGCTCGCGGTCGCGGTCAACGAGGTGGGCTGGAAGTATCACGCGACCGAGGGCAAGGCCACGGTGGCCCGCTTGATCGCGTGGCCGAACAAGGCGGGGATCCTCTCGGAGTACGCGCAGCTCACGTGCGACGTGCGCCACGCCGACCGCGGGATGGCCGATCAGATGTGGGCGGAGGTCAAGGCGGCGATTCCCGAGTGCGCCCGGCGCGCGAACGTGGAGATGGCGATCGCGGGGGAGTGGCAGTTCGGCAGCGAGCGCTTCGATCCCGGCTGCATCCGACTGATCCGGGACGCGGCCCAGCAGCGAGGCGTCGCCCACCGGGACATCCTGAGCCAGGCCGGCCACGACGCCTACTACATCTCCCGGATCGCGCCCACCGCCATGATCTTCACCCCGTGCCGCGACGGGATCTCGCACAACGAGGCCGAGCACGCCGAGCTCGACTACACCTCGCCGGGCGTGAACGTCCTGCTGGACGCGGTGCTCGCCCGGGCCAACCGCTAGAGGCCGCGAGATCTCCGAGCCGTCGCGCTCGCTCCTGCTCCACCCGCCGTTCGCCTTCCTGTCGTCCTCCCGGGTCCTGGCCAGCATGGGCTTCCAGATGCTGGGCGTCGCGGTGGGCTGGCAGCTCTACGAGCTGACCGGGCGCGTGCTCGACCTGGGATTGGTCGGCCTCGCGCAGTTCCTGCCGATGGTCCTGCTCGCCCTGGTGGTCGGGCAGGTGGCCGACCGCTGCGATCGGCGGCTCATCGTGATCGTCTGCGAGATCGCGAAGGCCGCGGTCGCCGCCGCGCTCGCGGTGGGATCCCTCGGCGGCTGGCAGAGCCGCGAGAGCATCTTCGCCCTGGTGGCCCTGCTCGGCGCGGCCCAGGCCTTCGAGAACCCCGCGATGACCGCCCTGGTGCCCGAGGTGGTGGCGCGCCCGCTGATCGCCCCCGCGATGGCCTGGGTCATCTCGGCCGGGCAGACCGCCCAGATCGTCGGCCCCGCGATCGGCGGCGTGCTCTACGCGTTCGGGCCGGGCCCCGCCTATTTCGCCGCCGGCGCGATGTTCGTCCTGGCCGGTGCGCTCGCGGCGGCGATCCGGGTCGCGCGCGTCGCCCGCCCGCGTGAGCCGATCACGCTCGAGACCGTGTTCTCGGGGGTGGCCTTCATCCAGAGCCGGCGGGTGCTGCTGGGCTCCATGTCGCTCGATCTCTTCGCGGTGCTGCTGGGCGGCGCCACCGCGCTCCTCCCCGTGTTCGCCAAGGACATCCTGGGCGTGGGCCCGGTCGGGCTGGGGCTGCTGCGCTCGGCGCCCGCGGTGGGCGCGCTGGCCATCTCGGTGTTCCTGGCGCGCTTCCCGCTCGAGCGGCGGATCGGGCCGAGCCTCTTCCGCTCGGTGATCGTCTTCGGCGCGGCCACCGTGGTCTTCGGCGTCTCCACCAGCTTCGTGCTGTCGCTGATCGCGCTCACCGTGCTCGGCGCCGCGGACGTGGTCAGCATGGTCATCCGCATGTCGCTGGCCCAGATCCGCACCCCCGACGCGATGCGGGGGCGAGTGAGCGCGGTGCACTCGCTCTTCACCGGCACCTCGAACCAGCTGGGCGCCTTCGAGTCGGGGGTGGCCGCCGCGCTCCTCGGCGCCGTGCCCGCCGTGCTGCTGGGCGGCATCGGGACCATCGCGGTGGCCGGGCTCTGGATGGTCCTCTTCCCCGAGCTGCGGCGGCTGGGCCGCTTCGAGGAGTAGGCGCGCGGACGCCACCAGTGTATAGTCCCGCTCAGTCGCGACCGCGACGCGGCATCTCCGTCCCGAACCGTGTCGGCGAGGGCTTTCCAGGATCTCTGGATCGTCCGTGGCCGCGGCCCCGGGCAGGTCAAGGGCGACTGGGGCAGCATGGACGTCATCGCCAAGATCGCGGCCAGCGAAGAGCTCGACCGCACCTGCGCCGAGAAGGGGCAGGCCTGAGAGAGGACGCCATGATCAAGCCGATCCGACGGCTGGTGACGGGGCACGACGCGCGCGGCCGCTCCATCTTCGTGAGCGACGGCCCCTCGCCCCACGTGCTCACCCTGCCGGGCCGCCCCGACTTCGCGCTCACCGACCTGTGGGTGAGCGACGGCGCCCCCGCGTCCAATGCGGGGCGCGCCGACCCGGCCAAGCGCCGGATGACGCTGGAGCCGCCGACCAACGGGAGCATCTTCCGGATCGTCGAGTTCCCGCCCGACGCGGCGGGCGGCGGCTTCGATCGCACGGCGGCCTTCCGCGCGATGGGAGCAAGCCACACCATGGACCCGGACGCCTCGCGGCATCCGGCCATGCACCGGACGGACACGGTGGACTACGCCCTCGTGGTGTCGGGCGAGATCTGGGCGCTGATGGACGAGGGCGAGACGTTGATGCGGGCCGGCGACACGCTCGTGCAGCGCGGCACCAATCATGCCTGGAGCAACCGCGGCGATCAGCCCTGCCTGGTCGCCTTCATCCTGGTCAGCGCGCACCCGCTCGGCGCCAAGCCGGGCGCGAAGCCGGTCAAGCGCGCAGCAGCCCGCGCCGGGCGAGGCTCGCCATCAAGGCGCCCGTCCCGAAGGACCACGGCTCGGCCGCGTCGCAAGCCACGACCTCATTGACCAAACGCCCGATCTGGGGCGAGTAAATGCTGACGTTGTCGCCCGCCTTGTGGGTGAAGCCGCTGCCCGGCGCGCCGCGGTCGGCCACCGGTGCGAACATGGTGCCGATGAAGAGCACGAGCCCGTCCGGGTAGCGGTGGTACTTGCCGATGGCCTGGCCGGCCAGCTCGGTCAGGTCGCGGCTGATCTCGGCGACCTGGGTCATGTGCGAGATCCGGAAGCCGTCCGAGCCCTGGATCACGGTCTCGAAGGTCACGCGCCTGGCTGCGTCGAGCGTGAAGCGCTCGTCGAGAACTCGGAAGAACGGCCCCATCGCGCACGAGGCATTGTTGTCCTTGGCGCGGCCCAGCAGGAGCGCGCTCCGGCCCTCCACGTCGCGCAGGTTCACGTCGTTGCCGAGCGTGACCGCCACGATGGCGCCCTCGCGGTTGATCACCAGCACCAGCTCCGGCTCGGGATTGCTCCACACCGACGCCGGGTGCACGCCCACGCGCGCGCCCGATCCCACCGCGGCCATCGGCGGGCACTTGCTGAACAGCTCGGCGTCCGGCCCGATGCCGACCTCCAGATACTGCGACCACATCCCCTTGGCCACCAGGACGTCCTTCACGCGCGCGGCCTCGGGCGAGCCGGGCTTGATGCCGCGCAGATCGGGGCCCACGATGGCCTGGATCTCGCGCCGGGCCCCGTCGGCCAGCGCCGGATTGCCCTTGGCGCGCTCCTCGATCACGCGCTCGAGCAGGCTCGCCACGAAGGTGACCCCGCTGGCCTTCACCGCGTGCAGGTCCGCGGGGGCCAGCAGCCACGGCTTCGAGGCGTCGCGCGCGCCCTCCACGCTGTTGGCGGCCAGGGCTTCCAACGTGGCGAGGCCCGCCGCGGCCTTGATCGCGCCGCGCACGTCGGCGGGCGTGGCGATATTCAAGAGGTGGCTCGTGGTCGGATAGGCACGCGTCAGATCCACCACCTCGTCGCCGCGCACCGCGACGACGCACGGGCCGTCCTCGGCGGGGACCCACGCGCGGCCGACGAGCAGCGCGTCGCCCGCGTCGCGGGGCAGGCAGTCGCGAGCGGCCAGCGCGGGCGCCGGGCTCATCGGAGCGCCGCGTAGACCGCGTCCACCAGGCTCAGGACGCGGCGGTCGGGATGGTTCGCGGTACCGGTCACGTACTGGTTGGTCACGTAGCCGAACCCGATGCGCGCGTCCGGGTCGGCGAAGCCGATCGAGCCGCCTTGGCCCGGATGGCCGAAGGTGCGCCGGCCGGGTCCGCAGTTGAAGATGCCGCCCGGCATGCCGAGCATGAAGCCGGTGGCGAAGCGGGTGGGCAGGGTCAGCACGGTGTCGCGGCCGCGGGACTGCTCCTCGATGGCGCGGTCGATGGTGGCGGGGGCGAGCAGGCGGACTGAGTCGATCTCGCCGCCGCGGGCCAGCGCCGCGTAGACACGGGCCACTCCGCGTGCGCTGGTGTGCCCGTTGGCCGCCGGGATCTCGGCCGCGCGCCAGGCGCGCGTGTTGATCAGATTCGGCGTGCGCGGGGGATTCAGGAAGGTGCGGCCGGAGACCGACTCGGGATCGGCGAGAATCGTGTCCCAGATGGTCGGCTCGCCGGGCGGAGGCGGCGCCAGGACCTCCGCGGCGCGCCCGTCGGCCTCCTCCGGCACGCCGATGAAGAAGTCGGCGCCGAGCGGGGTGGTGACCTCCTCGCGGAGGAACGTCCCGACGGTGCGGCCGTCTACCCGCCGGATGACCTCGCCGACCAGGTGGCCGTAGGTGATCGCGTGGTAGCCGTGGCGCACGCCCGGCGTCCACCAGGGCGCGGTCTCCGCGATCGCCTCGGTCATCGCGGTCCAGTCGAAGAGCGCCTCGGCGGGCAGGGTCCGCCGGATCGCGGGGAGCCCCGCGCGGTGGCTCAGCAGCCACCGCACCGGGATGTCCTGCTTGCCGGCGGCCGCGAACTCCGGCCAGTAGCGCGCCACCGGCGCGTCCAGGTGGAGCTTGCCGCGCTCGGCCAGCATGTGGGCGCAGAGCGCCACCATGCCCTTGGTGGTGGAGGCCACGCTGACGATGGTGTCCGCCGTCCACGGCCGCGCGCGGGCCAGGTCGGCGTGGCCGCCCCAGCAGTCGACCACGCGCGCCCCGTCCACGTAGACGCACACCGAGGCGCCCCAGTCGCCGCGCTCCGCGAAGTTACGCTCGAACGCCTCGCGGACGGCCGCGAAGCGGGGATCGCAGGTGCCCTCGGCCGTGATCATGCGCGCAGCCGCGGGGCGCTCAGCAGCGCGTGACGTGGGCGGAGACCGCGAGCCAGCGGCCGCCCTGGCGAGCCCACACGTCGGTGTAGCGGCCGGCCCCCGGCTGGCCGTCGGGCCGCTTGTAGGTCGTGGTGGCGTGGATGATCGCCACGTCGCCGAGCAGCCGGATCAGGACGTCGCGCGCTTCGAGCCCCGAGATCGTGACGGGCCGTGCGGTCTGCGCGAGGAACGCGGCCCGGTCCACCAGCGAGCCGTCGGGGTTCGAGCAGTAGAACTCGGGCGCCAGGATCTCGTCGAAGCGGCGGACGTCGCCGTTCTGGACCGAGCTGATGTAGTCGCGGTTGAGCGCTTCCAGGGTCTTGAGATCGGACATGGGATGCGTCCTTCTCTAGGCGGCGTCGTAGCCCGCCGGCTTGCGGAAGCCGCCGATCTCGCGCGCGAGGAGCGCGGCGAAGCGGATCGGGGTCAGGTCTTCGAGATAGGGCCCGACCGCCTGGAGCCCGATGGGCAGCCCTTCGCGGGAGACGCCGATCGGGAACGCGGTCGCGGGCTGGCCAGGCACCGTGGAGAGCGCCGGGTAGCAGAGTCCGTGGAGATACGGCACGGACTGGCCGTTGACCGTGAAGGTCAGCGTCAGATCGCTGTTGTCGGCGGGCCACGCGCGCTCGATGTGCGGATACGCGAGCACGTTGATGGCGGGGGCCAGCAGCACGTCCCAGTCGCGGAAGAAGGCCCGCCACGCCGCGCGGTGCTGCTCACGCCGGCCGTGCCAGAGGATGTAGTCGCCGGCCGTGCCCTCGAGCCCGCGCGCCGCGCCGAGCGAGAGGTCGTCGCCCGCGCCGCGGAAGGTCGCGATGCGTTGCCGCCGCGTCTCGGCGTCCACGCGCGCGCCGGTCACCGCGGACAGCAGCGTGCGGTAGAAGCCGTGGTACTCGCGGTGATCGCCGAGGCCGTCCGGCTGGACCTCCTCGACCACCGCGCCCATCTTCGCGAGACGGCCGGCCAAATCTTGAAGTGCCGCGGTGATCTGCTCGTCCACCGGATGCCACGGGATCGGCGGCAGCACCGCCACCCGGAAGTCGCCGAGGCGCTCGCGCCGGGCCGGGGGCAGCGAGACCTTCCACGCCACGTCCTCGCCCACGTCGGGGCCGGCCAGCACCGAGAGCGCCAGCTCGAGGTCCTCCGCGCTCCGCGCGATCGGGCCCTGCACCCCCATCACGGTAGCCGCGTTGGGCATGGGCGGCATGGGGAACTGGCCACTGCGGGGCAGCAGCGTCTCGCTCGGCCGGTGGCCGTAGGTGCCGCAGAAGACCGCGGGCACGCGAATCGAGCCGCCGATGTCCGAGCCGACTTCGAGCGCGCTGAGCCCGGCCGCGATGGCGGCCGCGCTGCCGCCGCTGCTCCCACCCGGGGTCCGGGTGAGATCCCACGGGTTGTTGGTGCGCCCGAAGATCGGGTTGGCGGACTGCCAGTCGGCGAGCATGGGCGGCACGTTGGTCTTGCCCAGCAGCACCGCGCCGGCCGCGCGGGTGCGGGCGGCGATGGGCCCGTCGTGCGGCGACACGTAGCCCTTCCAGTCCGGCACGCCGCAGGTCGTGCCGAGGCCGGTGACGTTGATCGACTCCTTGAGCGTGATCGGCAGGCCGAGGAGGGGAGCCGACTCGTTACGGGCCCGCGACTGGTCGGCGGCGCGCGCCTGTTGCCGCGCGCGATCGAAGTCGCGCACCACCACCGCGTTGAGACGGCCGTCGTGGCGCTCGATGCGGCGGATGTAGAGCTCGGTCAGCTCCGTCGCGCTGACGCCGCCGGTACGGAGCGCGCTGAGCAGCGAGGTCGCGGTCGCGAATGCGTCCACGTCTGCCATGGTCTGATCTCCTTCGCCCGGCTAGCGGACCCAGCCGCCGTGGACCGGGTGGTGCGAGCAGATGAACTCCACGAACGCGGGGCGGCCCTTGGCGTTCTCGTCGAAGGCGCGCTTGAGCGCGGGGATGATCTCGGCGGGCTGGGTCACGTCCTCGGCGTGGAAGCCGACCGCGCGCGCCATGTTCGCCATGCACGCGTTGCCGTGGTCGGACACCTTCCAGGTATAGGGATCGTGCCCCTCGCCCCAGAAGCCGGGGCCGTAGCCCGAGTAGCCGCCGTTATTGATGTGGATCGTGGTGATGCCGATCTGGTAGCGCGCCACCGCCTCGAAGTTGCCCATCATGTAGCAGACGCCCGCGTCGCCGGTGACGAGCACGCACTGCCGCTGCGGGTAGGCGAGCTTGGCCGCCACCGCGCCGGCCAGGCTGAAGCCGAGCGTGGAGACGTTGCCCCAGCCGAGATAGCCGCGCGGGATCTGCGCCTCGTACACCGTGCTGGTCTGGTCGCGCGTGTTGCCGGAGTCTGCGGTGAGGAACGAGTTCTTCGGATCGAGGACCTTGGCCAGGTCGCCGAAGACGCGATAGGGATTGATCGGCGTCTCGTTGGACTCGAGCCACGGGCGGAACTTGTCCTTGAAGGCCTGGCGCGCCCCGCGGATCTCCTCGAGCACCTCCGGCTTCTTGCGCGCGCCCTTGCTCTGCAGCTCCTGGACCAGGGCCTGCAGCGTGAGCTTGGCGTCCCCGATCACCGCGTGGCGGGTCTCGTAGCTGCGGTTGATGTCGAGCGTGTCCACCGTGCACTGGATGATCGTCTTCTTGTGCGCGTCGGGCACCGCGTGGCTGAAGCGGCCGGGGAAGAGGCTCGAGCCGATCGAGAAGAGCAGGTCGCACTTGCGCAGGAAGTGATCGGCCATCGAGCCGCGCACGCCGACGGACAGGGGATGGTTCTCCGGGAACACGCCCTTGGCCTTGAGCGTGGTCAGCACCGGGATCTGGGCCGCCTCCGCGAACTGCAGCAGCTCGGCCGCCGCGTCCGCGTAGCAGGCGCCCTCGCCCACGTGGAGCAGGGGATCCTTGGCGGCGAGCAGCACCCGGATGGCCGACTTGACGTCGTCCGGGTCGGGCCCGGTGCGCCAGCCCTTCACCGGCGAGTAGGGATGCTCGTCGGGATCGTACTCGCCGAGATCGCGCGGGATCAGCAGGAGCACCGGGCCCGGCCGGCCGGAGCGCAGGTGCGTGTAGGCCCGGCGCGTGTACTCGGGAATGAGATCGGCGCGGTCCACCTTGCCCACCCACTTGGTGACCGGCTTGAAGGCCTCGGCCATGTCGAAGTGGGTGTGGCGGCTCGCCCCGACGCCCAGGCCCTCCGCGATCACCAGCATCGGGGAGGAGTCCTCCCACGCCTG
>DASQAL010000080.1:0-51298 GCA_035635775.1 Candidatus Acidiferrum sp.
TCCCGGACCCGGCTCATGGCCCTGACCCCGCCGCCCGAGATCAAGGAGCTGGGCAAGGAAGTCGAGCGGGTGGTGCGCGAGAAGGACATGTACCTCGAGGCCCAGGAATTCGAGAAGGCCGCCTCTCTTCGAGAGAAGGAGAAGCTCCTCCGCGGGCGCGACGAGGACATGAAGCGGGAATGGGACAAGCGCAAGGGCAAGGGCCCGCAGACGGTGAGTGAGGAGGACATCGAGTACATCGTCTCCCGCTGGACCGGCATCCCGCTGTCCAAGCTCGAGGAGAAGGAGTCCGCCAAGCTCGCGCGCATGGAAGAGGCTCTGCACGGCCGTATCGTGGGCCAGGGGGACGCGGTCGCCGCGGTCTCGCGGGCCATCCGGCGGTCCCGGGCCGGCCTCAAGGACAGCCGCCGCCCGGTGGGCTCGTTCATCTTCCTGGGCCCCACCGGCGTGGGCAAGACCGAGCTGGCCCGCACCCTCGCCGAGTATCTTTTCGGTGACGAGAACGCCCTGATCCGGGTGGACATGTCCGAGTACATGGAGAAGTTCTCGGTGTCGCGGCTCCTCGGAGCCCCTCCGGGCTACGTGGGCTACGAAGAGGGCGGGTTCCTGACCGAGAAGGTCCGCCGGCGCCCGTACTCGGTGGTCCTGTTCGACGAGATCGAGAAGGCGCACCCGGACGTCTTCAACATGCTGCTCCAGGTCCTGGACGACGGCCGCCTCACCGACTCGGTCGGCCACGTGGTCGACTTCAAGAACACGATCCTGATCATGACCTCCAACCTCGGTACCAGCTTCATCGGCAAGCGCATGTCGCCCGGCTTCCTGCCCGAGGGGGAGGACCGCACCCACGACAAGATGAAGGAGCGGGTGCTCGATGAGCTGAAGCGGGCCTTCCGGCCCGAGTTCATCAACCGCATCGACGACACCATCGTCTTCCACACCTTGAGCAAGGAAGACATCACGAAGATCGTCCGGGTGATGATCAGCCGGATCAACACCCAGCTGGGCGAGAAGAGCATCCAGATCGAGCCCACCGAGGCCGCCCTCGACCTCCTGGTCGAGAAGGGGTACGATGCGACCTACGGAGCCCGGCAGCTCCGCCGCACGATCCAGAAGCACGTGGAGGATCCGCTGGCCGAAGCCATCGTGCGCGGGCAGTTCGGCGACGGGGCCCGGATCGAAGTAGATGCGCAGGGGCAGGATCTCGTCTTCCGGGAAGTCCAGGTCGTGGAGCCCCGGCTGGCGCTCGCGGAACACTGAACCCAGGCACACGAACTCACGTCCTTGATGACCGCTCGGGGGAGATGCGCTCTCTCCATTTTTTTTGCCGTGCTGCTGGGGCCCTTCCCGGCGCTTGCGCAAGCTCCCACCACTCCCCCCGAACGGCCGATCCTCGTCAAGGAGATCGCGGTCCAGGGTAACCGCCGGGTCCAGGAAGCGGTGATCCTGGGGCGGGTGAGCCTCAAGATCGGCAACCCGTTCGTGGCCAACCGCACCGCCGAAGACATCCGGGCCATCTTTTCCCTCGGCTTCTTCGACGACGTCCAGGTCCGGGTGGAGGACTTCGAGGGCGGCGTCAAGCTCACCTACGTGGTGGCCGAGCGGCCCTTCGTCCGCGACGTCCTCTTCTCGGGCAACAAGAAGCAGGACGCGTCCACCCTGCTCGAGAAGATCGATCTCAAGCTGGGCACCGTGTACAACCCGGTCGAGGTCAACCGGGCCGCCGACAAGCTCAAGGAGTTCTACGAGCAGGAGGGCTACTTCGAGGTCGGCATCACTCCGGAGGTCGAGAAGCTCGCGGACGGCGACGTGACCGTCACCTTCAAGATCGCGGAAGGGCGCCGCATCACCATCGAGCAGATCGCGATCGAGGGGACACAGGGGCTCACCCCCAAGCAGGTCCGGGGCGCGATGGAGACCCAGGAGCGGGAGTTCTACGTCCTGCGGGGGACCGTCCAGCGGCAGCGCCTGGACGACGACGTCGACCGCATCATCCAGCTCTACAACGATCACGGCTACGTGCAGGCGCGGGTCGAGAAGTCGGAGATCGACGTGGACCGGGAGAACGCCCGGGCCACCATCCGCATCGTGGTGGTGGAAGGGCCCCAGTTCAAGGTCGGCGGGGTGGACGTGACCGGCAACTCGCTCCTGCCCCAGGAGGAGATCCGGAAGCGCATCCAGCTCAAGTCGGGGGACGTCTTCTCGCGGAGCAAGCTCCGGGACAGCGTCACCGGCATCACCGATCTCTACAGCGCGATCGGACGGGCCTCCGCCGACGTGAGCCCCAACACGATGCAGGACACCCCGAACCGGCTCGTCAACATCGTGTTCGAGATCGTGGAGGGCCCCGAGACCTACGTCGAGCGCATCAACATCTCGGGCAACACCCGCAGCGAGGAGAAGATCCTGCGTCGCGAGATCCCGATGGCGGAGGGCGACCTCTTCACGAGCCAGAAGCTCACGCGGGCCAAGCAGCGGCTGACCAACCTCAACTACTTCGACAAGGTCGAGGCCAAGACCGCTCCCGGGTCGTCCAAGGACAAGGTCGTCGTCAACATCGACGTGACCGAGAAGCCCACCGGCCTCTTCTCGATCGGCGGCGGTTACAGCTCCCAGGACGGCGTCCTCGGCACCCTCGACCTCTCGCAGCGCAACTTCCTCGGCAAGGGCTGGGAGGTGTTCCTCCGCCTGCGCGGTGGCGAGAAACTCCAGACCGGCACCATCGGCTTCACCGAGCCCTGGCTCTTCGACCGGCCCCTCGCGGCCGGCTTCGACATCTTCAATACCCGGCGCATCCTGCCCGACTACACGGTCAACTCCCTGGGCGGCGACATCCGGCTCGGCCACCCCCTCGGGGAGTACTCCCGCTGGAACGCGCTGTACCGAGTCAGCCAGGACCGCATCAGCAACGTCAACCCCCTGGGCAGCCCGCAGCTGCTCTCACAGGAGGGCACCCACCTCACGTCCCTGATCGGGCTGAGCCTCAGCCGCGACACCCGCGACAACATCTTCGACCCGACCCGGGGCAGCACGGTCTCGATCGGCCTGGACTTCGCGGGGGTGGGGTTCGGCGAGCGCTTCGTCCGGAGCGTGTTCAGCACGACCTACTTCCAGCCGACGCCCTGGCTGGATCACGTGCTGAGCTTCCGTCTCATGGCCGGCTACTCGATCGGCTGGGACAAGGACCCGGTGCCGCTGTTCGAGCGCTTCTACCTGGGCGGCTCCAACTCGCTCCGGCAGTTCAAGTCCCTCCAGGTCTCCCCCCGTGACAGCACGGGGACCCGCGTCGGAGGCAACGCCGAGCTCCTGGGCACCATCGAATACCAGATCCCGCTTTTCTTCGGGATCAAGGCCGCCATCTTCTACGATGTCGGTAACGTGTGGGGCCCCGACATCGCGGGCGGCTCCAAGATCGATCTCACGGACGTCCGACACGGGGTGGGGGCGGGCTTCAGATGGAACTCGCCGTTTGGCCCCATCCGGGTGGACTATGGGATCAAACTCGACCAGAAGAAGGGCGAGAGCTTCGGGAACTTCAACTTCTCGGCGGGCTCTTCCTTCTAGCTGAGGAGGCGGGAATGATGCGACGCACCGCAGTATGGTGGACGGCCACCGGCCTGGCCCTCGTGATGGGCGTCGGGGGAGCGGTCTGGGCGCAGGCTCAGACGCCCGCGGCGACCTCGAACGGGCGGGTGGCCATCGTGGACATCCAGCGGATCCTGGCGCGCTCGGTGGCGGGAGCGGCCGCGCGCGAGCAGCTCGAGAAGGACAAGGCGACGATGCAGCGCCAGCTCGACGGGCAGAAGACCGAGCTGGAGAAGATGCGTGACGAGCTGGAGAAGAAGGGCCAGCTCCTCTCCGCCGACGCGCGCCGCGAGAAGCAGGACGCGATGGAGCGCAAGGTCCGGGACGTGCGCCGGCTCGTGGACGACCTCCAGGCGCAGCTGCAGAAGAAGGAGGACGCGCTGCTCCAGAAGGTGCTCCAGGACGTGGCGGGCTTGATCCAGCGGCTGGGCAAGGACCGCGGGTTCTCGGTCGTCCTCGAGCGGCAGCGCGCGGGCGTGCTCTACAGCTCGAACGACGCCGACCTCACCGACGAAGTCCTCAAGGCCTACGACGACCAGACCAAGAAGGCCACGAAGTAAGTGAGCGACGGCGCCTCGTTCACGCTCGGCCGGCTCGCCGACGCGCTCGGGGCGTCGCTCTTGGGTGACGCGGCCCGCGTGGTGACCGGGGTGGCTCCGCTCGAGACGGCCGGCCCCGAGCACGTGTCCTTCCTTACCGACCGCAAGTACCTCAAGCAGGCGGAAGGCAGCCGTGCCGGGGCCTTGGTGGTGGCCCGCGACGTGGTCGGCCTGCCCGGCGCGCTCCTGCAGGTCGATCACCCGCAGCAGGCGCTGATCGCCCTGCTCGAGCTCTTCTATCCCGAGGCGCCGGCCCCGCCCGGGGCGCACCCGGCCGCCTGCGTGGCCGAGGGCGCGCGGATCGACCGGACCGCCTCGGTGGGGCCGCTCGCGGTCGTGGAGGCGGGGGCGGTGGTCGGCGCGCGGAGCCGGGTGGGGGCGCTGTCGTTCGTGGGCGCGGGGGCCGTGCTCGGGGAGGACGTACGCCTCCATCCCCGAGTCGTCGTGCGCGAGGGCGTCCGCCTCGGCAACCGGGTCATCGTCCACTCCGGCGCGGTGCTCGGGGCCGACGGCTTCGGCTACGCCTTCGACGGGCGCGCACACCGCAAGATCCCGCAGGTGGGCGGGCTCCGCATCGAGGACGACGTGGAGATCGGCGCCAACACCGCGATCGACCGCGCCACCTTCGGCGACACGGTGGTGCGGCGGGGCACCAAGATCGACAACCTGGTCCAGATCGGCCACAACTGCGACGTCGGTGAGGACGTGATCCTGGTGGCCCAGGTGGGAATCGCCGGCTCGTCGCGCGTGGGCAACCGCGCGATGCTGGCCGGACAGGTGGGCGTCGCCGATCACGTGACGATCGGGGCGGGCGCCATCCTCACCGCCAAGTCGGGTGTGCCCAGCGACGTGCCGGCGGGAGAAGTCTGGGGCGGGCTCCCGAGCCGCCCGGTGGCCGACACGCGACGGATCTGGGCGAGCGAGAGCCAGCTTCCCGAGCTGATCAAGCGGGTCCGCGCCCTCGAGAAGCGGGTGCGCGAGCTGGAGGGACGCCGCGCATGATCCACCCCACCGCGGTGATCGATCCCCGGGCCGAGCTGGCGGCCGACGTGCGCGTGGGGCCCTACTCGGTCATCGGGCCCGACGTGACGATCGGGGCGGGCGGGGAGATCGGCGCCCACGTCGTGCTGGAAGGCCGGGTCCGGGTGGGCGCCCGCGGTCGCGTCGGCCACGGGGCGATCATCGGCGGCGTGCCCCAGGATCTCAAGTTCCGCGAGGGCACGCCGGTGGGGGTCTCCCTCGGCGACGACACGGTGGTGCGCGAGTACGTGACCATCCATCGCGCCACCCACGAGGGCCACGACACCACGGTGGGCCGCCATTGTCTCGTCATGGCCTCGAGCCACGTGGCCCACGACTGCGTGCTCGGCGACCACGTCATCGTCATCAACTACGCGGGCCTGACCGGGCACGTCACCGTGGAGGACCGCGCGACGATCGGGGGCCTCACCGGCATCCATCCCTTCAGCCGCATCGGCACCTATGCCTACATCGGCGGCTGTTCCAAGGTCACCCAGGACGTCCCGCCCTTCGTCATCGCGGACGGGGCCCCCGCGGTCGCGCGCTCGGTCAACGTGGTGGGCATGCGCCGCGGCGGGATCGACGCCGCCTCGCGGCGGCAGGTGCAGGCGGCCTTCCGCCTCCTCTACCGCTCGGGCATGGCGCCCGGCGCCGCGGTCAAGCGGGTCCGGGCGGAGCTCGGCGACCACCCTCTCGTCGCGCGCCTCGTGGAGTTCGTGGAGACGTCCAAGCGCGGGGTCGTCCCCGGCGCGGGCCGGGCCGGCCGCGATCGCGCGGAAACGGTGGAGGAGGGGATCTCGTGACCCAGGCCGCCGAGTCCAAGGTCCGAGGCGCGGTGGTCGGCGCCGGGCACATGGGCCAGTACCATATCCTGGCCCTGGCCGAGATCTGGGGCGTGGAGCTGGTCGGGGTGGTGGACACCGACTTCGCCAAGGCGCAGCGGGTCGCGGCTCCGTACGGGGCGCGCGCCTACCGCGATCACCGCGAGCTGGCGGGCCGGATCGACTTCGCGACGGTGGCGGTGCCCACGGACCGGCACTTCGCGGTCGCGCGCGACCTGCTCGAGGCGGGCGCCCACGTGCTCGTCGAGAAGCCCATGACCGCCACCCTCGAGGAGGCCAAGGAGCTCTTCCGGGTCGCCCGCGAGCAGAACCGCGTGCTCCACGTGGGCCACGTCGAACGCTTCAACGGCGCGGTGCAGGAGCTGCGCAAGATCGTGGAGCGGCCCATCCTCATCGAGTCGCGCCGGCTCGGCCCCTTCGTGCCGCGCGTGCAGAACGACTCGGTGGTGATGGACCTGATGATCCACGACATCGACATCGTCCTGGGCCTCGTGGACGGCGAGCCGCGCAAGATCACCGCGGTCGGCTCCTCCGTGCAGTCGCAGGTCACCGACGTGGCCACCGTGCAGATCGTCTTCGACTCGGGGGCGATGGCCACCATCACCGCGAGCCGCGCCACCGAGGAGAAGATCCGCACCCTGGCCATCACGCAGCCGGACGCCTACATCCTGCTCGACTACTCGCACCAGGACATCCAGATCTACCGGCGCGCCGCGCAGGAGTACACGCTCAACCGCGAGTCCATCCGCTACCGCCAGGCCTCCTTCGTGGAGCACCTGCTGGTGCACAAGGACAATCCCCTGAAGCTGGAGATCCGCCATCTGATCTCGGCCGCGCGGGCCGCCGACAGCGGCGGGCACGTAGAGCTGCCCGAGGCGGACGACCTCAAGTCGCTGGCCGTCGCGCTGGAGATCGAGCGGATGATCCGCGAGGGCCGGGGCGAGATCGCCTGGCCGAAGGATCTTCCGTGGAGCGTTCCCTCGGCCTGATGGCCGGGGCCGGGACCCTGCCCGGCCGCGCCGCCGCGGAGGCCAAGCGACGGGGCTGGCGCGTCGCCGCCTTCGCCTTCGAGGACGCCCCCGGCCTGGCCGAGGTCGCCGACGAGCTCATCCCGTCCACCATCACCGACATCCAGGCCGTGCTCGCCGGGCTCGCGGCGCGCCGGGTGGAGGCGGCCGTCTTCGTCGGGAAGTTCTGGAAGTCGAGCGCCTTCTCCCACTACGACCGGGCCGACGACGCGGGCCGGGGTCTCGCCCGCGACGGCCTCTCGGACGCGGCGCTCGCCCAGATGGTGGTCGCGACCCTCGCGGGCATGAGCATCGAGGTGCTCGACCAGCGGGAGTTCCTCTCCCCGTGGCTCCTGCCCGCGGGCACGCTCGGCGCACGCGCGCCGGTCGCCGCCGAGTGGGACGAGATCCGGGAAGGCTTCCGCCTGGCGGGCCGACTCGCCGCCGACGGCGTCGGCCAGACGGTGGTACGGGCCCGCGGCGTGACGGTGGCGCTGGAGGCGGCCGAGGGGACCGACGAAGCTATCCGAAGAGGTGGGCGTCTCGCGGGGCCCGGGGCGGTGGTCGTGAAGGCGGTGGCTCCCTCCCACGACTACCGCTTCGACATCCCCACCGTGGGGGCGGCCACGCTCGAGGCGATGCGCGAGGGCGGCGCCACCGCGCTGGCCGTCCCGGCGGGCCGGGTCCTGCTCCTCGACCGCGACGAGGTGGTGCGGCTTGCCGACCAGGCGGGCATCGCGGTGGTGAGCGTCGATGACGTCCCCTGAGTGGTCCGCGGATCAATCGGCGATCATGCTCTCGGCGGGGGAGGCCTCCGGCGATCTCCACGGCGGGATGCTGTGCCGGGCCCTGCGCGAGCTGTCTCCCGGGCTGAGGCTCTTCGGCATGGGCGGCGGCCACATGGCGGCGGCGGGCATGGAGGTGATCGTGGACCCAACCGGGCACGCCGCGGTCGGCACCAGTGAGGCGGTCGGGCGCGTCCCGGCCCTCTACCGCGCGTACCGCGCGATGGGGCGCCGGCTCCTGGCCGACCGCCCCCGGGCCCTCGTGCTCATCGACTTCCCCGAGTTCAACCTGCGCCTCGCGCGCCGGGCGCGGCGCGCCGGCGTGCCGGTGGTCTACTTCATCCCGCCCCAGCTCTGGGCGTGGCGGGCCGGCCGCGTTCGCCAGATGGCCCGGCGGGTGACGCGGGTGCTCGCGGTCTTCCCGTTCGAATCGCCGCTCTACGAGCGCGCCCGCGTGCCGGTAACCTTCGTCGGCCATCCGCTGCTGGACGTGGTGCCGCTCGATCTCACGCGCGACGAGGCGCGCCGGCGGCTCGGCGCCGATCCCGGGCACGCGCTGATCGGCCTCCTGCCGGGCAGCCGCCCCGGCGAGGTGGAGCGCCTGCTGCCGCCGATGCTGGAGGCGGCCCGCCGCCTCGCCGCCGCCGACGGGCGGCGCCGCTTCGTGCTGGGCCTGGCGCCCACCGTCGCGCCCGAGCAGGTGGCGGCGATCCGGAGCAAGTCTGCGCCCGGGGTCCCGCCCATCAATCTAGTGAGCGGGCGCACCTACGAGGTCATGGCGGCCGCCGACACGCTGCTCATCGCCTCCGGCACCGCGACCCTGGAGGCGGCGCTGCTCGGCGCGCCGATGGTCATCTGCTACCGCGTCTCGCGGCTCACCGAGCTGCTCGCCCGCGCCTTGACACGCGTACGCTGGATCGGCCTGCCCAACCTGGTGTCCGGCCGCGCGGTCGTCCCCGAGCTGATCCAGGGCGAGGTGACCGGCGCGCGGCTGGCCGAGGAAGCCGCGCGCCTGCTGGAAGACCCGGTGGCGGCCACCGCCCAGCGGGCGGCCTTCAAGGACCTGCGGGCGCGTCTGGGCGAGCCGGGCGTCGGCCTCCGCGCCGCGCGCGCCGTGCTCGACACGGCGCGGGCCGGATGAAGATCCCGGGTCCGCTCGCGCTCGCCGCCGGCCCCGCCCTCGGCGCGATCGCCCTGCGCCTGCTTGCGGGCACCCTGCGTGTCCGGCGTGAGGAGGCCGGGGTGGCCCCGCTCTGGGCCGCGCGCACGCCCCTGATCTACGCGATGTGGCACGGCCGCCTCCTGCTGCTGCCCTGTCTCTACGGCCGGCGCGGCGCCCACACGCTCACGAGCCGCTCACGCGACGGCGAGCTGGTGTCGCGCTGGATCCGCCGCTTCGGCCTCGTTCCCGTGCGAGGATCTTCCTCGCGCGGGGGCGGGGAGGCGCTGCGGGCGCTCACCCGCGCCCTGCGCGATGGGCGCGAGGTGGTCGTCGTCCCCGACGGCCCGCGGGGCCCCCGCGAGGTGCTCAAGCCCGGCGTGATCGCGCTGGCGCGACTCTCCGGTGCGCCCATCGTGCCGGTGGCGGTGGGCGCCTCACGCGAGTGGCGGCTCCGCTCTTGGGACGAGTTCCGCATCCCGCGGCCCTTCGCCCGCTGCGTGGTGCGCTTCGGCGAGCCGATCCACGTCTCGCGCGCCGCCGATCGCGCGGGCGAGGAAGCGGCCCGCAAGGAAGTGGAGGCGGCGCTCCGCGGGTTGAGCTGGCAGGTGGACGAGGAGGCGCGCCGCTGATGTACGCGCTCTACTCTGCGGTGCTCGGGATCGGGCTCCTCGCGTACCTGCCGGCCTTCATGGCCCGGCGCCGCCGCGCGGGGTACGGCCGGGATCTCGCCCAGCGGCTTGGGCGGCTCGGCGAAGGGCTACCCCCCGAGCCGCGCTGCTGGATCCACGCGGTGTCGGTGGGCGAGTCGGCGGCCGCGGTGCCCCTCGTCGAGGAAATCCGGCGACGCTGGCCGGAGCTCGGCATCGTGGTCAGCACGATCACGCCCACCGGCGCGCGCATCGTGGGCGAGCGCCTCGCCGGCACCGCGACCCATCGCTATTTCCCAATCGATCTCCCGGGCCCGGTGCGCCGCGCGCTCGACGCCGCGCGCCCGCGCTTCTTCATCGCCATCGAGACCGAGCTCTGGCCCAACTTCCTGCGCGCCCTCGCGCGGCGCCGGATCCCGGCCATGATCGCCAACGGCCGCATCTCCGACCGGTCGTTCCGTCGCTACCGGTGGGTCCGCGGGCTGATGCGGCGCGTGCTCGCGGACGTCTCCGTCTTCGCGATGCAGACCGACGAGGACGCCCGGCGAATCATCGCGCTCGGCGCATCGCCGTCGCGGGTGGTGGTCACCGGCAACCTGAAGAGTGACCTGGTGCCCGAGGCGACCGGCGACGACACCTCCGCCTGGCGCGAGCGGCTCTGCCTCGGCGCGGACGCGCGGCTCTGGATCGCGGGCAGCACGCACCGCGGCGAGGAGGCGGTGGTGCTCGACGCCTTCCTGCGCGCGCGGACGCGGTGCCCGGATCTGGCCCTGCTGCTGGCGCCCCGCCACCCCGAGCGCGCCGGCGAGGTCGAGGGGCTGATCCGCGAGCGCGGCCTGGCCGCGGCCCGGCGCAGCCGCCTGGCCGCCGACGGGACGCCCGGCGCGGTCGTCATCCTCGACACCGTGGGCGAGCTGGCCGCGCTCTACGCGCTGGCCGAGGTCGTCTTCGTCGGCGGCAGCCTCGTACCGGTCGGCGGGCACAACGTGCTGGAACCCGCGATGCGCGGCAAGCCGGTGCTGGTGGGCCCGCACATGAGCAATTTCCGCGAGGGCGCGGAGCTCCTCCAGCGGAGCGGCGGCGGCCTCGTGGTGAAGGACGGCCCCGAGCTCGAGCGGGAGCTCACGCGCCTGCTGGAAGACCGCGATCTCGCCCGGCGCATGGGCGAGGCCGCCCGCCACGCGTTCGCGGGACGGCAGGGCGCGGTGAGCGCCACCCTCGACCTGGTCGGTCGCCATCTGTGGCCGCCGGCTCAAGGCGTAGCACCGTGACGACCCCGCGGCGGGCGCCCGAGGTGCTGCTCCGCCGGTACTGGGAGGATCCCGACACGCCGGTGGTGACCGCCGGCCTCGGCGCGCTCAGCCTGGGCTACCGCGGCGCGCTCCGCATCCGCGATCTGATGTACCGCTGGAAGCTGCTCCGCACCGGGCGGCTGCCCTGCGCGGTCGTCTCGGTGGGCAATCTCACGCTGGGCGGCAGCGGCAAGACCCCGACGGTGGAGCTGGCGGTTCGCACGCTGCAGGAGCTGGGCGCGATGCCCGCGGTGGTGAGCCGCGGCTACGGCCGCGTCACCCGGGGCGTGCACGTCGTGGCGGAGCGGGATGGCGTCCGGGCCGACGCGCGCACCGCGGGTGACGAGCCGCTGCTGCTCGCCGAGCGCCTGCCCGGCGTCGCGGTGGTGGTGGGGGAGAATCGCTACGAGGCCGGCCGCGTCGCGGTCGAGCGGCTCGGGGCGACCGCGCTCGTGCTCGACGACGGGTTCCAGCACCGCACGCTCGCGAAGGATCTCGAGATCCTCGTGGTCCAGGGCCGCGCGCCGTGGGGCAATGCCCGCGTCTTTCCCCGCGGCATGCTCCGCGAGCCGCTCGCCGGGCTGGCCCGCGCCCACGCGGTCGTGGTGACCAATCCCGCGGGCGCAGGATCGGTGGAGGCGGTGACCGCGATGGTGCGGCGCTTCAACCCGACCGCGGCGGTGCTGGCGGCCAGCTACCACCATCAGGACGCCGTCGAGACGCAGAGCGGCCGCCGGGTCCCGGTGGCCGAGCTGGCGGGCCGCCGGCTCATGGCCTTCGCGGGGCTCGGCTCGCCCCAGGGCTTCGCCGACACGCTCGATGCCGTGGGCATCCGGCGCGTGGCCTTGGCCGAGTTCCCCGATCACCACTGGTTCACGCCCGCCGACCTGCGGGAGCTGGCGCAGGATGCCCGGACCACCGGGGCTCAGGGCCTCATCACCACCGAGAAGGACTGGGTCCGGCTCCGCGACCTGCCGCCGCCGCCGCTGCCGCTCTGGATCCTGCCGGTGCGACTCGTGCTCGAGTCGGGACAGGACATCTGGCAGCGCCTGCTCGCGGGCGTGCTCAGCCCCGCGCCCCTGGGCCGTCCCTGTTCATGAGCGCGGCGATCATCGTCCGCACCCCGAACTGGCTGGGCGACACCGTGATGGCGCTCCCCATGCTGGCCGCGCTCCGGGCCGCCGAGCCGGGCGCGCGCATCACCCTCGCCGGACGGTGGGCCACCCTGCTGGCCGGGCAGGGGGTCGCCGACGTCGCGCTGCCCTATCCGCGGCCGCTCGCGGCGCGGCGCCGCCTGGCCCGCGCGCTCGCGGCCGAGCGCGCCGACGTAGCGGTCCTCCTGCCGAGCTCCTTCGAATCGGCGCTGGCGGCCTGGCGCTGGCGCGCGGCGCGCCGCGTCGGATACGCCACCGACGGGCGCGCCCCATTCCTCACCGACGCGTTGCCGCTGCCCGATCCGCGCCTGCACCAGGTGGACGAGTACGCGGCCCTACTGGCCCCGCTCGGCGTGAGCGGCGTCGCCGCGGCGCCCGCGTGGACGCTGCGCCACGATCCCGCGATGGACGCCGAGATCGCGCGGCTCCTGGCCGAGGCCGGGGTCGCGGCCGAGGCGCGCCTGGTCGGCCTCCACCTGGGCGCCGCCTTCGGCAGCTCGAAGCTCTGGCCCCCGGAGGCCTTCGGGCGGCTCGCGCACCGACTCACCGCCGCCGGGCTCACGTCGGTGCTGCTGGGCACCGAGGACGACGCGGCCACTGCCGCCGCGGTCACCCGGGCGGCCGGCGCGCCGATCGCGTCACTCGTCGGGCGCGACCGGCCCGCCCTGCTGCCGCGCCTGCTGGCGCGCCTCGGCTGCCTCGTGAGCGGCGACACCGGCGTCGCCCACCTGGCCGCCGCGGTGGACGTGGCCACCGTCACGCTCTTCGGACCCACCGACCGCCGGCTCACCGCCCCGCGCGGCCGCAAGAGCCGGGCCCTCGACGGTTCGGCCCCGTGCGCGCCGTGCTTTCTCCCTCGCTGTCCCATCGACCATGTCTGCCTCACCCGGATCGAGCCGGACGAGGTGCTGCGCGAGGTCAGGCGGGCCGTGGCGTGAATACGGTGATGCACACGGAAGCCTCGCCGGGCCTGGGCGGCCAGGAGGTGCGCACGCTCAACGAGGCGCGCTGGACGGCGGAGCGCGGCTGGCGCGTGCTGCTGGCCGGCCAACCCGACGGGCGCCTGCTGGAGCGGGCGCGGGCCGCCGGTCTCGAGACCGCGCCGGTACGCATGACCAGCCCGTTCGATGCCCGTGCGCTGGCCGGCCTGGTGCGGCTGATCCGCCGCGAGCGGGTGAGCCTGGTGCACACGCACAGCTCCATCGACGCCTGGCTCGGCGGCATGGCGGCCCGGCTCTGCCGCGTTCCGGTGGTGCGCACCCGCCACGTCTCGATCGCGATCCGCCGGGGTCTCAATCCGGTCTACCGCTGGCTCGCCGACCGCGTGATCACGAGCGGCGAGGCCATCCGCCGGCTGGTCGTGGACGTGGGCGTGCCGGCCGAGCGGGTCATCGCGATCCCGGCGGGCGTGAACCTCGAGGCCTTCCCGTTCGGCGCCCGCGCGCCGGAGACCGCGCGCGAGCTCGGGCTGGGCCGCCCGGTCATCGGCTCGGTCGCGATGTTCCGCGGCTCGAAGGGCCACCCGCAGCTCCTCCAGGCCTTCGCGATGGTGCGCGAGAAGCGACCCGACGCCTCGCTCCTGCTGGTCGGTGACGGGATCCGGCGCGCCTGGGTGGAGCAGCTCGCGCGGGAGGCGAAGCTGTCGGACGCGGTGGTCTTCACCGGCTTCCGTCCCGACGTGCCGGCGCTGCTCGCCACCATGGACTGCTTCGCCCAGGCGTCGACGCGCACCGAGGGCGTGCCGCAGGCCCTGCTCCAGGCCTTCGCGACCGGCGTGCCGGTGGTGGCGAGCCGGATCGGCGGCATTCCCGAGGTGGTGGCGGACGGCCAAACCGGGCTCCTCGTCGAGAGCGAATCGGTCGAGGCGCTCGCCGCGGGGATCGAGCGCGTCCTGGATGACCCCGACGCGGCGGCGCGGCGCGCGCGGGCGGCGCGCGCCCTCGTGGAGGCGCGGTTCTCGCACGTCCACGCGATCGACCGGCTGCTCCACGTCTACGACGAGCTGCTCGCGTGAGCCCGACCCGGCCGCTCACCGTGCTGCACCTCGTGGCCAATCGCTGGTGGACGGGCAGCGCCGAGCCCGTGATCCGCCTGCTCACGGGGCTGCGGGCGCGCGGCCACCGGGTCCTGCTCGGGCTCATCGCGGGCGACCGCTTCGAGCAGAAGGCGCGCGAGGCCGGCCTCGAGCCACTCGCCGGGCTCTCCCTGGAAGTCCGGGGCAACCCGCTCCGCGCGCTCGCGGATCTGCGCCGCGTGCGCGCCACCGTGCGGGCCGAGGGCGTGGACGTGATCCACACGCACCACTCCCACGATCACTGGCTGGGCTGGCTCGCGCGGGGCGGCGGGCCGGCCACGCTCGTCCGGACCTTTCACAACGCCCGCGCGGTGCGGCTCGGCTGGCCATCCACCGCGCTCTACCGGCGCACCGATGCGTTGATCGCGGTGAGCCGGGAGATCGAGGAGCGCGGCCGGCGCGCCGGCATTCCCGCCGACCGTCTCGCGCGGGTGGAGGGCGTGGTGGACCTCGGGCGGTTCGAGACCGGCGACGGCGGCGCCGCCATCCGGAAGGAGTTCGACCTGGGCGGGGCACCGGTGCTCGGCTGCGTGGCCCGCCTCGCGCCGCGCCGCGGCCACGAGCTGCTGATCCGCGGCTTCCGCCTGCTGCTCGCCGAGTACCCGGGGGCGCGGCTCCTCCTCGTCGGCAAGGGCGAGGCGCGGGCGCGCCTCGAGGCCCTCGTCACCGAGCTCGGGGTCGCGCGCGAGGTGCTGTTCACCGGCTATCGCGACGCGGATCTGCCCGGCGTGCTCCAGGCGCTCGACGCGTTCGCGCTGATGGGGGCGGGCTCCGACGAGTCCTGCCGCGCCGCGCTGGAGGCGATGGCGGCCGGGCGACCGGTGGTCGGCCGCCGGGTCGGCGCGCTGCCCGAGACCGTGCTCCACGGCGTCACCGGCCTGCTGGTGGACGACGATCAGCCCGAATCGGTGGCGGGGGCCCTGCGCGCGCTGATCGCGGAGCCCGAGCGGGCGGTTGCGATGGGGCGCGCCGGAAAGGAGCGGGCTCGCGCGCTTTACGGTTCCGACGCACATGCGGCGCGGGTGGCGGAGATTTACGAAAGCGCCCTTCGGTTGAGGATGGGGGAGAGGCGATGAGCTCCTGCGGACACTCGTCTAGTTCTTCAAGCTCTGTTATATGCGGGGGCCCAGAAATGGCCCCCGCACTCCCCCAACTAGCGGACAACCCGCGAGGTGGTTCTCGGTCGTGACCATTCGGCATATCGTGTCGTGTCGGGGGTGGTCGTCGGACGCGTACTGGGCCGCGCGCGCGGTCGTGGAGCTCGATCGCGCGGGCCAGGACGTGACGCTCGTCTGCAAGCGGAGCAGCCAGGCGCGCGTCATGCGCCGCGCCAAGGAGGCGGGGATCGAGCGCCTCGAGACGCTTCATCTCTCGAGCGGCGTATCTCCGATCATGGATGTGCTCGACCTGCGCCAGCTCGTGGCCTGGCTGCCGGAGACGCAGGTGCTCCATGTCCATCGCGGCAAGGAGCACTGGCTGGCCGCGCTCGCCAACCGGATGTCGAACCCCCGCAGGGCCCTCGTGCGCACGCGCCACATCGTGCAGCCCATCCGGCCGCACGCGTTGAACCGCTGGCTCTACGGCTCCGCCACCGATCTCGTCGTCACCGTCACCGACGCCATTCGCCGCCAGCTTCTCGCCAGCGGGCTGTCCGCGGACGACCGCGTGGTCGCGCTGCCGGGCGGCGTGGACGCCGAGCACTATCGCCCGGACGCGCCGTCGGCGCACGGCCTCGACGCGCGCAGCGTGCTGAAGGTCCCGCCAGATGTCCCGCTCATCGGCCTGGTCGGGGGCTTCCGGGTCATGAAGGGCCATGAGACCGTGGTCGCGGCGGCGGCCCGGCTCGCCGCCGCCGGTCTCCCGTTCCACCTGGTCTTCATCGGGCAGGGGCCGTTTGCCGAGCGCGTGCGCGATCTCGTCCAGGCCGCCGGGCTCGCGGACCGCGTGTCCCTCGTGGGCTTCGTGGACGACCTGCCCGTGACGATGGCGGCGCTCGACGTGGCGCTCTACATCCCGCTCGAGTCCGACGGCATGTCGCGCGTGCTCTGGGAATACCTGGCCTCGGCGGTGCCCGTGGTGGCGACCCGGGTGGGCGTGGTGCCCGAGGTGCTGGAGGACAGCGCCACCGCGCTGCTGGTTCCGGCGGGCGAGCCCGTTCCGCTCGCGGCGGCCATCGAGCGCCTCCTGCGCGACGCGCCCCTCCGGCGGCGGCTGGGCGCCGCCGGCGCCGATCTGGTGCGCGAGCGCTTCTCGGGGGCCCGGCTCGCCGAGCGCCTGACCGCACTCTATCGCTCGCTCGCGGTCAGCTCGGCGCCGCCGTCCCGGTGAAGGTCTCGGTCCTCTGCTTCGACGTCTCGGACAACGCGATGGGGCGCGCGTGGCTCCTGGCCAAGCTGCTGGAGCCGCTCGGCGCGGTGGAGATCGTCGGGCCGCGCTTCGGCGCGGCGGTCTGGGAGCCGGTGGCGGATGAGTCGGTGCCGGTCCGCTCGATCCCGGGCGGGCGGCTCCCGGGCTTCGCGGCCCGCCTGCCCGCCCTGGCCCGGTTGGCCGACGGCGATCTGATCTACGCGTCCAAGCCCAAGCTGACCAGCGCCGGTATCGGCTATCTCTCCCGCCTCGGGCGCCGCCGACCGCTGCTCCTCGACATCGACGACTGGGAGACCGGCTTCTTCCTCCGAGGTGGCGTCTGGGGGACGGTCGGGAGAGCCCTGAATCTCTCGAATCCACGAGGCCTTGCCTGGACGTGGCTGATGGAGCGCCTGAGAGGAGTCGCCGACGGCGTGACGGTCGCCTCGCGTTTCCTCGAGCAGCGATTCGGCGGGGTCTTGATCCCCCACGTCCGGGACACGGGCCGCTGGGTGCCGGGCCGCGCCGAACGGGGGCCAGCCCGCGAGCGCCTCGGCGTGGACAAGGAGCGTGTCGTCATATTCCTCGGGACGCCCCGGGGCTACAAGGGCGTCGAGGATCTGGCCGACGCGGTGAGCCGACTCGGGCGGGCCGACGTCGCCCTGGCCCTGGTCGGGACGGAGCCCGGCTCGGAGACCGGCCGCGCCCTGAGCGCCCGGTATCCCGGCATCCGCCTCGTGGGGCGGGTTCCCATCGCACAGGTCCCGGGCTTCCTCGAAGCGGCCGACGTGGTCGTCGTCCCGCAGCGCGAGAGCAGCGACACGCGCGGCCAGGTGCCCGCGAAGCTCTTCGACGCCATGGCCCTCGGCCGGCCGATCGTCTCCACGCGGGTGTCCATGATCCCGGAGATCCTCGAGGGCTGTGGCGTGCTGGTCCCGCCCGGCGACGTGGCCGGCCTCGCCTCGGCCATCGGGCGCTTGCTCGACCGGCCCGACGAGGCGCGCGCGCTGGGGGAAGCGGCCCGGCGCCGGGCGGTGGACCGCTACAGCTTCGAGTCCGCCCGGCGCGCGCTCTTCCCCCTGGTGGAGCGGGCGCGCCGCATGGGACGCTGATGCGTCTCGGCCTCATCTGCCGGCCGTTCTCCTTCCACGGCGGTGTCGAGACCGCGACCGCGGGCCTCCTCACCGCGCTCCGCCGCGCCGGCCACGACGTCGAGCTGATCAGCACGCGACGGCAGGCGTCGGTGCCCGGCCTCGTGGTGCGCCGCGTGCCGACGCTGCGGCATCCCTCCGCGCTCCGGCTGATCTCCTTCGCGGTGGCGGCTCGGGCCGCGGCGGGACGCCACGGCTACGACCTCGTGCAGAGTCACGAGCGCGCGCTGCGACAGGATCTCTATCGCGCGGGCGAGGGCTGCCACGGCGCCTACCTCGAGGCGATGGGGCGGAAGCTCGCGGGCATCAACCCGTACCACCGCCTGGTCCTGGCCCTCGAGCGCCGGATCTTCAGGCTCCGCGCGGCGCGCCACGTGGTCGCGATCTCGCGCCAGGGGAAAGAGGAGATCGAGCGGCGGTACGGCACCGATCCGCAGCGGGTGACGCTCATCTACAACGGGGTCGATCTCGAGCGCTTCCATCCCGACAACCGGGGCCGCCACCGCCGGCAGACGCGCGCGACGCTGCGCATTCCCGACGAGGCGTGGACCGTGCTCTTCGTGGGCTCGGGCTTCGAGCGCAAGGGATTGGGCCCGCTGCTCGAGGCCTTCGCGGCCGTGGCGGACGCGGGAAGCCGGCTGGTGGTGACCGGGAAGGGGGACGTGGCGCGCTACCAGAGCACGGCCGCGCGCCTCGGCATCGCCGACCGCACGATCTGGACCGGGCCGCAGCAGGAGGTGGAGCGCTTCTACGCCGCCGCCGACGCGGTCGCGCTGCCCGCGCGATACGAGCCCTTCGGCAACGTGCATCTGGAAGCCCTCGCCTCCGGCGTGCCGGTGCTCAGCAGCGCGCGCGCCGGCGGCTCCGAGATCGTGCGCCGCGGGGAAAACGGCTGGGTCGCCGCCGAGCCCACCGCCGGGCCGATCGCCGAGGGGCTCGCCGCGCTCCGCGACGGGCCGCCGGGCGGATGGGCCTCGGGCGCGCGCGCCTCGGTCGAGCGGTTCACGTACGCGGCTCAGGCCCAGGCGTTCACCGCCCTCTACGACCTCCTTCGCCGCTGATCGGCCGGGCTCCAAAACCCCGATTTTCATTGATCAATCGGGGTCGCGGCCTTACACTGCGATTCAATGTCGAGCCACGCGGGGCATCTGCGGCCCGCCGTGTTCATGGACCGCGACGGCTGTCTCACGGAGGAGGTGGGCTACGTCAACCACCCGAGCCGGATCCACCTGCTGCCGCGCACCGCGGCGGCGATCCGCCGGCTCAACCAGGCGGGGATCGCCGCGGTGATGGTCACGAATCAGGCGGGTGTCGCCCGCGGGTACTTCTCCGAGGAGACGCTGCACGCGGCCAATCGCCGCATGGTCGGCGAGCTCGAGGCCGGTGGCGCGCGCCTCGACGGCCTCTACGTCTGCATGCACCACCCGGGTGAGGGCCGGCCGCCGTACCGGGCCGACTGCGACTGCCGCAAGCCGCGCCCCGGGCTCCTCACGCGCGCGGCCGCCGATCTCGGCCTCGATCTGCGCGCCTCCGTCATGGTGGGCGACAAGCTCTCCGACGTGGCGGCGGGCCAGGCGGCGGGCGCCGCGGGCGTGCTCGTGCTCACCGGCTACGGTCTCGGGGAGTGGGAGTCGAGGCCGCCCGGCGGAGAGATCAAGCCGGACCACGTGGCCCCGGATCTGCTCGACGCGGTGGACTGGGCGCTCGCCCGCGTCGGGGGCGCGGGGCGCTGACGTGTTCCCGGTGCGGCGGCTCAAGGACGCGCTCGCGCGCTTTCCCGGCAAGCGCATCGCGGTGGTCGGCGACCTCATCGCCGACGAGTACCTCTTCGGCAAGCCGGCGCGCATCTCGCGCGAAGCTCCCGTCCTCATCCTGCGCTTCACCGACCGCGAGGTGCGGCTCGGCGGCGCGGCCAACGCGGCCCACAACGTGCACGCCCTCGGCGCCATCGTCCTGCCGGTGGGCCTGCTCGGCCGCGACGGGGCGGGCGACGAGGTGCACACGCTCTTTCTCCAGGCGGGCATGAGCACGGACGGCATCTCGCGCGAGGCGGGACGGCCCACGCCGGTGAAGACCCGCATCATGGCGGGCGGCTACCAGTCCACCCGCCAGCAGGTGGTGCGGCTGGACCGCGAGCCGGAGAGCGGCATCAGCGGCCCGGCGGAAACGCGGCTGATCGAGCGGCTCCAGGCCGTCGGCGCCAGCGCCGACGGCTTCCTCGTCTCGGACTACGGCTACGGCACGGTGACCCCACGGGTCTACGAGACGGTGCTGGAGCTGGGCCGCGCGCGGCAGGTGCCGGTGACGGTGGACAGCCGCTACGAGCTGCCCCGCTTCAAGGGCGCCACCGCGGCCACGCCCAACGAGCCGGAGGTGGAGGCGCTCACCGGCCAGGAGCTGGGCGGTGAGCCGTCCGTCGAGAAGGCCGGGCGCGCGGTGCTCGAGCGGCTCGACGCGCGACTGCTCCTCATCACCCGGGGCAGCCGCGGCATGGCCCTCATCGAGCGCGAAGGGCCGGTGACGTTCATGCCGATGCACGGCAGCGACGAGATCGCGGACGTCACGGGAGCGGGAGACACGGTGATCAGCACCTTCACGCTGGGCCTGGCCGCCCGTGCCTCCGCCGGTGAGGCCGCGTGGCTGGCCAACGTGGCGGGAGGCGTCGTGGTCATGAAGCGGGGGACCGCGACGGTGACGGTGCCCGAGCTGCTGACCGCGCTGGCGAACGATGGCGGCCGTCCTCAGCGTTGACGAAGCGGGCCGGCTCGCGTCCGGCTGGCGCGCGGCGGGCAAGCGGCTGGTGCTCGCCAACGGGTGCTTCGATCTCCTGCACGTCGGGCACGTCCGCTATCTCCAGGCCGCGCGCGCCCTCGGCGACGCGCTCGTGGTCGGGCTCAACTCCGACGCCTCGGTGCGACGACTCAAGGGCCCGGGCCGGCCGGTGATGCCCGCCGCGGAGCGGGCGGAGCTGGTGGCCGCGGTGAGCGGGGTGGACGCGGTGGTGGTCTTCGAGGAAGACAGCGCCGACGCGCTCATCGCCCGGCTCCGCCCCGACGTCCACGCCAAGGGCACGGACTACACCGCGCAGAGCGTGCCCGAGCGCGGCACGGTGGAAGCGGTGGGGGCCAAGGTCGCCATCGCGGGCGACCCCAAGACGCACTCGACCAAAGACCTGATCTCCACCATCCTCACCCGCTTCGGCCAGCGCGCGCGATGAGCGAGACCACGAAAATCGCCATCGTGAAGCTCTCCTCCCTCGGCGACGTCATCCACGCGATCCCGGTGGCGCGCGCGCTCCGGCGTGCGCGGCCCGGCATCCACATCGCGTGGATCGTGGAGGCGCGCGAGTACGCCCTGCTGAAGGACCATCCGGACCTCGACACAGTGGTGCCGGTGGACACCCGGCTCTGGCGGCGGCTCATCCGGCGCCCGTCGGGAGTCCGGGAGGTCGTGGCCAAGGTGGGCCGCCTGCGCGGCCGCATCCGCGCCGCCCGCTTCGACGTCGCCCTCGACCTGCAGGGCCTCATCAAAAGTGGGCTGCTCACCGCCTACACCGGCGCGCCGCTGCGCATCGGCTTCACCGCCGATCACTGCCGCGAGGGCCTGAACTGCCTGTTCACCAACCGGCGCGTGCGGCCGCCCGCCGAGGCGGTGCACGTGGTGGACCAGTACCTGGCCCTGCTCGGCCCCCTCGGTATCACGCCGGGGCCGGTCGAGTTCCACGTGCCGATCCCCGCGCGCGCCGCGCTGCGTATGGACGACTTCCTGGGCGAGCAGGGCGTGAAGAGCCGCGACCTGCTGGTGGCGGTGAATCCCGGCGCGGGCCGCGCGAACAAGCAGTGGCCGGTGGCGCACTTCCGCCGCCTCGTGGACCGGCTCGGCCACGAGCCCAACGTGAAGATCCTGGTCCTGTGGGGCCCGGACGAGGTCCACATGGCGCGCCAGATCCGGGACGGATCGAGCGCGCGCGCCATCCTCGCCCCGCCCACCGACCTGCACGAGCTGGCCGCCCTGCTGCGCCGCTCCGCGCTCATGGTCGCCAACGACACCGGCCCGCTGCACCTGGCCGCGGCCCTCGGCACGCCGAGCCTGGGGCTCTTCGGGCCGACGCGCGCGGAGCGCAACGGCCCCTACGGGCCCCACGGCCGCGGGCTCCAGAGCCCCGACGGCACCATGGCCGGCCTCGCGCCGGACGTGGCGGTGGACGCGGCCCTCGCCCTGCTCGCCCTGCGGGAGGCCACGGGATGAGCCGGCTCTCGGTGACCATCGTCGCGTGGAACGAGGAGGAGCGCCTGCGCGCCTGCCTCGAGAGCGTGGCCTGGGCGGACGAGATCGTGGTGGTGGACGCCGAGTCGGGCGACAAGACGGTGCAGATCGCGCACGAGTTCACCGACAAGGTCTCGGTGCGCCCGTGGCCCGGCTTCGCGGCCCAGAAGAACTTCGCCATCGACCAGGCGACCGGTGACTGGATCCTCTCGCTCGACGCCGACGAGCGGGCGACCCCCGAGCTGCGGGAGCGCATCCGCGGGATCCTCAAGGAAGACGGCCCCGCCGACGGCTACTCGATCCCGCGGCGGAACATCTTCTGGGGGGCGTGGGTGCGGCGCGGTGGCCTCTATCCCGACTACCAGCTCCGCCTCTTCCGGCGGAGCGCCGGCCGCTTCGTGGAGAACGCGGTCCACGAGTCGGTCACCGTGTCGGGGCGGGTGGAGGCGCTAACCGAGCCGCTGTTGCACCATTCCTACCGCGACCTCGAGGACTTCGTCCGCCGCTCCAACCGCTACTCGACCCTGTCCGCGCAGGACTGGATCCGGCGGGGCCGCCGGGCGGGCCTGCTCGGGCTCGTGACTCGGCCGCTCGGCCGCTTCTTTTCCATGTACATTGTTCACCGTGGCTTCCTGGACGGCTGGCGGGGGTTCGTGCTCGCCGTCCTCTATGCCGAGTACGTCTTCCTGCGCATGGCCAAGGTGTGGGAGACGCGGCGGCGCCGGAAGCCCGGAGAGGGTGACTAGACCGTCATGACCGGACCGCGGGAACGCGTGCTGTCGGGGATGCGGCCGACCGGCCAGCTCCACCTCGGCAACTACCTGGGGGCGCTCGAGAACTGGGTCAAGCTCCAGGACGGCTACGAGTGCTTCTACTTCGTGGCGAACTGGCACGTGCTCACCACCGACCCGGGCGGCATCGCCGAGGTCCCCGCGGCCACCATCGAGATGGGCGCGGACTGGCTCGGGGCCGGGCTCGATCCCGAGAAGTCCACGCTCTTCATCCAGTCCCTGGTGCCGGAGCACGCCGAGCTGCACCTGCTCTTCTCCATGTGCACGCCGGTGACCTGGCTCGAGCGGGTCCCGACCTACAAGGAGATGGTGGAGCAGCTCGGCATCGAGTCGCCGTCCTACGGGCTGCTCGGCTACCCGCTGCTCCAGTCCGCGGACATCCTCATGTACAAGGCCCAGTGGGTCCCGGTCGGCGCCGACCAGGTGCCGCACATCGAGCTGACCCGCGAGGTGGCGCGCCGCTTCAACCACACCTGGAGATCCGTGTTCCCGGAGCCGCAGGCCAAGCTGACCCAGATCCCGAAGGTGCCGGGCACGGACGGGCGGAAGATGTCGAAGTCCTACGGCAACGCCATCTACCTCTCGGACACCAGCGAGGAGATCACCGCCAAGATCAAGCCGATGGTCACGGACCCCGCGCGCAAGCGCCGCTCCGACCCCGGCAACCCGGACATCTGCCCGGTCTTCGACCTGCATCGGATCTTCACGCCCGAGCCGGACCGCGAGGCCTGCGCGACCGGCTGCCGCACCGCCGCCATCGGCTGCCTCGACTGCAAGGGCGTGCTGCTCAAGCACATGCTGCCGCCGCTGGCCGCGATCCGCGAGCGCCGGCAACATTTCGTCGAGAAGCCGCAGGAGATCGTCGAGATCCTGTACGAGGGCTCCAAGCGCGCCCGCCGCTTCGCCCAGCAGACCATGCAGGAAGTCCACGACGCCGTGAAGCTCGAACCATGACCAGCGCCGAAACGAGTGTCCGCCGAGTGGGGGAGTGCGGGGGCCATTTCTGGGCCCCCGCATTAGATAGATAAATGAGCGCGCCCGAAACAGCCACCCAAGGAGCCGTCCCGGAGTCCGGCCTCACGGTCAGAGTCGAAGCGTTCGTAGGGCCGCTGGACCTGCTGCTCCATCTCTGCCGCACCAACGAGATGGACCTCTCGCGGCTCTCGCTGCGCGCGATCACCGACCAGTACCTGGCCCACCTCGAGTCGGTGCAGTTCCAGGACCTGGAGACCGCCGGCTCCTTCATGGTCATGGCCGCGACACTGATCTACCTCAAGTCCAAGCTCCTGCTGCCCGCCAACCCGGACGACCCGGGCGAGATGCTGGACGAGGAAGGGGAGGCGCTCAAGCGCGAGCTGGAGGAGCGGCTGCACGAGTACGCCCGGGTCAAGGCGCTCGGCACCTGGCTGGCCGAGCGCGAGGCGGAGCAGACCCTCATCTTCGGCCGCACCACCGCCGAGCTGCCGCCGCCCGAGGACATCCCGCTCGAGGATCTCTCGGTGCATCTCCTCCAGCGCGCGATGCAGCGGCTCATCGAGGACCAGAAGGGCCGGGTGCCGCGGCAGATCGAGCCCAACCCGCTCTCGGTGCTCGAGCGCATGAGCGAGATGCTCGAGCTCCTGCGCAGCACCTGGTCGCTGCTCTTCTCGTCGGTCGCGGGCCCCGAGCGCCTGCGGGCCGAGTGGGTGGTGACGCTGCTCGCGCTGCTGGAGCTCGTCCGGCTGGGCCAGGCGCGGGCGCGGCAGGCCGAGCTGTTCGGCGAGATCGTCATCGAGGGGAACACGGTCAGCGTGCGGGAGCCCGCGCGCCCGCCCGAGGAGCAGCCGGAAGACGAACCACGACCCGAATCGGGGGAGCCCTTGAATGCCTGAGATCATCGACGTCGTCGAAGCGCTGCTCTTCGCCTCGGACACTCCGGTGGAGGCCTCGCGCCTCCAGGAGGTGCTCGATCTCGAGTCGCCCGCGGTCGCCCGCGAGCTCGTGGAGAGCCTGCGGGGCCGGCTGGACGCGGAAGGGCGCGCCCTGCAGGTGATGGAGGTGGGCGGGGGCTTCCGCCTGGTGACGCGCCCGGAGGTCGCGCCGTGGCTCGTGAAGCTCGCCCGCAGCCGCACCCGCTCGCGGCTCTCGCGCCCGTCGCTCGAGACGCTCGCCATCATCGGCTACCGCCAGCCGGTCTCGCGCCCCGAAGTGGACGCCATTCGAGGAGTCAACTCGGACGCGGTGCTGGAGAACCTGCTCGAGCGGCGCATGATCCGCATCGCGGGGCGCAAGGAGTCGCCGGGACGCCCGTTCCTCTACGAGACCACGCGCGAGTTCCTGGTCGCCTTCGGGCTGCGCGACCTCGGCGACCTGCCGAAGGTGGAGGGCGAGCTGATCGTGCCCGAGCTCGCGGAGGCCGCGGCCGCCCAGCTCACGGAGCCGGGGCCCGAGCACGAGGAGACCGCCGCTGCCGCCGATCCGGCTGAGCAAGATCCTGGCTCAGGCGGGGATCGCGTCACGGCGAGCAGCTGAGGGGCTGCTCGCCGAGGGACGCGTCACCGTCAACGGTCGAGTCCGGCTCGAGCCGGGCGCCCAGGCGGACCCCGAGCAGGACCGCATCACGGTGGACGGGCGTCCGCTCCCCGGGCGCGCGCCGCTGCAGTATGTGCTGCTGCACAAGCTGCGCGGCTACGTCACCACGCGCCGCGATCCGGCGGGCCGGCCGGTGGTGCTCGACCTGCTTCCGCCCGCCGCGCGCATCGTGTACCCGGTGGGCCGCCTCGACTTCGACGCCGAGGGGCTGTTGCTGCTCACCAACGACGGCGAGCTCGCCAATCGGCTCCTTCACCCGCGCTACGAGATCCCGCGGGTGTACGAGGTGGAGGTGCGGGGCCGCGTGGACCTGGCGGACCTGCCGCGCTGGCGGCGCGGCGCGGTACTTCCCGACGGGCCCGCGGTGCCCAAGCGCGTGAGCCGGCTCTCCGCGGGGCCGCGGAGCACCCGGCTCAGCGTGACGTTCGCGGAAGGGCGCTACCGCGAGGTCAAGCGCTACTGCGCCGCGCTCGGCCATCCGGTCGAGCGGCTCAAGCGCGTGCAGTTCGGCCCGCTGCGCCTGGGGAACCTGGCCCCCGGCGCGCACCGCGCGCTGACCCCGGCGGAGCGGGTGGCCCTTGACAGCTTGCGTGGGGGGTAGGGTTCCGCTATAGTGCCTGGGGTTACGCGACCGACGTGCTTCAGGAGCCCCCGATGAACCTGGACGATTGGCGATCCAGGATCAATAGCCTCGACGACGAGATCCTCAAACTCCTCAACCAGCGTGGTACCGCCGCCTTCCGGATCGGCGAGCTCAAGAGGCAGCAGGGTCTTCCGTACTACAACTCCGAGCGCGAGGCCCAGGTCCTCGACCGTCTCGTCGGGCTGACCTCAGGTCCGCTCACCGGCGACGCCATCCGCGCCATCTGGCGCGAGATCGTCTCCGCCTCGCTCGCCCTGGAGCACCCGCTGACGGTCGCATACCTGGGCCCGCCCGGCACCTTCACCCACCAGGCGGCCGTCCGCCGCTTCGGCTCCTCGGCGCAGCTCCTGGCCGTGCGCACGATCGCGGAGATCTTCGACGAGGTCGAGCGCAGCCGGGCCGAGCTCGGCGTGGTCCCGGTGGAGAACTCGACCGACGGGGCGGTCAACGTGACGCTCGACCGGCTCATCGACTCCGACGTGACGATCACCGGCGAGATGACGCTCGACATCACGCAGCACCTCATCTCGCGGGCCGTCGAGCTCGGCGAGGTGAAGCTAGTGTGCTCGCACCCCCAGGGGCTCGCCCAGTGCCGCGACTGGCTCGCCGCCCATCTGCCGGAGGCGGTCACCGAGGAGACGCCGTCCACCGCGGCGGCGGTGGAGCGGGCGCGCGACGACGCGACGGTGGCCGCCATCGCCTCCGACATCGCGGCGCAGGTGCACGGCGTGCCGATCCTGCGGGGCCGCATCGAGGACAACCCGGCGAACTCCACGCGCTTCCTCGTCATCGGACGGCGGCCCGTCGCGCCCACCGGGCGGGACAAGACGTCCATCCTCTTTTCGATGAAGAACGAGCCGGGGGTGCTCTACAGCATCCTGAAGCCCTTCGCGGCCAACCGGCTCAACCTGACCAAGATCGAGTCCCGACCCACGAAGCGTCGCCCCTGGGAGTACGTCAACTTCGTGGACTTCGACGGGCATAGCGAGACCGAAAACGTCCGGAGCGTGCTGGCGGAGGTCCGGGAGCGCTGCCAGTTCCTGAAGGTCCTCGGCTCGTATCCGGCCGCGTAAGGAGCAGAAATGAGTGCGTCCTGGGAATCACTGGCCAACGATCACATCCTGGGCATCGCGCCCTACGAGCCCGGCAAGCCGATCGAGGAGCTCGAGCGCGAGCTCGGTATCAGTGACGTCATCAAGCTCGCCTCCAACGAGAACCCGCTCGCCCCGTCGGACCGGGTCATGAAGGCGATGCAGGCGGCGCTCACCCACATCAACCGCTACCCGGACGGGAGCGGCTACTACCTGCGCCAGGCCATCGCCCGCCGCCACGGCCTCACCTCCGACCACGTCATCCTCGGCAACGGCTCCAACGACCTCATCGAGCTGATGGTGCGCGCGTTCCTGCGGCCCGGGGAGGAGGCGGTGATCCCGCATCCCTCCTTCGTGGTCTACCCGATGATCGTGCAAGCGGTGGGCGGGATCCGGGTGGTGGTGACGCTCAAGGACCAGCGCCTGGACCTGGAGGCGATGGCCCGCGCGATCACCCCGATGACCAAGATGGTGTTCATCGCGAATCCCAACAACCCGACCGCCACCATCGTGACCGCCGACGAGGTCGAGCACTTCATGGCGCGGGTGCCCGACAAGGTCATCGTGGTGTTCGACGAGGCCTACATCGAGTTCGCGCAGGGGCCCGACTTCCCCGACTCGCTCGCCTACCTCAGGCACGGCCGGAAGGTGGCCTCGCTGCGCACCTTCTCCAAGGCGGCGAGCCTGGCCGGCCTGCGGGTGGGCTACGGGGTGGCCGATCCCGACTGCATCGCGCTGCTCAATCGCATCCGCCAGCCCTTCAACGTGAACTCGGTGGCCCAGGCCGCCGCGCTCGCCGCCATGGGGGACGACTCCCACGTGGTGGAATGCCTGCGGATGATCGAGGCGGGGCGCGCCTACCTCACCCAGGAGTTCACCGCGATGAAACTGAAGTTCGCGCCCTCGCGCGCCAACTTCATCCTGGTGGACGTGGGACGCAGCGCCAGCGATGTCTTCCACTGGCTGCTCAAGGAAGGCGTGATCGTGCGGCCCATGACCAGCTTCGGGATGGAGAGCGCGCTGCGCGTCACCATCGGCACCCCCGAGGAGAACCGACGGTTCGTGAAGGCGCTCACGAAGGTCCTCGCGGGAGTCAAGAGCGCGTGATCCGACGCCTCAGTCTGGTCGGTCTCGGTCTCCTGGGCGGATCGGTCGCGAAGGCCGCCCGCGCGCAGGGGCTGGCCGACGAGATCGTGGCGGTCGGCCGGGACCGGGCGCGCCTCGAGCCGGCGCTGCGCGAGGGCATGGTGGATCGCGTCAGCACCAGCCTCGAGGAAGGCGTGGCCGGGGCCGACTTCTGCCTGCTCGCCACTCCGGTGGCCACGCTCACCGCGCTGCTGCCCGCGGTCTGGCAGGCCCTGCCCGCGGACGCGGTGCTCACCGACGTGGGCAGCACCAAGGCGGGCATCGTGGAGGCGGCGGAGGCGCTCGCGCGCGGCGGCCGGCCGCTCGCCTTCGTGGGCAGCCATCCGATGGCCGGCTCGGAACAGGGCGGCTACCGCGTCTCGCGGCCGGATCTCTTCCAGGGCGCGACCGTGATCCTCACGCCCACCGAGCGCACCGACTCGCACGCGGTCAAGCGGGTCGGGGCCTTCTGGGAGGCGCTCGGCGCGCGGCTGGTGACCCTGGATCCGGTGACCCACGACCGCGCCACCGCCGCGGTCAGCCACCTGCCGCACCTGGTGGCCGACGCCCTGGTGGACGCGGTGATGCGCATGGACCCGCGCTTCTTCGAGATCGCGGGCCGGGGATTCAAGGACACCACCCGCATCGCGGCCTCCGACCCGCAGATGTGGCGCGAGATCTTCCAGGAGAACCGCGCGGGCCTCGCGGAGGCGCTCGGCGCGTTCCGCGCCGCGCTGGACGAGCTGGAGCGTCTGATCGACGCCGGGGACGCGGCCGCCATCGAGGCCGCGCTCGACCGCATCCGTCGTGTCCGAGAAGGAGTCGCGTGAAGGCCGGGCCGCGCGACATCGTGGTCACCATTGACGGTCCGGCGGGCGCCGGCAAGTCCACGGTGGCCGCGGAGCTGGCCCACCGGCTGGGCTTCACCCTGGTCGACACCGGCGCGCTCTACCGCGGGCTCGCGTGGGCGGTGCAGGAGGCGGGCGTTGCTCTCGAGGAGGGCCCCGCGCTGCAGGCGGTGCTGGACCGGACGAGCGTGCGGCTCGACGGCGCGCGCCTCCTCGTCGACGGCCGGGACATCAGCGCGGAGATCCGCACACCCGCGATCAGCCGGCTCACGTCGCGGTTGACGACGCTGGGCATGGTGAGAGATAAGATGACGCCCATCCAGCGGGGCGTGGCCGCGGCGGGCGGCGCCGTCCTCGAGGGGCGCGACACGGGCAGCGTGGTGTGGCCGGAGGCCGAGGTGAAGATCTACCTCGACGCCGAGCTGGACACGCGGGCCCGCCGCCGGCGCGACGATCTGGTGGCGCGGGGCCTGGCCGGCGATCTGGAGACGGTGCGGGAGGACATCGCCCGGCGCGATCGCCAGGACATGGAGCGCACGCTGGCCCCGCTGGTGAAGCCGGAGGGCGCGGTGGTGGTGGACACCACCGGCCGCGGCGTCGCGGAGGTCGTGGACGGGCTGTTGCGGGTGATCGAGCAGGCGAGATGCTGTACGCGATCGTAAAACCGATCGCGGTGGTGCTGATGCGCCTCCTGTTCCGGCTGGAGGCGGTGGGCCGGGAGCTCGTGCCCGCCACCGGCCCGGTGCTGATCGTGTCCAATCACGTGAGCGTGCTCGACCCACCGCTGGTGGGCGGCTCGGTGCCGCGGCCGGTCTTCTTCATGGCCAAGGAGGAGCTGTTCCGCATCCCGCTCTTCGGGCGGCTGATCCGGGCGCTCAACGCGCGCCCGGTGCGCCGGGACGGCTCGGACACGCGGGCGCTGAAGGCCTCGCTGGCGCTGCTGCAGGAGGGCCGCGCGATCCTGGTGTTTCCGGAGGGCACGCGGGGCGTGGAGGGCGAGCCGCCCCGCGAAGGTCGGCCCGGGGTGGGGATGCTGGCGGTGCTGAGCGGGGCGCCGGTGGTGCCGGTGTACGTCTCGGGGAGCGGGGCCGCGCTGCCCCGCGGGCGAGCGCTGCCCCGGCCCGGCAAGGTGCGGGTGACCTTCGGGCCACCGCTGAGCTTCAAGCGAGACGGCAAGAGAGCGGGTGACGAGGGACGCAAGGAGGCGTATCGTGAAGCGGCCCAGGAGATGATGCGCGCCATCGCGCAGCTCCGGGAGCAGCAAGGACGGTCCTGAGGTACGGCTGGGATGCCGGCCGCGGCAGGACGGCGCGGTCGACAATATATAGATAGATCCAAGGAGAGGTGCAGTCATGGACAGCGACACCAAGAAGTCGAAGGGCCTCGTAGGCGCAGCAAAGGAGGAGGGCGATGCCTCCGAGGAGAGCATGGAGTACTGGTTCAACCGCGGCGTCAGCGACGTCGAGGAAGGCGAGGTAGTCCGCGGCCGCGTGGTCGAGGTGCGCGATAGCGAAGTCCTCGTGGACATCGGCTACAAGAGCGAGGGCACGATCGCCATCGAGGAGTTCCGGCACGCGGGCAGCCTGCCCAAGGTCGGGGAGGAGATCGAGGTCTACCTCGAGTCCAAGGAGGACAACGAAGGGCTGATCGTCCTCTCCAAGGACAAGGCGGACAAGATCAAGGTCTGGGACCAGATCTCCAAGGCCCACGACAGCGGCACCCCGGTGGAAGGCCGGGTCGCCGAGGTGGTCAAGGGCGGCCTCGCGGTGGACGTCGGGGTGCGGGCCTTCCTGCCCGGCTCCCAGGTCGACCTGCGGCCGGTCAAGAACCTGGCCGCGATGGTGGGCCAGACCATCCGGGCCAAGGTCATCAAGCTCAACCGGCGGCGCGGCAACGTGGTCCTCTCCCGCCGCGCGATGCTCGAAGAGGAGCGCGAGGAGAAGAAGAAGCACACGCTCTCCGTGCTCTCCGAGGGCATGGTGCTGACCGGCACCGTGAAGAACCTGACCGACTACGGCGCCTTCATCGACCTGGGCGGCATCGACGGTCTCCTGCACGTCACCGACATGTCGTGGGGCCGGGTGGGGCATCCCTCCGAGATCTTCCAGATCGGCGATCAGGTCGAGGTGGTGGTGCTGCACTTCGACCGCGAGACCGGCCGGGTGTCGCTGGGCTACAAGCAGAAGTCCTCCGACCCGTGGGCCAACGTGGACGATCGCTACCCGGTGGGCGGCAAGGTGAACGGTCGCATCGTGAGCCTGACCAACTACGGCGCCTTCGTGGAGCTGGAGCCGGGCGTCGAGGGCCTCGTGCACGTCTCCGAGATGTCCTGGACGCGGCGGGTGCGGCACCCCTCGAAGCTCGTCAACGTGGGGGACACCGTCGAGGTCATGGTGCTCGAGGTCAACAAGGCCACCAAGCGGATCTCGCTCGGCATGAAGCAGGTCGAGACGGACCCGTGGGCCACCATCACGGAGCGCTACCAGCCCGGCATGCGCGTGGAGGGCAAGGTGCGCAACCTCACCGACTTCGGCGCCTTCGTGGAGCTGGAGCCCGGGGTGGACGGCCTGCTCCACATCTCGGACATGTCCTGGACCCGCAATATCGGGCACCCGTCCGAGCTGCTCAAGAAGGGCCAGCCCGTCGACACCCAGATCCTCAACGTGGACCGGGAGAACAAGCGCATCTCGCTGGGGCTCAAGCAGATCCAGCCTGATCCGTGGGACAGCGTGGCCTCGCGCTACCCGATGGGCTCGCGGGTCACCGGCAAGGTCGTGCGCCTCACCGACTTCGGCGCCTTCGTGGAGCTGGAGCCCGGGGTGGACGGCCTGCTGCACATCTCGCAGATGTCGAGCCGTCCCATCGCGACGCCCGCCGACATCCTGAACGTGGGCGACGAGCTGACCCTCATGGTGATCCGGGTGGATCCCACCGAGCGGCGGATCGGCCTCTCGCTGAAGGAGCTGGCCGCGGTGATCGAGGAGACGGCGCAGACGGACGCCGGGCGAGGCCGGGGGCACAAGGGCCGCAAGCGTCGCGGTGGCGACGACTACGACGAGGAGGAGTAAGCCCGGGTGGCCTCACGCGGCCGGGTCGCCCTCATCGCCCTGGGCGCGGGGGTGGGAGTCCTCGCGCTGTTCGTCTTCACGGTCTGGCTCCTCCTGACGGTTTCCGACGACGGCCTGCCCGGCGGCGCCAAGGTGGCCGTCGTGGAGGTGCAGGGCGTCATCGGGGTGGGGGCGGATCGGGGCCTCGACACCGAGGCGATCATCCGCACGCTCGGCGAGTACCGCGACGACCCCGCGGTGCGCGCGGTGGTGCTCCGCATCGACAGCCCGGGCGGCGTGGTCGCGCCCACCCAGGAGATCTTCACCGCGGTGCGCCGGCTGCGCGAGGCCAAGAAGCCGGTGGTCGCCTCCCTGGGCTCGGTCGCCGCCTCCGGCGGCTACTACGTGGCGGTGTCCGCCGACCGCATCTTCGCCAGCCCCGGCACGCTGACCGGGTCGATCGGCGTCGTGATGCAGCTCGCCAACGTGGAGGGCCTGCTCAAGAAGGTGGGCGTGGAGTATGTGGTGGTCAAGGCGGGCGCCTACAAGGATGTGGGCAACTTCGCGCGGGCCATGACCCCGGAGGAGCGGCGGATCCTCCAGGCCCTCCTCGACGACGTCTACGACCAGTTCATCTCCGCGGTCGCGGAAGGCCGCGGGCTCGATCCGCAGGCGGTGCGCGCGTTCGCGGAGGGGCGGATCTACTCGGGGCGGCAGGCGCACGGGCTCAAGATGGTGGACGATCTGGGCGGGCTGGAGGACGCCATCGAGGCCGCCGCGAAGATGGCAGGCCTGCCCCCGAAGCCCAAGGTGGTGTATCCGCGGCGTCGGTTCTCGCTTCGCGAGCTGCTGCGCAACGAGTGGGGTCTGGGCCCGGTCTCGCGCATGCTGCCCGCGATGGAGACCCTCCGGACGCCGCTGTACCTCATGCCCTAGCCCGCCCCGGTACGCGGGGTGTCGGCTAACTACCCAGGTTGCTTGACAAACTTTCACGTGCCGTGGTACGGTCTCGTCGTCGATAGCCTGTCCGCGCCGGCCCTCTAAAGGGAGTCGCCCATGACGAAAGCGGAATTGATCGAGGAAGTGGCCAAGGTGGCGAGCTTGACCAAGAAGGAAACCGAGCTCATCGTCAACACCGTCTTCGACAACATCACGGACGCGCTGGGCAAGGGGGACAAGGTCGAGCTGCGCGGCTTCGGCAGCTTCCGCATCCGCCACCGGAACTCCCGCAAGGGACGCAATCCGAAGACCGGCGACAGCGTCAGCGTGCCCGAGAAGCGGGTGCCCTTCTTCAAAGTCGGCAAGCGCCTCCGCGAGCTCGTCAACACGTAGATCGCGTGGAGCGGCTCTGGGCGCCCTGGCGGATGTCCTATGTGTCGACCGCCGGGAACCCCGAGGGCGCGTGCGTCTTCTGCTCGACTCTGAGCGCCGGTGACGACCGCCGATCGCTGATCCTCCACCGCGGCAAGCTGGCCTTCCTGATCCTGAACGCCTTCCCGTACGCCTCCGGGCATCTCATGGCCGTCATCACCCGCCACGTCGGCTCGATCGAGACCGCTACCGCGGAAGAGCTGGCCGAGGCGATGGCCCTCATCCAGAAGGCCACGCGCGCGCTCGACGCCGCGTATCATCCCGACGGCTTCAACGTGGGCCTGAACCAGGGACGCGTGGCCGGGGCGGGCGTACTCGACCACCTGCACATCCATCTCGTGCCGCGCTGGAGCGGCGACACCAACTTCATGCCGATCATCGGCGAGACGCGGGTGCTGCCCGAATCCCTCGAGACGACATACGATCGGCTGGCCGCCGCGCTCGCCTCCACGTGAGGGAAAGCCCCGCCGAGCTGACGCCGATGATGCGACAGTACGGGGAGCTGAAGCGCCGCTTCCCGGACTACCTGCTGCTCTTTCGCCTGGGCGACTTCTACGAGCTCTTCTTCCAGGACGCGCAGACCGCCTCGCGCCTCCTCCAGCTCACGCTGACTTCCAGACAGAAGGGCGAGGGGGCGATTCCCATGGCGGGCATCCCGCATCACGCCGCCGACGGCTACATCGCCCGCCTCATCCGCGCGGGCCAGAAGGTGGCGGTGTGCGAGCAGCTCGAGGAGCCCGGCGGGACGCGGAAGATCCTCCGTCGAGAAGTCGTGCGGGTCATCACCCCGGGGACGATCACCGACACCCAGTTCCTCGACGGCGCCCGCAACAACTTCCTGCTCGCCGCGCACGCGTCCGCTTCCGCGGTCGGGGTCACCCTCGTGGACGTGTCGACCGGCGACTTCTGGGTGGGCGAGGAGCCCGGGGCGGGGGAGGCGCTCCTCGAGGTCGCGCTCCTGCGGCGCCCCGCGGAGCTGCTGCTGGCCAAGAGCGCGGACCCGGCGTGGGTCGCGCGCTGGGCTCCCGCCGGTGTCCCGGTCACCCGCGTGGACGGCGGGGCCTTCGGGGCCCGGGCCGCGCGCGCGATGCTCGAGTCGCACTTCCGCGGGGCCAGCCTCGACGCCCTGGGCGTGGGCGCCCTCACCGCCGGGCTGCAGGCGGCCGGGGCCGCGCTCGCCTACCTGCGCGAGACCCAGGGCGAGTCGCTGGCGCATCTCACGCGGATCCAGCGTCTGGTGACCGGCGAGGCGATGCTGCTCGATCCGACCGCGGTGGCCACGCTCGAGCTCTTCGAGACGGCCCAGGAGCGCACGAGCCGGGGCTCGCTCTTCGCCACGCTCGACGCCACCACCACGCCGATGGGCGCCCGGCTGCTCCGCCAGTGGATGCTCCGCCCGCTGCTCGACCGCGAGGCCATCGTCCGCCGGCAGGAGGCGGTGGCCGCGCTGGTGGACACCCCGGCCGCCCGGGACGCCCTGCGCAGGCGTCTGGAGGGCGTGGGGGACCTGGAGCGGCTCACCAGCCGCGCGGCCCTGGGCGTGGCCCACGCCCGCGACCTCATCGCCCTGCGGGGCTTCCTGGGCGGCCTGCCCGGGCTGGCGGAGGCGCTGGGAGCCCTCGACGGCGCCCTTCTGGGGACGCTCGCCGAGGAGATCACTCCGCTGCCTGACCTTCAGAAACTCCTTGAAGCGGCGCTGGAGGACGAGCCCCCGCTGACCCTGAAGGAGGGCGGCCTCATCCGGGAGGGCTGGAGCGCGGACCTCCGGGAGCTCAAGCAGGCCGCGCGGCAGGGCAAGGAGTGGATCGCCTCGCTCGAGCAGCGGGAGCGCGAGCGCACCGGCATCCCCTCGCTCAAGGTGCGCTTCAACCGCGTCTTCGGCTACGCCATCGAGGTGAGCAACGCGCACGGCGCCAAGGTGCCGCCCGATTACCTCCGCCGGCAGACCCTGGTGGGGGCGGAGCGCTACGTCACCACCGAGCTGAAGGAGTACGAAAGCCGGGTGCTCGGCGCCGAGGAGCGCATCGGGCGGCTCGAGTTCGAGCTGTTCGGCCAGGTGCGCGCGGAGGTCGCGGCGGCGGCCGGCCCGCTGCTGCGCTCCGCGCGCGCGGTCGGGAGCCTCGACGCGCTCGCGTCGCTCGCGGAGGTGGCCCACCAGCGCGGCTACGTGCGGCCCCAGGTGGACGACGGCTTCGCGCTCGAGATCGTGGACGGCCGTCATCCGGTGCTGGAGGCGGGCGGCGCGCCGTTCACGCCCAACGACGTGGCCCTCGATCCGGCGGGCCGCCAGATCATGATCCTGACCGGCCCCAACATGAGCGGCAAGAGCGTGTTCATGCGGCAGGTCGCCCTGCTCACCCTCATGGCCCAGATGGGGAGCTTCGTCCCGGCGAGGGAAGCCCGCGTCGGGCTGGTCGACCGCATCCTCACCCGCGTGGGCGCGCAGGACAACATGGCGCGCGGGCAGAGCACGTTCCTGGTGGAGATGGTCGAGACGGCCAGCATCCTGCACCACGCGACCGAGCGGAGCCTGATCCTCCTGGACGAGGTCGGGCGCGGCACCTCCACCTTCGACGGCCTCGCGATCGCGTGGGCGGTGACCGAGGAGCTGCACGAGCGCGGCCGGGGGGCCAAGGTGCTCTTCGCCACGCACTACCACGAGCTGACCGCGCTGGCCGAGCGGCTGCCGCGGGTGCACAATTTCCACGTGGCGGTCCGGGAGTGGAACGACGAGATCATCTTCCTGCACAAGGTGCGGCCGGGCGGCACCGACCGCTCCTACGGCATCCAGGTGGCGCGGCTGGCCGGGCTGCCGCCGGCCGTGATCGCGCGGGCCAAGACCATCCTGGGCGAGCTCGAGCGCGAGCGCAGCGAGCTGCAGTCGGCGGTGGCGCCCGAGCCGCCCGCGGCCGGACCGGCCCAGCTCGGCCTCTTCCCGCCCACCCACGATCCGCTCCTGCGCGAGCTGGCCGCGCTGGACCTGGGTGCGGTGACCCCGCTGCAGGCGCTGAACCTGCTCGCGGACTGGCAGCAGCGGCTCAAGTCGCGCCCATGAGCCCCTCGCGCATCCGGCGGCTGCCCGATCACCTCGTCAACAAGATCGCGGCGGGCGAGGTGGTGGAGCGGCCCGCCTCGGTGGTGAAGGAGCTGGTGGAGAACGCGCTCGACGCGCGGTGCACCCAGGTGACGGTGGACCTGCGCGACGCGGGCCGCGCCCTCATCCGCGTCACCGACGACGGCGTCGGCATGTCGAGCGACGAGGTGGACCTGGCCCTGCTGCGGCACGCCACCTCCAAGCTCGCCACCGACGCCGATCTCGACGCCATCACCACCCTGGGCTTCCGGGGCGAGGCGCTGCCCGCCATCTGCGCGGTCACCCGCTTCTCGGTGCTGTCGTGCCCGCGCGGCGTGGACACCGGCACCCTGGTGCGCGGCGAGGGCGGCACCGTCAACGAGAAGCTGCTGGTGGCGGCGCCCGCGGGCACCACGGTGGAGGCGCAGGATCTCTTCTTCAATACGCCGGCGCGCCTCAAGTTCATGAAGAGCGCCCAGAGCGAGCTGGCGGCGGCCCTGCGCCTGCTCGAGGCGATTGCCCTCGCGCACCAGGACGTGCACTTCCGCGTCTCGCACAACGGCCGGCCCGCCCTCGGGGCGCCGCGCGCCCGGAGCCTGCGCGACCGCATCGGGGCGCTGTGGGGCTTCGAGCGCGCGGGCAAGCTGTTGGAGGTGGAGCGCAAGGACGGCCCCTTCGCGGTCTCGGGCCTGATCGCGCCGCCCCAGCTCGCCCGCGGCAACCGCGACGAGATCGTGCTCATCGTCAACGGCCGCCCCGTGCGCGACACCCAGCTCAGCCAGACCCTGATCGAGGCCTACCGGCCGCTCCTGGCCCGCGACCAGTTTCCGGTCGCGGTGCTGCACCTCGAGCTGCCGCCTCAGGAAGTCGACGTCAACGTCCACCCGACCAAGGCCTGGGTCCGCTTCCGCTCCCCGCGCCAGATCCAGGAGATCCTCTACCGCGCCGTGAAGGACGCGCTCCACCAAGCCCAGGTCGTCCAGCCCCAACGCGGCCTCAGCGGGCATGCCCTGACCGATGACCGCGCGTCAGGCGATGCCACCGGAAGCTTCTCTATTGAAAGCGGGGGCCCAGAAATGGCCCCCGCACTCCCCCAGTCCGCGGACAACCGTGCCCCTGACGCCCAGACCCGACTCTTCCACGAGCCCCCGGCACAGTTCACAACCGCCAACTTCGGGAACGTCATCGGCCAGCTCCAAGACACGTTCGTGGTATCGGCAACGGACGACGAGGTCTTCTTCCTGGATCAGCACGTGGCGCACGAGCGCGTGCTGTTCGAGCGGCTGCTGGGCGATCTGGACGCGGGCCCGCTGGCCTCGCAGGAGCTGCTCTTTCCGCAGCCGGTCGAGCTGGGCGCGGGTCAGGCGGCGCTCGTCCAGGAGTGGACCGAGACGCTCGAGGGCCTGGGCTTCCGGCTCGAGGGCTGGAGCGGCTCCACGGTCGTGCTGCGCGCGGTGCCCGCGCTGCTCCGAGGGCAGGAGCCACGGCGGCTCATCGAGGCGCTCGTGGAGGACGTCAACCGTCCGCGCAAGGGCGAGCCTCAGCCGCTGCTGCACCGCGCGCTGTCCTTCGTGGCCTGCCACGCGGCGATCAAGGCCCATGCGCCGCTGCAGCGCGAGGAGATGACGCGGCTCATCGCGGATCTGGCCGTCACGAAGACGCCGTACTTCTGCCCCCACGGCCGGCCCATCGTCAGCCGCTTGTCTTTGCGCGACATAAAACGGGAGCTGGGGCGCACGTGGTGAGCCGGCCCCCGCTGCTCGTGCTGGTGGGGCCGACCGGCGTCGGCAAGACCGCGGTGGCGGTGCGGCTCGCCCGGCAGATCGCCATGGAAGTCGTCGGCGCGGACTCCCGCCAGGTCTATCGCGGCATGGACATCGGCACCGGCAAGCCCACCGCGGAGGAGCGCGCGGCGGTGCCGCATCATCTGATCGACGTCGTGGATCCCGACGAGCGCTACCACGCCGCCCGCTTTCGCGCCGACGCGCTCGCCGCCATCGCGGCGGTGCAGGGGCGCGGGCGCCTGCCCGTCGTGGTCGGCGGCACCGGCCTCTACGTACGCGCGCTGCTGCGGGGCCTGGCGCCCGCGCCGCCCGCCGATCCCACCTTGCGGGCCACCCTCGAAGGCTTCGCGGCCGAGCACGGAGCGCCCGCGCTGCACGCCCGGCTCGCCGCGGTGGCGCCCGACGCCGCGCGCCGCCTGCATCCCAACGATCGCGTCCGCGTGGTCCGCGCGCTCGAGGTCCACGCCGGGGCCGGCCGGGTCACGAGGGACACCGGGGCGGGCGAGTGGGCCGGCACCGACGGCGCGTGGCGCCTTGTCATGATCGGGCTCGGGCGCGCGCGGCCGGCGTTGAACGCGGCCCTCGCGGAGCGCGCGCGCACGATGCTGGCCCGTGGCATGATGGACGAGGTCCGGCGCCTCCTCGAGGCCGGCCACGAGGAGGCGCGGCCGCCGATGGACGGCATCGGCTACCGGCAGCTCGCGCGGGCGCTGCGTGGGCAGATGACGGAGGAGGAAGCGTTGCGGCTCATGATCCGCGACACCACCCGCTACGCCAAGCGGCAGATGACGTGGTTCCAGCGCGAGCCGGAGATCCGCTGGATCGACGTGGACGGCGCGGGCGGGGTGGAGGGCGCCGCCGAAGCGGTGCACAAGCACATCACACGGGAGGGGCTGATCGAGTGAAGTCCCGCGAGAAGGCGGTGCTGGCGGCCCTGCGGCGACCGACCCAGCCGCGGGTGGTGGTGGAGGAGAGTCTCGACGAGCTCGGCCGCCTCGCCGAATCGGCCGGCGCCCTCGTGGTGGGCCGGGCGACCCAGGACCGGCGCGCGCCGACCCCCGGCCTCTACTTCGGCAAGGGGAAGGTCGAGGAGATCAAGACGCTCTCGAAGCGCGAGGGGGCCGACCTGATGATCTCCGACGACTCGCTCTCGCCCATCCAGGAGCGCAACCTCGGCGGCTCGCTCGGCGTGCGGGTGATCGACCGCACCGCGCTCATCCTCGACATCTTCGCCCAGCGCGCCCGCACCATGGAGGGCAAGCTCCAGGTGGAGCTGGCCCAGCTCTCCTACCTGCTGCCCCGGCTCGTGGGGCAATGGAAGCATCTGGAGCGCACCGGCGGCGGCATCGGCACGCGGGGGCCGGGCGAGATGCAGATCGAGTCCGACCGGCGCATCATCCGCCATCGCATCCAGAAGATCCGGGACGAGCTCGAGCGCGTGCGGGTGCACCGGCGCCTCCTGCGCGACCGGCGCAAGGCGGCGGGCGTGCCGGTGGTCGCCCTCGTCGGCTACACCAACGCGGGCAAGACCACCCTGCTCAATCGGCTGACCGGCGCCGACCGCGTCGCGGCCGACCAGCTCTTCGTCACGCTGGATCCGACGGCCCGCCTCGTGTCCTACCCGACCCACGCCTCGTTCATCCTGACCGACACGGTGGGCTTCATCCGCAAGCTGCCCACCCAGCTCGTGGCCGCGTTCAAGGCCACGCTGGAGGAGCTGACCGAGGCCGACGTGCTGGTGCACGTGGTGGACGCGAGCCATCCCGGGGTCGACGACCAGGTCCAGGCGGTGGAGGCGCTCCTCGGCGAGCTCGAGCTCATGGGGCGCCCCATGGTCGTGGCCCTCAACAAGATGGACCGGCTCGAGCCGGGGGCGGCCCGCGCGCTGCTCGCCCGCTTCGACGGCGTCGCGATCTCGGCCCGCACCGGGGAGGGAGTCGAGGCGCTGCTCACGCGGCTGGACGAGGCGCTCCGGCCGCGGGTGGTGCGGCTCACCCTGCGCATCCCGTACGCCGACGGGCCCGCGCTGGCCGCCTGCTACGAGCGCGGCCGCGTGCTCTCGCGCCGCGACGAGCCGGAAGGAATTCGTCTGGAAGTCGAGTTGCCGCGGCGGCGGCTGGCCTCACTCGAGGGGTTCCGGATCACCAGCTAGCCCCTGAAGCGGTGCTACAATCGGGCCTCGGCCCTCGCGGACCGTTCCATGGGACTTCCCAACTGGCTCACGATACTGCGCATCCTGCTGATCCCGGTCTTCGTGACCCTGCTCGTCTACCGGCGGGCGGGGTTGGCGCTGCTCGTGTTCTGCCTGGCCAGCCTCACCGACCTGCTGGACGGCTACATCGCCCGCATCCAGGGTCGCCAGACGCGGCTCGGGGCCTTCCTCGATCCGATGGCCGACAAGCTGCTGCTCACCTCGGGCTTCGTGACGCTGACCTGGCTCAAGGTGATTCCGTTCTGGATCACCGCGGTGGTGGTGAGCCGTGACGTCGTGCTGAGCATCGGCGTGCTGGTCATCCACGTGGCCGGGGGCACCGTGCATCCGGCGCCGACCCGGATCGGCAAGATGTCCACCGTCTTCCAGATGCTCACCGTGCTCGCGGCCATGGCGTCGGTCTACTTCCAGCTCGTCCCGGTGTTCGTCACGAAGCTCCTGGCCTGGGTGACGGCCGGGTTCACGATCACCTCGGGCCTGCAGTACCTCATCCGGGGACTCAAGCAGCTCGAGACACCCACCTCCGTGGGCGGGCGCGTCTGACCGTGGCCCGCCGGCCGGCCGCGACAGGAGCGGGCGTGGTGGTGGCCGCGGTGACGGCGCGGACCCCGGCGGCCCGGGCCGGCCTGCGCCCCGGCGACCGGATCCTCACCATCAACGGCGCCCCGCTGCGCGACGTGATCGACTTCCATTTCCACGCGGGCGAGGAGCATCTGCGCCTCTCGGTCGAGCGGGAGGGGCGGGCGCGGACGGCGCGGCTTCGCCGCAGCGGCTCGGGACTCGGGCTCCAGCTCGAGGCCCCGCGCCCGGCCGAGATCGCCACCTGCGCCAACAAGTGCGTGTTCTGCTTCATCCACCAGCTTCCGAAGGGGATGCGCAAGAGCCTGTACGTGAAGGACGACGACTTCCGGCTCTCGTTCCTCCACGGCAACTACATCACGCTGACGGATCTGGAGGAGGCCGAGCTCGAGCGCATCGAGGCGCAGCGCCTCTCGCCGCTCTACGTCTCGGTGCACGCCACCGACCCGGAGCTGCGCCACGCCCTCCTGGGCCGGCCACGGGTGCGCCGCGAGCTGCTGCCGGTGATGGAGCGGCTCGCCAAGGCGGGCATCGCCATGCACGCGCAGATCGTGCTCTGCCCGGACTGGAACGACGGCCGGCACCTCGACCGCACCGTGCACGAGCTGGCCCGGCTTCATCCCGCGGTGCCGACCACCGCGGTGGTGCCGGTCGGGCTCACGCGCCACCGCGAGCGGCTCCCCGATCTGCGGCCGGTGACGCCGGAAGAGGCACGCGCGCTCGTGCGCGCCATCGAAATCTGGCAGCGCGAGTTCCGCGACACGCTCGGCACCCGCTTCGTCTGGGGCGCCGACGAGCTGTACCTCCAGGCGGGGCTCCCGCTGCCCGGCGCGCGCGAGTACGAGGGCTTCGCGGTGGCCGAGGACGGCATCGGCCTCGTGCGCCGCTTCGAGGACGCCTTCGCCCGCGCGGTGGGCCGCCGGCCCGCCCGCCTGGCGCGCCCGCGGCACGTGACCGTGGTGACCGGCGAGATGTTCGCGCCGCGGATGCGCGCGCTGCTCGAGCGGGTCGTGGTGGACGGCCTCCGCACGAGCCTCGTGGCCGTCGCCAACGAGTTCTTCGGCCGCGGCATCGGGGTGGCCGGGCTGCTCACGGGCCGCGACATCCAAATCCAGCTCGAGCAGGCGCGGGCCGCCGGCCGCGAGCTGGGCGACGAGGTGCTGGTCCCCGCGGTGGCGATCCGCGACGGGGCGGGCGTCTTCCTCGACGACCTCACGCCGGCCGACCTGGCCGCCTCGCTCGGGACGCCCGTCACCGCCGTCGAGCCCGACGCCCCGGCCCTCCTGGCCGCCGTCTTGGGCCGGTAGGGGCCGGCCGGGGAGCCGACGCCGCACGTGCTGCGCCCGATCATCGCCATCGTGGGCCGCCCGAACGTGGGCAAGTCCACGCTCTTCAACCGGCTCATCGGTCGGCGCCGCTCGCTCGTGCGGGACGTCCCCGGGGTCACGCGCGATCGCCTCTATGGCACCGCGGTGTTCGAGCGCTGGCAGGCCACCGTCGTGGACACCGGCGGCTTCGATCCGAGCAGCGCGTCCGATCTGGTCCAGGGCGTGCGCCGGCAGGTGCTGCAGGCGGTGGACGATGCCGACCTGCTCGTCTTCGTGGTGGACGGCCGCGCCGGCATCACCGGCCTCGACGAGGAGATCGCCGGGATCCTGAGAAAGTCCGGCCGGCCGGCGCTGCTCGCGGTCAACAAGGTGGACGCGGCGGGCCAGGACACCCCGCTGGGCGACGCCTACCGCCTGGGCTTCGCGCCGGTGCTCACCGTCTCCGCCGAGCACGGCCGCGGCGTGGCCGAGCTGCTCGAGGCCTGCCGGGACCGCGCGCCCGCCGTCGCGCCCGAGACCACGACGGAAGGCACCCGGGTGGCGATCATCGGGCGCCCGAATGTCGGCAAGTCGTCGCTGGTCAACGCGGTGCTCGGCCACGAGCGCGTGCTGGTGCACGACCTGCCCGGCACCACGCGCGACGCGGTGGACACGCCGCTGACCTTCCGGGACCGTGCCTACCTGCTCATCGACACCGCGGGCATCCGCCGCAAGGGCAAGGTGACCGAGGCCCTCGAGAAGCTGGCGGTGGTGATGGCGCTCAAGAGCCTCGAGCGGTGCCAGGTGGCGGTGCTGGTCATGGACGCCTCCGAGGGCGTGACCGCGCAGGACGCGCACATCGCGGGCTACGCCAACGACGCGGGCCGCGCGGTGGTGGTGGCGGTGAACAAGTGGGACCTCGTCCCGCCCGGCATGGTGCAGCGGGCCGACGTCACCGGGCAGGTCCACGAGCGGCTGCCCTTCCTCGAGCACGCGCCCATCTGCTTCACCTCCGCGGTGACGCGGCTCGGGCTCCGCGATCTCTTCGATCAGGTGGACGTGGTGGCCGCGGAGGCGCAGAAGCGGCTGCAGCCGGGCGAGGTGCTGGCCACGCTGCGCCACGCGGTGGAGCGACGGCCGATGTCGGCCCGCGGCATCCCCCTGCGCGTGCAGTCGGCGCAGCAGGTCGCGGTGTCGCCGCCCACCTTCGCCATCCGCGTGAACCTGCCGGACAGCATCCACTTCTCCTACGAGCGCTACATCATCAACTCGCTGCGGCACGCCCACGGCTTCGCGGGCTCGCCGCTCCGGCTGCTCTTTCGTATGTCCACCGGCCGCGGCGCTCGCAAGGCGGGCGGGCGGGGGGCCGGCCGGCCCGGGCGGGCGCGTCGCCGCGCCTGAGCCGGCGGTGCCTAACTAGGCAGAACCCCTAGTGATTTCGGTTGAGCCCCCCCGGCACTGGTGCTATAACATGCGTAGCCTTTCACCACCGAGCAGTCAGCGAGGACTTAGCGTGTGAGCCCAGAGCGCCCCGAGCAGGACGATTTTCTGGAAGACGAAGAGCAGGAAGAGTACGGCCAGCGCAGCATCTTCGCGACCGGCTGGTTCCGCGCCGTGCTCGTTCTTCTCGTCCTCGCCGTGGTCGGCGTCATCGCGGTGCCGCTGATCGGTGGCTGGTTCGAGCCGACGCCGCCGCCGAAGGTGATATCGAAGCCGAGCGAGCCGTCCTCCACGCTCGTGCCGGTGCCCAGCACGCCGCCGCCCGCGACACCACCCGTGAGCCAGATTCCGAGCGCAGCGGCCCCGCCCGTTGCGCCGCCCCCCGCGGCGGCGCCGACGCCGGCCGTCCAGCCGCCGCCCGCGGTCAGCAGCCCGGCGCCGGCCCCCGCGCGCCCGGAGATGCCCCCCGCGAGCGCGCCCAAGGCGGCCGAGAAGACGAAGGCGCCCGAGCGCACCGCGGCGGTGACGCCGAGCAAGAGCGCGGCGAAGCCGGCGGCCTCGAGCGGCAACTACTGGGTGCAGGTGGGCGCGTTCAAGGAAAGTGGCAACGCCGAGGGCCTGGCCCGGAAGCTGCGCGCCGAGGGCTTCTCGCCGCAGGTGACGCGCGTCACCCGCGAGGAGCCGCTGCACGTCGTGCGCGTGGGCGGCTACCCGGATCGCTCGCGGGCCGTCGCGGCGCGCGAGGAATTGCAGGGCAAGGGCCATACGGGCTTCGTGACCTCGGGCCCGGTCAAGTAAACCGACGAGGGGAGGTGACGGCGCTGACCAAGAACGATCTGATCAATGCGGTGGCGGCCCACGGGCTGTCCAAGCGGCAGTCGGCTTCCGTGGTCGAATCGCTGTTCGACATCATCTTCCGCTGCTTCGAAAAGGGGGAGGACGTGAAGATCGTCGGGTTCGGCCATTTCCGGATCCGCCAGAAGGCGTCGCGCCGCGGCCGCAATCCCCAGACGGGCGACAGCATCGAGATCACCGCGCGCAAGGTGCTGACGTTCAAGCCGAGCAAGGGTTTGAAGCTCCGGATCAACGTCTAGCCGGAGGCTCGCGGGGGCATGAGCACGGTTCCTGACAAGCTCTACTACCGGATCGGAGAAGTCGAGACGATCACGGAGATCCCCGCATACGTGCTCCGCTACTGGGAGTCCGAGTTCAAGCTGCTCCGGCCGAAGAAGAACCCGGCCGGCCAGCGCCTGTATCGCAAGCCCGACCTCGAGCTGGTCCTCCGCATCAAGTCGCTGCTCTACGACGAGCGCCTCACCCTCGAAGGGGCCAAGAAGCGGCTCCGCGGCGAAGCGCGCGGCCTCGACCAGATGGACCTCGGGCTGCGCGGGGCCACGCTGGAAGAGGTGATCCGCCGCACCCGCACCCGGCTCCAGGCCATCCGCCAGCGGCTCGCCACCTCCCGACCCGGCCGCTCGTCTTGAGTTTGCCCGATCCTGCCCGTACAATGCCGGTTGGGTCGGGGCGTGGCGCAGCCCGGTAGCGCACTTGACTGGGGGTCAAGGGGTCGCTGGTTCAAATCCAGTCGCCCCGACCAATTTCAATCGACATGGCGCCCGTGATTCTTGTCACCAACGATGACGGGATTCACGCGCGCGGGCTCCAGGTTCTCGCGGACGCCCTCGCCGCGCTCGGCGAGGTGTACGTGGTCGCGCCGGATCGGGAGCAGAGCGCGGTGGGTCACGCCCTCACGCTGCACCGGCCGCTCCGGGTGGACCGGGTCGCGGAGCGGAAGTTCGCGGTGAACGGCACGCCGTCGGACTGCGTGAACCTGGCCGTGCTCGGGCTCTTGCCGGAGCCCCCGGTGCTGGTGGCGGCCGGCGTGAACCACGGGACGAACCTGGGCGACGACGTGACGTACTCGGGCACGGTGGCGGCGGCGATGGAGGGCACGCTGCTGGGGGTGCCGTCGCTGGCGGTATCGCAGGCGGACCCGGACGCGGAGGGCTTCGACGGCGCGGGGCCGGTGGCCCTCGCGGTGGCCACGCGACTCCTGGTGGAGGGGCTGCCCGCGAAGACGCTGCTGAACGTGAACGTGCCGCGGGGCGCGGTGAAGGGCATCCGGCTCACGCGGCTCGGCCACCGGATCTACCGCGAGAAGGTGATCCGGGAGGTGGATCCGCGCGGGCGCCCGTACTACTGGATCGGGGCGGGCCCGCCGGAGTGGGCGGAGGACTCGGGCGCGGACATCGCGGCGGTGCACGCCGGGTTCGCGTCGGTGACGCCGCTGCACCTGGACCTGACGCACCACGGCGCGCTGGGCCGCATGGGCGAGTGGGAAGGCGCCCTGAACGCCGTGCTGAAGAAGAAGCGGAAGCAGTGAGCACGCCGCGCTTCGCGCGCGAGCGCGAGCGCATGGTGGACGAGCAGCTCGTCGGGCGCGGGGTCGCCGACGCGCGGGTGCTCGAGGTGATGCGGCGGCTGCCGCGCCACGTGTTCGTGGACGAGGCGCTGCGCGATCGGGCCTACGGGGACCACCCGCTGCCGATCGGGGAAGGGCAGACGATCTCGCAGCCCTTCATCGTGGGCCGCATGACCGAGCTGCTGCGGCTCAGCGGGCGCGAGAAGGTGCTCGAGGTGGGCACGGGGTGCGGCTACCAGGCCGCGGTGCTCGCGGAGCTGGCGGCGCGGGTGTGCACGATGGAGCGCCTGCCGCGGCTGGCCGTGCGGGCGCGCGAGACACTGGAAGGGCTCGGGTACCGCAATGTGTGGGTGCGGGCGGGCAACGGGACGCTCGGATGGCCGGACGAGGCGCCGTTCGATCGCATCCTGGTGGCGGCGGGCGGGCCGTCGGTGCCGCCGCCCCTGTTCGAGCAGCTGGCGGAAGGCGGGCGGATGGTGATGCCGGTGGGTGACGCGGCCAACCAGACGCTCGAGGTGATCGACAAGGTGCAGGGGGTGATGCGGGTGACCCGGGATTCCGGGTGCGTGTTCGTGAAGCTCGTGGGCAAATATGCCTGGGAATCGTGAGACCCTGGGTGTGAGGGTTACGGACGGGGCGTAGCGCAGCTTGGTAGCGCGCCTGCTTCGGGAGCAGGAGGTCGCTGGTTCAAATCCAGTCGCCCCGACCATTTTTCTTCTCGAGCCGTTGTCGGAGTCGGGATGGGTGTCACGGGACTGCGCAGCGCCGCCGAGATCGTCGTCGAAGGCCGGGTGCAGGGAGTCGGCTACCGCGATTACGTCCAGCGCAAGGCCGCTTCGCTGGGCCTCGCCGGGTACGTGATGAATCTGAAGGATGGGAAGGTGCGCGTGCGCGTGGAAGGCGGGCGCGACCTCATCGAGGAGCTCATGCACGACCTGGGCAAGGGCCCGCCGCTGGCGCGGGTGGATCATCTGGCCGTCACCTGGCGGCCGCTGACCGGGCGCTACGCGGGGTTCTCCATCCGCTACGCGGGGTTCGATCCGTGAGCCGCGGACTCCGCGTCACCGTCCTCCTCGCCCTCACCCTCCCTGTCTTCGCCGCCGTGTCTCCTGCTCAGACCAGGCCCGCGAAGGCCCGGCCCACCAGCTCGCAGCAGAACGTCCCGGCCCCGCACTGGGGCTCGGCGAAGGCCGCGGGTCCGAAGACCGCCGCCGCCCCCAAGATCGCGCCGAGGCCGGCGGTGTGCACGCACACCGTGCGGAGCGGCGAGTCCATCAGCCGCATCGCGGTCCGGCATCGCGTCTCCCGCGCGGCCCTGATCGACGCCAACCAGCTCGTGAACCCCCACGCCCTCCGGTCGGGCCAGCGCCTGTCCGTGCCGGGCTGCCAGCCGCCCGTCCAGAGCACGGCCGGGGAAACACCCGGGACGGAGCCCGACGCCGAGGGCATCCTGATCAAGCGAGTGGGCCCGCGGCGCGTCCTGACGTCCCTGGTGCTCGGCGCGCCCGACTTCCGGGACGAGCGCATCACCCTGGTCTGGCCCGTGGAAGGCCCTGTGATCTCCACGTTCGGCCAGCGCTCCCGGGGGTGGCATGCCGGCATCGACATCACGGCCGAAATGGGATCGGAGATCTACGCCGCCGCCCCCGGCACCGTCGTCTACAGCGGCTGGATCCGGGCCTATGGGCAGGTAGTGAAGATCCAGCATAGCGACAGCTTCATCACCCTTTATGCCCATAACCAGAAGAACCTGGTCGAGGTCGGGGAGGACGTCGAGGCCGGGCAGGTGATCGCGACGGTGGGGCGTAGCGGCCACGCTAGCGGCCCCCACGTGCACTTCGAGGTGCGGCGCGGCGGCAAGGCCTACAACCCGCTCCACCTGCTCGACCCCTCCGACCAGAGCCCGATCTTCGATGACGACGTGGCCGCGTCCAGCTCGGAACACGACCCTCACGAGTGAGGGGGCACCATGGCCTCGGAGCCCGAGACGGCCGATGAGCTGGAGGACGGCGACGAGCCGCTCGAGGCCTTGCTGGACAAGGACCCCGCCGAGCTCGGCGAGAAGCCCGAGGCCCCCGAGGCGGGTGACCGCAGCCGCGAGCTGATCGCGCTCTACCTGCAGGAGATCTCCCGGGTCAAGCTGCTGACCCCGGAGGAGGAGCAGGAGCTGGCCCGCCGTGTCCAGGCCGGCGACGCCGAGGCCCCGAAGCGGCTCGTCGAGGCCAACCTGCGGCTCGTGGTCCGGATCGCCCGCCGCTATCTCCACCGCGGGCTCTCCCTCCTCGATCTCATCGAAGAGGGCAATGTCGGGCTGCTGCACGCCGCGCGCAAGTTCCGGCCCGACCGCGGCACGCGCTTCTCGACCTACGCCACCTGGTGGATCCGCCAGGCGGTGGTGCGCGCCCTCGCCAACCAGGCGCGGACGATCCGGCTGCCGGTCCACGTGGAGCTGCTCCTCTCGCGGTACATGAAGCAGCGCAACGTGCTCACCCAGAAACTCGGCCGCGCGCCCACGCTCGAAGAGGTGGCGGCGGTGATGAACCGGCCGGTGGGCGAGCTGGAGCAGCTCGAGAGCCTCCGCCAGCAGCCGGTCTCGCTCGACAAGCCCACCGGCGAGGACGGGAAGGGGAACCTGGGCGAAACGGTGGAGGATCCGGACGCGGCGGCGGGCAGCGGGCTGGCCGCCATGCTCCGCGCCCGGGCCGATCTGGCCGGCGTGCTCCAGGACCTGCCCGACCGGGAGCGCACGGTGGTGACCCTGCGCTTCGGGCTGGGCGGCGAGGCGCCCCTGACGCTCGCGCGCATCGGCCAGCGCCTGGGGCTCACGCGCGAGCGCGTGCGGCAGATCGAGTCCACCGCGCTCCAGCACCTGCGGCGCCTGCTGGCCGCGCGCGACGTCGAGCCGTCGGATCTGCTGTGAGCCCCGGCGAGAAGAAGCTCGGCGCGCTGGTGCGGGAGCCGCGCGAGCGCCAGGGCCTCACCAGGCGCAGCTCGCCGAGCGCGCCCAGCTCGCGCTCAGCTACATCACGCTCGCGGAATCGGGGCAGTCGGTCAACCTCTCGCCCTCGGCGCTCAGCCGGCTGGCCCGCGCCCTCGGCGTGCAAAGCAAGGTGCTCACCGAGGCGAACAAGTAGGCGCCGTCAGGCGGGCCGGCGGGCCGAGAAGACCGTGATGGGGTAGAGGCAGTAGTAGTCGGGGCTCCGCAGCACGTTGGCCGGCGAGCCCTCGTCGCAGAGCCGGGTCCGCTCCCGCCAGTCCTCGGGAGTCAACAGCTCCCGCAGCCGATCGCCCCAGTTGCGCGAGAAGACGGTGTGCTGGATGTAGCCGTGATCGGCCGGGGCCAGCGGCGCGCGGCGCTCCAGGGTGTAGGTACGCATGGTCACGCTCGCGAGGCCGGCCGCGCGGAGGGACGCGGGCGTGGTCTGCCGCCGCTCCTGGAAGGAGCGCCCCGCGCCTTCGTCCAGCGTGCGGCGGATCTCGGCGAGCTGGATCCGCCGCTCGAGCTCCGGGTGGCCGGGCAGGAACATGGCCGAGAAGACCTGCGACTCCTTGACGATGATGCGGCCGCCCGGCCGGACCACCCGGAGAAACTCCCGCAGGGCCTTCTCGGTGTCGACGATGTGGTGCAGCACGTCCCCACACCACACCCAGTCCACGCTCCGGTCGGGCAGGGGAATCGCGGTGCCGTCACCCGGCTGGAACTCGAGGCGCTCGCCGGCGGCTTCGCCGCCCACGAGCGCGCGCGCCGCCTCCACCTTGGCCAGCTCCGGCTCGATGGCCACGACCCGCCCGCCCTGGCCCACCGCCTCGGCCAGCCAGAGCGCGTAGAGGCCCACGCCGCACCCCACGTCGAGCCCCCGCGAGCCGGCGGGCAGCCCCAGCTCTCCGATGATCCGCCGCGCTTCCGGCTCCTGGAAGCGGTTCATGCGCTCGAGCGAGACGTGCGGGCCGAGATCCACGGCGCACATGGGCTGCCATCCTACCAGACGGCCGACCGGGCGAGGTGCTAGAATCCCCGCGCGACCGAATGAGCGGAACGATGAGATGGCTCGTCCGGGGACTGGCATGGCGCGCCCGGCGCGTCCTCGCCGACGCCGTCCCCGATCGCGTGGTGCTGGCCCGCCGCTTCAAGCGCATCTTCGGCCGCCGGCTCGACCTCCGCAACCCGCAGACCCTCAACGAGAAGCTCCACTGGATGATGCTGTACTACCGGCCGCCGCTCATGAGCCAGCTCGCCGACAAGTACGCGGTCCGGCCCTACGTGGCCGAGCGCGTCGGCCCGCACATCCTCAACGAGCTCTATGGCGCCTGGGACCGCGTCGGCGACATCGACTTCAGCGGCCTCCCGGACACGTTCGTGCTCAAGGTCAACTGGGGCTGGCGCATGAACCTGTTCTGCCGGGACCGGGCCACCTTCGACGTAGAGGCCGCGAGGCGGCAGCTCGCGGCCTGGATGCGCCGCAGCCACTACTGGCACAACCGCGAGTGGGTCTACAAGGACATCACGCCGCGCATCGTCTGCGAGCGCCTCCTGACCGACCCCGTGTGGAGTAGCCCGACCGAGTACGCGTTCCACTGCTTCGACGGCGAGCCTCGCTTCCTCCGGGTCACTACGGACCGGGCGTCCGGCAAGCTGGGCACCGACACCTTCGACCTGCAGTGGCAGAAGCCGCCGTTCGTCGTGAACCGCGCCGACAGCGGACACATCACGGAGCGGCCGAGCAACTTCGACGAGATGGCCGATTGCGCGCGCCGCCTGTCGCGGGGGTGGCCCTTCGTCCGGGTCGACTTCTTCGGCGTCGAAGGGCGCACGATCTTCCAGGAGCTGAGCTGGCATCCCGCCGCCGGCACGAGCCGCTTCATCCCCGAGTCCTACGACCGCTACTGGGGAGACCAATTGACGCTGCCCCCCGCGACGGCATGACCCGAACCGTGAGATCGCTCGTCCGGGGGTTGGGACGGCGCGCCCGGCGGACGCTCTCCGACGCCGTGCCCGACCGTATCGTCCTGGCCCGCCGCTTCAAGCGCATCTTCGGCCGCCGGCTCGACCTCCGCAACCCGCAG